>PWMU01000075.1 GCA_003558065.1 Opitutia bacterium | reverse complement strand
CTCCCGCTCCACCACGGGAGGAGGCGACTGGCGAACGGCCGGTTACGAAATTGAAGGAACGGTCAGCGTCATTCCGGAACCCTCCTTTTTCGCGTTCGCCGGTGGCGGGGCCGCCTTGCTTCTGACCTGGATCCGGCGAAGGCGCAGCGGATCGCGGCCGTGAATCAACGGATCAGCCGGGCCGGGTTCTCCTTTACTCCTCCACAGCGGCACGCGTGTCCCGTGCCAGCGGATTCTCCGCTACCACCCACTCCCGCACCGGTCTTCCGCCCTCGATGTGCTGGATAAGAATCCGTTCCAGACGCTCCCGAGTCATCGCCCCATACCAAATTCCTTCCGGATAGACCACCAGCCACGGCCCACCCGTGCAGATCCGAAAACAGGCGGCCTTGGTCCGCATGACCGGCACTTCGAGCCCTTTAACCCGTTTCTTGGCATATTCCCAAAGACCCTGTCCGTCCTCACTCGCACAACAGTCCGGGCCAATACAAAAAAACAGATGCTTCCGCGCCCCGTGTACGCCGGCCTTGCCGATTCCCCTGTCAATGGACTTCCCCATAACCGGACTATCCGCAAATTCCACGACGACATCAAATCGCATTTGCGCAGACCGGGAATCTTTGGTACAATTGTTTATATGACTATGACCGACTCCAAGGGGAAGACTCAAACTCACTCAAGAATCGCCGAGGGCCTGAATCAAGTCCTCGCCGATACCTACGCCGTGATGGCCCTGACCCACCACGCACACTGGAATGTGGAGGGCGACGGCTTCTTCGCCTTGCACGCCGCCTTCGAAGAACAGTACACCAACCTGTTTCAAGCCTCCGATGAGATCGCGGAACGGGTTCGGACTCTCGGGGCCTACGCTTCGGGAGGGCTCAAGACGCTCGCCAAACTGGCTGATATGGCGGAGCTCGAGGCGCCTGTGCCGCAGAAGGACTATGTCGCCGCGCTGGTCGAGGCCAATGAGAAAGTGGCGGCGAACATCCGGAAGGTTAAGGAGCTGGCATCAAAGGAGGGGGACACGGAAACCGAAGACATGCTTGTCGCCCGCCTCCAATACCACGAGAAAACCCTCTGGATGCTCAAGAGTTACCTGAAGTAGGCGACTTCCGAAACGCGGGGTCGGCCGAGAGGAGAATTCTGTGTGATCCTCGTTCAGCAAAAGGCTCCGGCCGGCTCCGCGGAGCGGCCTTCGCTCGAAACCGCCTTCATGGGGACGACTGTCGCTTAACAACACCAATTGAGACACAGTATCAGGTTTTTGATTGACTTCATTTCCCGCAACGTTAACGTATTCCCACTGAACGCGACACATGATGATTTGGTCCGACACCAACACCGATCCCGAAACCTTTTACTCATGTCACTGCACGTCGACCACCTGTCGCGAACGTTGCGGGCACGAGATCGTGGACGTTTTGTTGCATGAGCAGGCGGATAAAGATCCGGCGGTGATCGACGCCTTGTTGGACCTGAAATTCGCGCTGACTCACCGGAACGATGTGGAGGAGATTCTCCGGGTATTCTGCCAGCTCCGGGGGCGACTGGAAAAACGCTACTACCTGGCGTTCTATCGGTTGCGGCGGTGGCTTGAAAACCAACTTGAAGTTCGCGTGTCACCGGGTCGAGGCTACGCCTCTCAGGTTTTTCCGATCAACCTGGAAGCCCGAACATTCGCCGGAATCACCGGTTCGATCCGGGCCGCCGCCCAGGAATCGAATGCTGTTTTTTCACAAAGCGATTCCCTCATGATCGAGTTCGACTTTCGGACACCATCCGCCGCATCTCCAAGCCTGCTGGCCTGAGGATCACCGGAAGGCCGGGTTGAACCAGAAATGACCGGCTGGAGCTGGACCGGGGCGGTGTCCTCGACCGCTCGGCACGCCAACGCCGATCCGGCGATCTTTCGTTGCGAGCCCGGTGTCAACGACAGATCCGGCCCGCTTCACCGGGCCCCGGGATTGGAGCCGATAAACTGAAGGCACTTATCCAACTGATGCTTAAAAGATTAAGCAATCGGTGCACCCATCGGGAGTCGAACCCAAATCTTCGGCTCCGGAGGCCGGTGTTCTATCCATTGAACTATGGGTGCTGCCAGCTAAAGACAAGGATACTAGCTTGAGATTTCGCCGTTTGGCCATAAAAAAATTTGCCGGCTTCGGAATTAACCTGCCGGCAGTCCGCCGGGTTCATGCCCTTTCGAACCCGTCGGGTATTTCCGGAACCTTGTGTCGGCGGGATCGGGTTACCCGGGTTGCCTGCGGACTGCCGGCCTGTACGGAGAATCACCTTTCATGACGCGCTTCCATCCGGCCGTTGAGACATAGCCGGGGATGTGTCGAACCGCGGAAAACACCTGGGCGCGAACCTCACCCGGGATGGGCCGGCCATCCGTGGATTTTTGGACTCGCATTGCCACTTTCAAATCCCCAACAATCC
The DNA here is from genome assembly GCA_003558065.1 of Opitutia bacterium. GTDB lineage: Bacteria > Verrucomicrobiota > Verrucomicrobiia > Opitutales > T3Sed10-336 > PXDC01. The sequence continues at coordinate 50,059 of PWMU01000075.1, read as the reverse complement.
CGGATTCCGCCAAGCTGAAGCGGGAGAGTCCCTGAATTGCCATGACAACACATAAAAAGAAACGATCGCAATCGCCGGAGCGTGGCTCATCGTCCCTTGTCCAACCAACACCTTGTTGCCGTAGTGAAAAAGAAAACCGCTCATAACTGGACTTCCCGCAAGTCCGAGGAGCTGTACGGGTTCCGCCGGTGGGGAAACGGAAACTTCTCGGTGGACGGAAAGGGATGCGTCCAGGTGCAGCCCCTGGGCGACCAGCGGAGCATCCGCGTTATGGACGTTATCGAAGAGGCTCGGGGCAAGGGATTGCGCACCCCCCTCCTCATCCGTTTCCAGGATCTCCTCCGCCAGCGGGTGGAACAAATCAACGAAGCCTTCTCGACCGCTATCCGGGAGGAAAAGTACCAGGGACGCTATCGCGGCGTTTTTCCCATCAAGGTCAATCAGATGCGGGAAGTCGTCGAGGAAATCATCGACGCCGGGGAACCCTACGGATTCGGCCTGGAGGCCGGAAGCAAGCCCGAGTTGATGATCGCGCTGGCAATTCATTACGACACAAACTCCCTCATCGTCTGCAACGGCTACAAGGACGAGGAATATATCCGGCTCGCCATGCTGGGCGCCAAGCTCGGCAAGAAGATCATTATCGTCATCGAACAGGTTTCCGAGGTGGACCCCATCATTCGTCTGGCTCGTGAGTACGACGCGCTTCCGATGATCGGTATCCGTGTCAAACTGGTCAGCCAGGGCGAGGGGAAGTGGGCGACGTCGACCGGCGATCACTCGAAGTTCGGGCTCAACACCAGCCAGATTCTCAGCGCCGGCAACAAGCTCAAGGAGGCCGGCATGGGGGACGCCCTGCAATTGCTGCATTTTCACATCGGCTCCCAGGTGCCCAACATCATCACGATTAAAAACGCGGTCGTGGAAGCGGCCCGCTTTTACTGCCAGTTGGTAAAACTCGGATTTCCGATGGGTCACCTTGATGTCGGCGGAGGCCTAGGGATCGACTACGACGGGAGCCGCTCGAATTTCGACAGTTCGATGAACTACTCGATGGAGGAGTACGCCCGGGACGTGGTTTTCAACATTCGCGAGGTCTGCAACTCGGCGGAGGTACCCGTTCCCGACATCGTCTCGGAAAGCGGACGCGCCATCGTGGCCCCCCACTCCATGCTGGTGGTAGAGGTTTTCGACCGCATCACCAAGACCGACAACTCACTCGCTCTGAAACCGGACGGAGAACCCCACGCCATCGTTACCGAGTTGGAACATATTCTGAAGAGCAAGCGCCGGTACAGCCAGCTGGAACGATTCCACGATGCCCTTCAAAAGAAAGAGGAGGCCTACTCCCTCTTCAACCACGGCTACCTCGACCTCGAGAACCGGGCCTACGCGGAGAATCTTTTCTGGAAGATCTGCCAGAGCCTGGACGAGGAAAAGGAGGAAAGCGCCTATCATCCGGAGGAACTCTTCGAGCTTAAAAAAATGCTGGCCGAACAGTACGTCTGCAATTTCTCCGTTTTTCAATCACTTCTCGATCACTGGGCTTTCAATCAGCTCTTTCCGGTCACGCCGCTCCATCGCCTGAAGGAGAAGCCAAGCGTCAATGCCGTCCTTGTCGACATCACCTGCGACAGCGACGGCAAGATTTCGCGGTTCATCGATCTCGAGGACGTCAAGGAGTACCTCCCCCTGCATCCCCTGAACGATAAACCCTACTACCTGGGCGTTTTTCTCACCGGCGCCTACCAGGACATTATGGGCGATCTCCACAACCTTTTCGGCCGGGTGAACGAGGTTCACGTGTTCCTTGAAGACGACGAGGACGATGGCTACTACATCGAGCAGACCATCCGCGGAAACCCGGTTTCAGAGATACTCGAACTCATTCAATACAAGGAAAACGACCTGCTGCGCTCGATGAAACGACAAATCGACCGGGCCACGCGGAAGAACCAGGTCAAGCCCCGCCAGGGAACGCGTCTGCTCGATTTCTACGAAGACCTTATCCGGGGTAAGACGTACCTCAACATCGACCGGGAAACCAAGAAGAAAACCACGCGCAAACGTACCGCGAAGAAAAAGTGATACTGCTGAAACGGAGGGAACCCTCCGTTCTTTTTTCCCCTACGGAAACCCCTGTTGATCGCAACCCGAAGGGAGAGCCGGTACACGATTGCGGAGAATGAAAACTTCTGTATAGACAAGGGAATCGCATGAACAACAGCCGAAAAATCCTGCTCAACGAATCGGAAAAGCCGACACACTGGTATAACATCGCCGCGGATATGCCGAACAAACCGCAGCCGCCGCTGAATCCCAAGACCAAGCAACCGGCCGGACCGGATGATCTCGCGCCGATTTTTCCAATGGGATTGATCGAGCAGGAGGCTTCCGCCGAAAAGTATATCGAGATTCCCGACCAAGTTCAGGAGATCTACAACATCTGGCGCCCCTCCCCGCTCTACCGGGCCCGTGGCCTCGAGAAAGCCCTCGACGCCCCGGTAAAAATCTATTACAAGTACGAAGGCGGCAGCCCGAGCGGGTCCCACAAGCCAAATACGGCGGTGCCCCAAGCCTACTACAACAAACAGGAATCCGTTAAAAAGATTACCACTGAAACCGGTGCCGGACAGTGGGGCACCGCGCTTTCCTTTGCCTGCGCCCAGTTCGGCATCGAATGCGAAGTCTACATGGTTCGCATCAGCTACGACCAGAAGCCGTATCGCAAAATCATGATGAACATGTTCGGTGCGGACGTCTATCCCTCACCGAGCGACCGCACCCAGGCGGGACGCGATATTCTGGCCGCCGACCCCGACTCCTCCGGGAGCCTCGGTATCGCCATTTCCGAGGCGATAGAAAAAGCCGTCCAGGACGAGTCCAATAAATACGCACTCGGGTCGGTCCTTAACCATGTTCTTTTGCATCAGACCATTATCGGCCAGGAAGCCCTGAAGCAGCTCGAAATGGCCGGGGATTATCCCGACCTCATCATCGCTCCGATGGGAGGGGGCTCCAACTTTGCCGGAATCTCCTTCCCATTCATCGGCGAGAATTTAACCCAGGGAAAAAAGACCCGCTGCATCGCCGTCGAGCCGGCATCATGCCCCAAGCTGACCCAGGGAGAATTCCTGTACGATCACGGTGATACGGCGGGATACACTCCCCTGCTCCCCATGTACACGCTCGGCCACAATTTCCGGCCCGCAGCCATCCATGCCGGCGGCCTGCGTTATCACGGAGCCAGCGTCCTGTGCAGCCAGCTGCTCAAAGACGGCCTGATGGAAGCGGTCGCTCTGCAACAACTTGAGTGCTTTCAGGCGGGAATCACCTTCGCCCGTCTGGAAGGTATTATTCCCGCTCCCGAGGCCACGCATGCGGTCGCCCAGGTCCTGCGGGAAGCCCGGCAGGCGAAAAAGGAGGGCAAGGAGAAGACCATCCTCTTCAATATGTGCGGACATGGGTTCGTCGATATGCAGGCGTACGAGGACTATTTCTCAGGCAAGCTTTCCGATCACAGCTTTTCCGAGAATGAGTTAAAAGACGGGCTCACGGAAATACGTGCGCTGCAGCCGTGACTCCGGTCTGCTCCTCCCCTGAACCCTCACTGTGGAGGTTGTTCAGGATTCGCGGACCAGTTTTGTGAAACGGTCGCCGATCAGCCATTCACTGACGTAGATGTTTCCGTCACCATCGGCGCAGACTCCGTGCGGGCTGTTGAACTCGCCGGTGGGAATGTCATCGAGTGGACTGACCTTCTCACCGCCCGGCCCGATCCGGTTGGGCCAGCCCTCCTTCTCCAGATGCGCCTCCCCTGAGCCGAGAGTTTGAATAATTTTGTCCTCCTCATCGCAGACGACAACCCGGGCGGCAAGCTCTCCTATAACCAGGTAACGCTCAAAAGTCGCAAAAATCGACGGTTTCCGCAGATTCTCGGCGATTCCTGAAAGATACGTCCCGTCGGAATCAAACACCTGGACACGATCGTTCGCCCGATCCGCGACATAGATGCGAGGGGTTTCGCGACGCGTATCCACAAACACTGAATGCGGCTGACGAAAATGTCCCAACCCGTATTCACCCGTCAAAGTCAGCCGATGTTCCAGTTGCGAACTGAAGCAGTGAACGGTGCTGGAGCCGTAGCCGTCGGCAATCCATATCTCTCCGGTTACCGGATTAACGCTGGTACCCGTCGGACAGAACCTTACATCGCCGGGAATCGGAAAATCATCCCGCGTCAAACGCGCCAGCAAAGCACCCTCCGAATCGACTTTAACCACCTGACAATCCACGTTGTCCGTAATCCAGATCACCTCTTTCCCGCCTTCGACACTACTCTCCAGGCTATGGGTGTTCGCCACGGGAACCGGAAACCGCCTTACGGTCTCGCCTTCCGAGGTGAGAACAACACAAGTGGGCTCGTCGGCCAGGCCGGTAAGGACTCTGCCGTCGGCCATGACCGCAATTCCGTGATGGGCGAAAGATTCAGCGGGCGCAAAGCCGCCCCAGTTATCCTGCCAGGTGTAGCGAAGGTTGTCGGGACTCAGGTTGCTCATGCCCCATGGTCTAACGTCTCCGGATCCAGGAACGCAAGCCCTCTCTCCCGGGAGCTGTCGAGCTTCGCCGACAGCCCCCTGAATCCGTTGAATAAGCCTGGCCATCGACACGGAAAAGCTAGAGGTTGTTCGAAAAGGTGTTCTTTTCGCTGTGGCGCTTTCTTCGGACACAGCCGTCTCCCTCCCTCGCAGGGCCCTACTCGACCCACAGGAGCGGCTGCCGAACCGGAAAGTTGCGAATGACCTCGTGAACGTTCGAGCTGGCGGGAAGTCCGCTCCAGGTGTCTATGTAAGCCTCATTCTCATACGCCAGCCCGGCAAAAAGCAAAGTCGGGTGACGCACGGGCCATTCGTCGTGATACATCACATCGGGGTCGTAGGGCCACTTGGACTTGTCTTCGATAAACGGATGAATGAAATCCATCGCCGGTTTCATGCCGCGACCGTCTTCGGTGGTGAATTCCCACAGGTCCTCTTCCGGGGTGGAAAGAAGTTGGGCCAGGGCACCGAGCAGGTCCCAGTTGAAAAGCGAATACCCGTAGGGCTTTGTACGACCGAGCTCGCGCGGGAAGCTTCCATCTTCAGCCATTTGCCCGGGAATAATGATTTCCCTAAAACGCTTTCGGTACTCTTCGAGTTTCTGCGCGTCTCCAACCAGGTCGGCAAACGCCGCCGCCTGGAGGAGCCAGGCGGTGCTGTGGTTGTTCGGATGATCCCGCTCGTCGAGTCCATATTCGTGGGTGTTCAGCCAGTTATGATAGCTTTCGAACCACTTTTTGACGCCCTCCCGGACGGCTTCCGGAAGGGCATCTTTCTCAATAAGAACCTTTGCCGCGCGGGCGACCTCCGCCAAGTGGAGTGTATCTATAATTCCGATACCCCGCCCCTCGACTCTCCCCGGTATCGCCTGGGAGTATTTCAGGCTGGGATTCATGCGGGTGCTCTCCTCCACAAACCAGGCTTCCAGGTGAGCGGCCGCGTGCCCGGCGTACCGTTCATTGCCCGTAATGACGTAGGCGGCGGCCAGGGCCGGGACGTGCAGGCTGAGTCTCCGCATGACCAGGCGGTGATCAACGAAATTGGCCGGATTGGTCTGCCCGTCACGATTGATATAGGGCAAGCCGTCCTCACTGTCCGGATCCGGCCACCAGTAGTCGCCCTCGGAATAATAATCGTGTTTGCCGCCGGCACTGCGTTCCGCGGGAAATGCGGTTATCGTAACCGGCGGCTCGAGAAGATATAAATCGGCAGCCGCGAGCACATGAGGTTTCTCGAGGTCGATCAGGTTCGGTGTCGTTGACATGGCCTGGTTCGAATAAATGAGTTCGCGGCCGGCAGTCCATTCGATGGCATTGAAAAGCAGTTTTCGAAAATTCGCGTTTTCAAAATCCCCGGGCATGCCCATCGAAGTATAAAAGGCACGCCCGCGCTCTCCGTACCGGTTCGTCCAGGCCAGAGGCTCGCTGATCTCGCTGTCCAGTCCCGTTCCGTCCAAAAGCCGCGTCGTGCGCGGGCCGAGGTCCGGGTTGTGGTAGATCTTTCCGGGACGACTCCAGGGCTCGACATTCTTCAAAACGGGATGGTCTTCGGCGCCTTCTGTGATCGTGACCTTCACCGACTCATCGTCGCCGTGGCCCGAATAATCGCCGCCGAATACTTCGGAGTCCATTTCCAGAAAATCCTGGAACGCGTGACTCGCGGTTCTTATGCCGATAACCGGTTTTTCCGCCTCGACGTGTCCCCTTATGATGTCGAGCTGCTCTTCAGGCAACTCCATCCGGCGGGTGAATACCATCAGCAGATCGGCATCTGCCAGATCACCAATTCCCGGCAGGTGATCGCCGGCATCCCTGCCCCACGAGGCAGTAACGGTAATTCCCGCATAGTTCTCTTCAAGCTCGCGCTGAAGATCACGAAGGGAAGGTTCCGATTCATACTCGGCGGATCCGGAAATCAGATGAATACGCAACTCGTCGCCGATTGCGAAACCGGGCAGAATCAAACAGAGAATACAAGTGCAGGCAAAACGGATGATTGTAGACATGGAAAAAGCAATAATGGGGATTATTAGGCATTTATATCAGGCTGTTGTCAACATTGCCGGCCGGGCTGAGGAACCCGTTTTTTCACACTCTGAAATCGGCCTTTCAGGCAAAAGGAGCCCGATTCCGACCCCGGGCGGAATACCGGACAACCGCGGAGTCAAGTGATGACACACGAGCGAGATTTCCGAAAGGTTCGGACTCTTCAAACATTTCAAGGACCGCCACTGACGGGCCGGACGCAAAACACTTGACCGAATGGCGGCCATCGCCTGCAGTCATCTTATCGAATAACATAAACAGAACCCGCACCCTTCGGTTATCCCCGGGAGATGGCCCGCAACAGGACAGGTTCCGGTTCAACACGGAATGTTCCAGGAATTCGAAAACAGGCTGGCGCGGGTATTTTCAATAACCGATTGAACAAGGAATGGCATGATGACGGGAGAAAGCATTTGGAAACTGATCGCCGGTGGTGTTGCCGGTTTGGCACTCATTGCCGCGGAGCCGGAAGTTCGGGCCCAGAGTGAAGACAGAGGGGATGGGTTTGTGCTTCACGGTGTTGGAGCGGAAGTGTCACGTTCGCGCGGCGCGGCAGTGGTCGAAGCGGCAAACCAGGAACCCAAGCTTGCCGTCTGGCTACAGGATCACACGGGAGGCTACGGGTTGTTGATGATTGACCCGGATACAGGGGATACCACCTTTCACGAGATGCCCTTCACGTCGTCCTCGGGATGGATCTCCCCGTTTACGTTCCTCTATTCCCGCGAAGGCTACCTGTACACCCATTTTGAGTATAACTTTGTTGAATTTGATCCTCGAACCGGGGAATACACGCACGTTGAGGAAACTGAAGACCACCTGGCAATGTGGACGACCGAGGATGACGACGGTGTGATCTGGATGGGCATGTATCCCAATGCGCACATGGTTTCCTTCAACCCGCAAACCCGCGAGTACCGGGACTACGGTCCGGTCAACGAAGAAAACTGGCCGCAATACCCGCGTAGAGTTGCAACCGACGACACCGGCTGGGTTTATACCCATATCGGAATGACCAACAACCACATGTTCGCACTGAACCCGGAGAGCGGCGAGGTCCGGCCAATGGTTGATGAAAAGGATCGCGCGGGGGGCAATGTGGTGATGTGGCGCGGCGAGGATGGGAAAGTGTACGGCAGGATGCCCGCCGACGACGCTCCCTGGATCCGGATGTACGAAGGGCGGGCCACGGAACTGGAGAGCGAACCGGAAGTTGCGAAGGTCGAAGAGATCAGCGACCGGCAGGAGGGGCTGTTCGGAAAACTGCCGGACGGGAGGGAAATCACCCGCCTGAACCTGCCGGAGGGCTGGATGCGTGTGACCGATGGGGAGGGTCAAGAGCAACGCGTGTCCTTTGACTATCCTTCGGCCGGAGCATGGATTTACTCATTGGTGGTCGGGCCGGATGAACGGATTTACGGTTCCACAGGCCACCCGCTTCACCTGTTCGCTTATGATCCCGTCGAAGACACATTCCGGGACACGCCCGTACGCGGCGGGCACATCAACGCCATGACGGTACAGGCGAATGAACTCTACGGGGCGATTTATACCCAGGGGATCCTGATACGCTACAATCCGGACAGGGAGCCCGAATACAACGTGAACCCCGGAGCGCTCGCATCAAGCGGCAGTATTATCGATCGCCCGCACGACATCCTCGCACTGTCGGACGGGCGTCATGTGATACAGACCGGAACTCCCGGCTACGGTTTGACCGGCGGCGGCATGATGGTTTACGACGTCGAAACCGACGGGAAGACGATGTACGAACACACGGACCTGATCGAATATCACAGCACCAAAGCGCTGGCGGAGCTCCCTGACGGCAGCATCATTGGCGGCACCACCACGGGACCGGGTACCGGCGGCGAGCGTATCGCGGAGGAATGCGTGCTCTACATCGCCGAATGGCCGTCTATGGAGGTGGTTTACAAGCAGGTGATTCTGCCCGGCGTGCAGGAGATCCGGGAACTGAAAGTCGGGCCGGACGGCCTGGTTTACGGCCTCGACGGCGAGGGGACATTCTTCGTATTCGACTGGGAGGCGCGTGAAGTGGTTCACCAGGAGTCGCTCAGCGATCATTACGGCAATATCACGGGCGGCCAGGCGCCGCGGGTGTGGGCAATGGGGCCGAACGATGCCATTTATTCGCTCTTCAGGGACGCGATTGTCCGGATTGAGCCGGGAACGTTCGAACATCAAAAGCTGGCCGATACGCCTGTGGAGGCCCGCGTGGGCGTTGCCCTGCACAACGGCCGTATTTACTTTGCCAATGGCTCCGAAGTCTGGAGTTACGGCATCCCGGAATTGCAGTGAACGTGGGTTTTACTTGGCAAACATGTACCCGACCTGAAAGGAGAACTTTCCCCGCTCGCAATTCCATTTCTGATACGCGAGGTATTGGGAATAGTCGGTATCAAACACGTTTTCAACGGCTCGCCTGGAAATCCGCCGCCCATTCGGCAATACCGGCTTCCTGGTGATCACCGGCGAAAACAAGAACGCGATAACGTTCGGTGAACTTCGTACCGGCCGGCAACGGCATCGGTTCTTCGATAAAGGCGAAACGTGTCGGCGAAAGAAAACCGTAATTGCGGGTAAACCACGGTGCCGGATAGCCTGGATTCTCCGGATGCTGGACGATGGCGAGGCCTTCCGTTTCGCCGAAGTGTTCTCCGTAGTAAGCAGCCCAGGGGGCGTTCTTGCTGAAAGTCTCTGTCTCGTCGCGGTTCCCGCGGGCGTCAACGATCGTACCCGTCCCCAGATGGGCAATGTCGGGCCCGCGCCCGGAATCGCCTACAGCGAGTTCTGGCCGCAGGCGGGCACTGAAAAAAGAGTGGCCCGTCGGCCCCGCGTCGAGATCCTGCAAGACCTCAAACTTGAACTCGAAATCGAGCACGCGGATTGCGGCTGAAGGAGCCCGGATGGTTATTGTCCGCGTGTCCCGCATCTGATGAGCGTCGAAACCCGGCACGATCCAATCACATCGATCCTGCAGGACCACCTTGTTTCCGGTGGCCTCCACAAGGCGCGGCGCCGTCGAAAATACCTGTCCCGTTTCCAGGTCGTGACGGGGCTGCCAGTAGTTTCCCCGTTCCACGCCTTCCGAACGCACCCAGTCGAGGCTGATGTAGAGGGAGCTGTGATGAGGATAGGGGTCCTGATCCCAGGTGGTGACGCTCTCTCCTGTGACTGGGCCATTCACCGGATAAAAGAACGGATACTTATGCTCTTCACCAAAGTTGTAGGCCGTGAATTCTTCGCCATCCACGTACACTACGATGCGGTCGTGCTCCACCGCTGCCCCGACCGATTGCGCTTCCTCCCCATGAACGCTCGATGCGGCCAGGGCAAGAGCCGACGCCAGGATCGGCGGGACGACACCTGCTGTTAGTTTTTTCATTATTCGGGCAATTAGAAGGAACATCCGGATTCAGCGATAACCAGCGGCCCTTGCGACGCCCCAAACGACGCAGCCCGATCCTGCCGACCGGAGGATTCAGGGACAAGCAAATTTCGACTTTGATTGCCTCATCCCGTCCGTTCGCGTAGCTTGCCCTCCCGGATGGCTGTTCATCGTCACCGTTTCCCGGCGTTCAGCGCCTTACCAAGCGGACGGAATCGCAATTACAACCTAAATGAAACACGAAGAGTCCACCGCGACCTGGAGGCTGGAGGCGCTGCGAGAACTCGGCTCGAAGGCGCTAAGCCTTTCGCCCGGCTTCCCTCGAATCGCCTCGCGATGGGAGGCCTGGTGGCATCGCCAGAACGAGAGCCCACTCCTCCTGGGAAGCGTTCGAAGAAGCGGTTCCATTCGGCAGGATAAAGCCTTCGACCTTTTGCACGACACACAGGCCTGGCTTGCCGTCCGCCGCGCCCAATGCGAGAACACCTACTGGATCGACGCCACGCCGCCGAGTATCCGGGTTGATATCGGACCGGTCACGATCGGCGCCTATCTCGGGGCGGAACTCAAGTTCGATCAGGAGACGCAAACCTCCTGGCAAACGCCCGTCATCGACGACTGGGAGACTTTTGAATCCAAAGAATTGTCGTTGGCCGGCCATTGGTTTGCTCGTGTGCGTGAACTTCTTCAGGCCACAGCCCGGGACGGGGCCGGAAGGTATCTGGTATGCCTCCCCGATCTGAGCGGGGCTATGGATACCCTCGCGAATCTTCGGGGGACTGAAAAATTGATTTTCGACCTGTTCGAGCGGCCGGAAACCGTCAAGTCTGCGGCCGAAAGGCTGGTTTCGAGCTGGGAGTCGGTGTTCTTCGACTTCTACGACCTCGTACTTCGCGAGGGGTCGGCTCCGGTGCAGTGGCTGCACGCGTGGTCCAACACCCCGTATACCCTGCCCACCTGCGATTTCAACGCCTTGATCGGTCCGGAACAATTCAACGAGTTCTGTCTGCCCTCACTGCGCCGCCAGGCGGTAATCGCCGGCCGCTGCCTGTTCCATCTCGACGGGCCTGATGCTGCGCGTCACGCGACGGCACTCGCGCAATCCCCCGAAATAACCGCCGTACAATTCACCCCCGGCGCCGGAACTCCGTCGGCGCTGGCTCATCTTCCGATGTTCCGCATGCTTCAGGACGCAGAGAAACCGATCCTTGTTCTGTGCCCCTGCGATGAGGCTGTCGAGATCGCACGCTCGCTCGATCCCCGGGGCCTTGCGATTTTGCCGGAAAATGTGACCACGATCACCGCGGCAAAGGAACTCGAAACAACAATCGCCCGAAACTCCTGACCGGTCATTGATCACAGTCCGATATCTTCGTTCCAAACCCCGGGAGAAGCCGTAACGAACCGGGACATCAGATCCACACATCGGGGATCCTGGAACACCTCGACTGCCACCCCTTTCGATCTGAGCAGGTCTTCCGCTCCCATAAAAGTCTGGTTTTCCCCAACGACGACTCTCGGTATCCCGTAGAGCAAAATCGCCCCGGCGCACATGGGACACGGAGACTGTGTTGTATACAAGGTGCACTCCCGGTAAACGCTTGCCGGTTGGCGTCCCGCGTTTTCCAGGGCATCCATCTCGCCATGGAACACCACACTGCCTCTCTGGACCCGCCGATTACGCCCTCGGCCTATAATGCGATCGTGGTGAACCAGGACGGCCCCAATAGGGATGCCCCCTTCATGAAACCCCGTTTCCGATTCCTCAATGGCTGCTTCCATGAATTTATCCATAGCACTTAATAACTCCTGTTGCTGCGGAAACGGATTTACCGGATTTGGCGATTGTGTTGCCCCGGCACCACGCGACAAGGCTTCGCCCCGTCACTTGTCCGTTTGGAGAACTGCCACCTGCGGGCATCCGAATGAAAGCTCCTGGTCAACCGGCGAAACCAGTCGATAACAAAGCAGGCTGGCGAGGATCGGCTTTTCGGGCAAGCTAATTTCCCGGCCGGGCCGGGGCTCGGGCGGGACACGGCACCCCACTCCGCTCCCTTTCTCAACCGATCCGCACATTTAGCTGCGGCGGAAGGAGCCGCTCGTGTCGTCATCGGGGAGAGAGTGTGCCTGAACCGGTATTTGCTTGCTTCAGCAGCGGTGGCCCGTAATTTCAGCGGTTTGATGCGCGTCAACACACGCAACAGCATATGACGACCGGCGATTATATAGTGGTGGCGTTGTTTTTCCTGGTGATGGTGTACATCGGGATCATCTCGTTTCGGAAGATCAAGGCCTCAAGTGATTTCTTTGTGGCGGGCGGGACGGCCCCCTGGTGGCTGGCGGGGATCTCCCACCATATTTCCGGATACAGTGGCGTGGTGTTTGTCGCCTACGCGGGTGTTGCCTACCAGTACGGTTTCACACTGTATGTCTGGTGGGCGTTTTCCATTACACTCGCCTGCATCGCCGGGGCCTACCTCTTCGCACCCCGTTGGGCGCGCCTGCGCCAGGAGCTCAGTATCGAATCACCGACCGAATACCTCGCTCTGCGTTACAATATCGGGACGCAACAGCTCATGGCCTGGAGCGGTGTTGTATTGAAACTCTTCGACGTCGGAGCCAAATGGGCCTCTATCGGCATCTTGCTTAACGGGTTTACCGGGCTTCCTATTTCCACGGGTATTCTGCTTTCGGCCGGTGTATCCCTGCTTTACATTACGATCGGCGGATTATGGGCGGACCTTTACACCGACCTCGCCCAGTTTGTGGTCCAGATTGTGGCCGGGTTCGTGTTGTTTTTTGCCGTTATGAACCACCTCGGCGGGACCGAAAGCCTACTGGGTATCTGGGACGACCTTCCCGAAGGGCACACGGACTTATTCAACGGCCCCTACACATCCGGCTTTTTCATCGCCTTCCTGGCGGTCGTCTTTCTGAGCTACAACGGCGGCACCTGGAACCTGGCGGCGCGATACATCGCCGCGCCGTCCGCCCACAGCGCGAAAAAGTCGGCGCTGCTCTCCGCAGGACTCTACGCATTCTGGCCGTTGATCCTGTTCTTCCCAATGTGGGCGGCGCCTGTTCTCCTTCCGGACCTGGCCGACCCGAACCAATCCTACGCGGAATTGACCCAAATGTTCCTGCCGGCCGGCCTGGTCGGACTCGTCCTGGCGGCTATGTTCGCCAACACCATGTCGATGACTACTTCGGATGCTAACACGATCTCCGCGGTAATCACCCGCGACATTCTTCCTCTGGCCTCCGACCGTTTCAGGAACATGCCGCGAAAACGCTCGCTTCGCGTAGCCCGGACGGCAACATTCACGTTTACTTTGCTGACTATGATCATCGCCATCGAGGCGGACAGGTTCGGGGGCGTCATCGAATTAATCATCGGGTGGTTCGGGGCGCTCGTGGGCCCGGTTTCCATCCCGATGCTCTTCGGCCTTCTTCCCTGGTTCAAACATGCCGGCGCCACCGCGGCCGTCGCGTCGATCCTGACAGGATTGGCCGCCTTTGTCATCACCACCTACGGACTCCAGGCCGGCCTCGCCGCCCGGGTGGGAGCCCCGGTTTTGTCGGCCGGAATTGTATTTATCGCTCTTGCCTGGTTCCAGTCGCGACATCCGGTCCGGCCAGAAGTCGAAACGCTGATGCGCTCGCTGTCGGCCGAACGCCCGCGGCACTGAACCGCACAAGCCCGGCCGGCATTCCCTCCCAGCGCCGACTCCCAACGACAGCTAACACCCCGTCAGTCCGTCGAACTCACGATGTTGTGCCGGTTACTTCGCTCCGTCCGCGATCGCGTCCTCGTCTATCTGGATAGCCTCTCCTTCACGCAAGGCCTGGCGGGCGATTTTTGATATCCTGGTTGCGCTTTCTATCCGGGCGTGGTCCAATCGCCTTTGCGGCCATCGCCGCGAACAGCAATTGCCCTCTGGCAGGGGTGACTCCGGCCATCGCCGCCCGTTTGGGATCGATTCCTTCCGGCACAAAAAAGCCGGAGAAGGCCATGCCTTCCCCGACAGGCTGCTAGAGCCGGTTGATACGACTGGCCAGGAAGCCCGCGGCAAAACCGTTGTCGATATTGACGACACTCACACCGCTGGCGCAGGAATTAAGCATGCCCAGCAGCGCGGCCACACCTCCGAAGCTGGCGCCGTAACCCACGCTTGTGGGCACAGCGATAACCGGCGCCTTTACCAGTCCGCCGACAACGCTCGGCAATGCGCCTTCCATACCGGCAACAACGATCACGACACGGCAGGCCTGGATCACTTCAAGACTGGCAAGCAAACGGTGCAGGCCGGCGACGCCGGCATCATAAACTCGTTCCACCACGTTTCCGTAAAACTCCGCTGTCAGCCTCGCCTCCTCGGCCACCGGGAGGTCGGAGGTTCCCGCACAGACAACAGCGATCTTCGTAGCCTGTTTCTCGCTCTCACCGGTCCCCACTTGCAGCAGGCGTGCCTGAGCGTTATACACCGCATCGGGAACGGCCTGGCGTACACCCTCGGCCACATCCGGGTCGATTCGTGTCACGAGTGCATCATTTCCGCTTCTGCGGAGACTTCCGACAATTTCGGCAATCTGTCCCGCGGTTTTCCCGGCTCCATAGACCACCTCGGCCGCTCCGGTCCGCTCCTCCCGGCGCAGGTCGACCCGGCTATGCCCGAGATCCTCGAAGCCCTGAAGCCGTTGCATCGCTGTTTCCAGGTCGATCCGACCCTTCTGCAGCGCTTCCAATGTTTCACGTAAATTCATCTCCAGTCCAATTTTCGTGTAAAAAGCTTCTCCAGTCGTGCCTCAACCGAGGCGAGTGATTGGCCCGTTTCGGCGGCAATCCGCGCACAATCCTGATATTCAAATTTATGGCGGAACAGACCACCCGGACCCCTTGCCAGTTTGACACGAACGACACCCCAATCCGTATCCAACTCCTGAATCTCGCGCTTCAACTTTCCACGTCGCCAGGTCTGCCGCCGGACCCCAAGCGTACGGCTATGCAGGAGGAATACCGATTCCAGGTACTCGAACTCTTCTTTCTCGACGAGTGCATGCACTACGCAACCGGGCCGGTCATTCTTAAAATAAGCAGCAGTCTGCCAAACATCCAGGGCACCGGCCTCCCGCAACCGTGAGCACAGATAACCGATTGCCTCGCCGGTCATATCGTCGATATTGGCAGCCAGCTCAAAAACCTCATCCTCATCCAAGCCCTCAGAGCGGGTTGAGAACGAGGAAGATTCTTCGATCAGTGAAACATAAAGCACGTTCGGCAGATCCGGGGTGTCACGTCGCCCGACACCAATCCCCGATTGGATCAGGCGTCCCTCAGTCGGGACAAGGAATTCGCACCCCTTTCCAACCAGCAACGCCGCGCCGGTCGGGGTGGTCGCTTCGAAACGGGATCCGCCTGTTCGATACGGAACGCCCTTCAGCAACCGGACCGTTGCGGGAGCCGGTACCGGCAGTCGTCCATGGGCGCAATCGACCGTCCCGCCACCGGTCTCCAAAGCTGAACAAACGAGCCGTTCGATCCCGAGGAGGTCCCAGCAGACCGCCGCTCCCACGATATCCACAATTGAATCGATCGCACCGACTTCATGAAACTGCACCGCCTCCGGTTCGATGCCATGAACCGCGCCTTCCGCTTCCGCCAAAACCCTGAAGCAAGCCACCGCATCCGCTTTCACCCGGACAGCTAAAGCGCTTCCCTCAATCGCTTCCCTGATCTCCGTAAAACTGCGGTGTGCGTGATCATGGTCGTGTTCGTGATCGTGGCCGCCCCGCTCTCCCAGGACAACGTCACAACGAGTTCCGCTGATACCGGCGCGACTGTCGGTTTCGAAGCGAAGGGACCACCCCTTGTAGGGTAATTTGCGCAATTCCGCTTCCAAAGCTGCCGGATCCACCCCAAGGGCAACCATCGCCCCCAGGTTCATGTCACCACTGATTCCGGAGGAACATTGGTAGAGAAGCGTTTTCATCGTTTGAGTTCTATCTTGAGTGAGAGAGATGCCAAGCAAGAAGGCGAATTACTTTTTCTTGAGCAGGTTGACAGAGGTGCCGATTCCGGCAAATCTGTCGGTGTGGATTCGTTAGCTCGACTGAAGGCGTGGTTTGCTGATTGTCCAGGTGCCCTGGTCGCTTTTTCCGGCGGCGTTGACAGTTCTCTTGCCGCTTTTCTCGCCCGGCACTTCCTCGGGAAGGAATATGCCTGCGCGGTTATCTCGGCATCCGCAAGTTTGAAACTCTCGGACCTTGAGGAAGCGAAGACCTTCGCACGGAGGCATGACCTGCACCTGCGCGTCATCACAACGGATGAGATTTCCAATCCCGATTATTTCCGGAATCCCTCCAACCGCTGTTACTACTGCAAACACACCCTCTATGATGAACTGGCGGGGTTGCGGCGGGAAAAACCCGGCTGGTGGGTACTGAACGGAACCAATGCGGACGACTTCGGCGACTACCGGCCCGGCCTGCGGGCTGCAGACGAATTTTCCGTGCGCTCCCCGCTGGCCGATTGCGGCCTTTCCAAGAGTGATGTTCGCGAACTGGCCGCGCATTTCACGCTTGAGTGCTGGGATAAGCCCGCAAGCCCATGCCTCTCCTCACGCGTGCCCTACGGTGAGGAGATTACCGTAAAAAAACTCCGTCAAATTGAAGACGCGGAAGCCGTGTTAAAGGCTGCGGGTTTTCCGGTAAGTCGCGTACGCCATTATGGGACAAAAGCGAAGATCGAGGTGGCCAGGGATTCCGTCCGAAAACTGGAAGCAGAACGGAAAGAGATCGAGCAACGCATTCGATCCCTGGGTTTCGAGGAAATTGAATTCGATGAAGAAGGTTTCGTCTCAGGCAAATTGAACCGGGTTCTCGGAACCTGAGGAGAACGCGTCAATCCGGCCAAAATTCCGCAAAATCACCGATCCGTCCGGTTCTTGCGAAGACGAAGCACCTTCCAATAAACCATCCCTGCCCCGAGCAGCAAAACCGCACCCCATGTCAGGAGGTGGTCCGGGTGCGTCACAAAATGCCTGGCCGTCTCGAGAACCCCACCTTCATGCCCCGTGGGATGCGCGGAAAGGGAGGAGGCTGAAACAAGCGTGATGAAGAGGACAAGGAACGATTTCATTGGAATAGGTGTTACGAGTTTTTCCCGGAGATTTTCAAGTCTTCTGAAGCAGGAATGCTTCCAGGCGCAACAACGCCCGGAACCGTTTGTTTAAGCAGGCGACCCGTCCTGGTACCCCGGACGCTCCCAGGGCGTGGGAATGTTCACGAGGGCCTCGTTGGCCCGGCGGTGCAGGGAGGCGCTTTCTTCGGCACTCAAGGGCTTGAATCCCGTGGCCATCTTCAGGTTTTCCCGCAAATGCGCCTCGGTGTCCAATCCCACGACGCCGCACTGGATGCCTTTCAGACCCAGGGCATAGCGGATCAGGTCGCTGCCCTTGAGGTCCGCATTGCGGGCACGCCGCACCATTTTCATGGCGATCACCCCCATGTTCCGTTCACGGGCCAAGGGAAGCAGTTCATCCTCGTAACGCCCCTCGTCGTCTCGGGTGCAAGGAAAAACGGTCAGAACCGCATCGGGATCGAACCTCCTGATCGCCTGCATCAGAATCGCCGCCCCGCTGTGGCCGGAAATGCCGAAATGACCGATCACCTTTTCGTCCTTCAGCCTGGCGACGGCTTTCAGAGCCCCGTTTTCTATTTCGTCGAGATCGGCGTCGCTGGGCAGATTCCAGATGTGCATGAGATCGATCCGGTCCGTGCGAAGTTCTTTCAAGCTCGTCTCGACATCCCGCATAAACCCATCGTAATCCCGGCTGCGGCTTTTGGTGACGAGGAAAATCTCTTCACGGCGCTTTTCCACGACCGGTCCGATCATCCGCTCGCTTTGGGCGTAGCCGCGGGCAGTGTCCCAAAAATTCACGCCGTGATCGAGAGCGAGATTCAGCAGGGCATGGCTCTCTTCGGGTTTCTCCTGCCAGGGTCGGGTATAGGCGGAGCCCAGCCCCAGCCCCACAATTGAAACCGGTGTTTCTATTCGGCCCAGCGGACGGCGGTCAACCTGCTGCGGCGACTCCTTTTCAGCTGCTGAAAGACGGTGGAGACCCGTGGCACCAGCGGCACTGACCACGACAGTCTTCAGAAATTTGCGTCGAGTAGGCATAAACTTGTCCCCCTTTGGTTCTACCCGGGAAGGCTACCCCATGACCTCCCCTCGCGCAACCTCTTTTTGGGGGAAAGGAGTGCTTTCTGAGATTTGATGCGGCGGAAACAGGCTGCCGGCCACTATTCCTGCCGCGAAAGCGACTCCAAAACCGGTAATGCCGCCGCCCGTGCGGCGGGAGCCTTGCGGCCTTCAAGGCGGCACCCACGGGCGGGAGACATGGTGGGCGATCAAGGTGCCCTCCTCGTCGATCATTTTCATATCCTGAGACTCGCCGTGGATCGTCAGCAGGATGAAGTGGCGCACGGGCATGGACTTCTCCAGGTACCAGGTATCCCGTGCCTCGTGCACCGGCCGCACCGGAACGCCCCAGGCGCCGTCACCGATATAGACGATGCCGTCGGGATCCTCCCGAACGGCACGAATCGGGACGGTACGCTCGTAGGCGTGATCGTGATTTTCAAAGGCCACCCGCACGCCCGCTTCTTCGAACAGGGGAACCCAGTGTTCACGAAGGACACTCGCCCTGCCCGTGAAGCTGCGCACCGAGGGGTAGGCGGGAAGCAGGAGTCCTTTTCGGGTATTCATAGCAGTTGAAAACTGTGAATATACGGGATCGCGGCACCCTTAATTTTTCTCAATCCCGATTCGGTGCGTCGACGGAAGTTATACGACTGGATTTTGTAATCTCCGTGACCGGTCTGGCGCGGATCCCCGGTGTACCAGCTGTCGCCAACAGCCAGGGGCGGGAGGCCGGCCCGCTCTTAAAAGGTTTGACCCGACCGGACGCTTTTGCGGTTCTCAAGCATGTCCCGATCATCTCTCTGCCTCACATCCCTTCTCGGGGTCTTTGTCCTGCTATCCGCCTGCGGGGGCTCCGGT
Source organism: Opitutia bacterium (assembly GCA_003558065.1). GTDB lineage: Bacteria > Verrucomicrobiota > Verrucomicrobiia > Opitutales > T3Sed10-336 > PXDC01. Next base: position 30,946 of record PWMU01000075.1, on the reverse strand, counting down.
CCCCGGGCATCGGAAGGTATGCCCGGTGATGAAGCACCGGCTCACGGGAACGCGGACCTTTACGCGGCCCCGGAGCAGCGTGGCTCGGGCGACGGTCTTTCCCCCGAAAACGCGGCCGACTACCTCCAGGACGCCTTCTGGCAAACCGTCCATGACGGCCTCGAGCAGCTTCAAACGAATCGGCGACAGTGCCCACGCCCACATGGCCTACAACTCGCACGGGCCGGAAAACCTTTTCTTCCATGATAACTACTTCGAAGACACCCCCGGTGACTATCTCCGTTTCCGCAATCAAACCGGGTACGTTGAAATCATCGGCAACACCTTCGTGAGCACCGAAGTCAACTTGAACCGTCCCTTCATCGCCGCTCCCCTCTTCAACACCGAAGCTCCGGGAACGGAGAAATTCCCCACGCACTTCCACATCGCCGACAATGTTTTTCGTTACGCCGCGTGGGAACAACGCAGCTGGGACCGCGCCTACACGGTCACCTTTTCAGTTTACGGACACAGCCCGCAGGACTTCGACCACCACCTCAGTCCCGAGGAGGTGGCCGTCATCACGGGCGAGGACACCGACGCCGCCCGGGCCGAGTTGCTCGACCGCACGGGAATCGACGCCGCCCAGATTCACCTTTACGACAACACCTTTGAAAACGCCGCCGCCAAGGTTGCGTACGGAGCCTTTCAACGCTACGACGCCCCCTCCCGGGGCTGGGAAGGGTTCCTCGATATCTCGGGGCTGGTTTCGACGGGGTCCCCGGAGTCTTCGCAATCCGGGCCGGATTGAACACCCCCACGCGCACGGCTGTTCTTGATCGATGCGGCGGCGCCTCCGGCACCGACTGACGGATCCTGTGAGAGGAAACGGATTGAAACTCCTTGGGTTTTGCCGGCCCGTGGACCGGCGACGCGTGGCGGAGGGTCCGGATCAACCCCACTCGAATCCGGCTCCCAGCCAAACCTGCGGGCCGGCGAGCAGGTCCGGTCTCCAGGGTTGAGCTTTTCGAATCAATTGTCGTTGCACATTCATTCCGAGTGGTTTCAGGGAGGATCCGAGCTCCTGGCCGTGCAGGACATCCGCAAGAACAGGTGTTCCGGGCAACGTTCGCCCAATGTGATGAAGGAGTCCGTCGAATCCGGCTTTCCCGGTTGCGACAACCGGACCCAGATGCTTAAACTCGCGCCCGGGACGGACGAACGCAAACCCCTGAGGAGATTCGTCGTCCGCTTTCCTCCAGATCCACGCCCGAACCTCCGGTTCCGCGAACAGGCGCCTCAGGAGTTGGGACCGGTCGCAGCCGCAAGCCTGACGGTCCAGCAGAAGGACGGATTCAAGCTCGTCGCCTGTCAGGGAGGAAACCGTTCCTTCGCAACGGGGGAAGGGTTCCGTCACCGCCAGCCGGCCCGTCCAGCGCTCGATGAGACCGACATCGCGAAACCCCTCCTTCAGGTACATCGGTCTTCCCATCTCAGTTGCGTCCAGGCCGATGATACGAGCCCCCATGACATGCGCTCGCTTCAGGGCACTGAGGAAAACAAGCTTCCCCAGTCCCCTTCCCCGAAAGCTTTCATCCACGAGAACCATTCCGACCCAGGCCAAATCTCCTCCATAGACCATCACGCTCGCAGTGGCGACCAGACTTCCCTCCACCCGCACGCCCAGACATCCCTGTGGAGACAAATCCAGCAACCTCCGCCAATCCTCGCAGGTCTGATTCCAGCCCGCCTCCATGGAAAGCCGCAGCGCCCCGCCGAGATCTGCTTCGTTTAGTACATCAGTCTTGTAAGTTGTCATCGCGTCAACAGTCAAAAAAGCCCCGGTACGGGCAGGGTAGGTTATTTATGGATCTTCGTATCGAGGATCCAGTTCCATTATGATTCACCGAAAAGACCTGTCAACTTCCCGCAACGCAGTGCCGGACCACAGCGCACGATCTTGCTCGACTCCCTTCCGCGGGCCTTTTTGATTAACATCAGGTAATCCTGACATTTTTCCGGCGGAATTTCCATTAATGAAATTCCAAAATACTTGAACGATTATCCAGCCGGAACCCTCCTCAAGACTCCGATTTCCCGCTCAATACCCGGCGCCCGCTTGCTGCCACCGGCCGGAAGGGAGAGCGATTCACGGAAAGATCCCGTGTTGTTCATAGCTCTCGGCAATCCGTTCGATGCTCAGCAGGAAGGCTGCAGTTCGCAGATCATGAAGTTTTCGACTCTTCCAGCGTTCACGGATTTGATGAAACGACTGGATCATGGTCTGTTCCAGGGCGGCCACAACCATATCCTCTTCACTGACGCCATGCACCAGCTGTCGGCGGACGGGCGGAGAAACACTTCGGCCAGTCATCGACTCGATGGTTTCCACCAAACTGATTTTGGTCAGTTCCTCATGCCGAGAGAACATGCGGTCGAAGCTGACACCGGCACGGTTCTTCAACCACTCAAAATAGGAGACCGTCACCCCTCCGGCGTTCAGGTAAAGGTCCGGCAACGTGCAAATGCCGCGTTGGGACAGGATGGCTTCGCCATCGAAACCGACCGGCCCATTGGCCGCCTCGGCGACGATCCGCGCCTGGATACGGCCGGCATTCTCAGCTGTGATCTGCTCTTCAAGAGCCGCAGGCAGCAGAACATCGCAATCCTTTTCCAGAACGGAATGACCCTCCTTGATATACTCCGCCCCGGGGAATCCTTCCAGTGAGCCCGTATCCAGGCGGTGCCGATTCACGCTCTCCACATCCATTCCGTCGGGTGCGTAGAGAGCGCCTTCGCGTTCGATAATACCGGCAATCACCGCCTTTCCATCGCACTGGAGGTAATGGGCCGCATGGTACCCCACGTTGCCGAGCCCCTGAACAATCACCCGCTTGCCGGCAATGCCGGGTGTGAGGCCGACCGCTTTCATGTCGTCGGCTTGCTCCATGAATGTGCGAATACCATAATAAACCCCGAGTCCGGTCGCCTGCTTGCGTCCGGGTATTCCCTGCATGCCCAGGGGCTTGCCGGTCACGCAGGCATAAGGGTGGGGCTCGTTCATACGCAGGTTTTTGTAGGTGTCGGCAATCCAGCCCATTTCACGTTCTCCGGTGCCGTAATCCGGAGCAGGCACATCGATATCGGGGCCGATGAAGTTCTTGCGGATCAACTCGGCGGTGTAACGCCGGGTGACCCTTTCGCGAAACCCCGAAGATAATTTGCTGGGATCGAGCACGATACCTCCCTTGGCGCCGCCAAACGGCACCCCGACAATGGCGCATTTGTAGGACATCAATGCGGCGAGGGCTATGGTCTCATCCAGACTAACCCGTCGGCTGAAACGAATGCCGCCCTTTGTCGGCAGCCGGTGGAAGCTGTGTTCCGCCCGGAAAGCCTCAACGACAGTGATATGCCCATTGTCCTCCCGTACCGGAAAACGCATGCGGTAGACAGCATTGCACGTCTTCACCTGTCGCAGCATCCCGGCTGTGACTGCGGATTGGGCGGCCGCCCGATCGAAATACCTGGAGACGCTTTGAAAGAACTTTCCTCGGGCCATAGGAAAGTATTACTAGCAGATTTCAGCTACCTTTCACTAAAAAACTCACCCCGGGTTCCGGAATCAGCAGTCCATGCTTCAAGCCGTCCCCCCCGGTGCCCGGTTTACCGAATCGTCTGCACGTATGTAGCGGGACCGGGTTCCGTACGTTTCAAATTCGTCGCATGCGTAATCCTGCCACCGCGGATCAAGTCCTATGGAAACGTTGTCGCTGTAGTAACCCGCAATAAATCCGCCCCGGCCGCGCCACAACTTGTCCAGCATCTCTCTGGCCTTCGCCCGGATAACGGCCTCGTCGCGTTGTTGAAGCGTTTTCTGAATGTCAACGGGGCACCAGAACGTGATCCGTCCATTTTTCTGATACGAGGCCAGCGTGTCGATCCCGTGCAAATCCGGCTGATCAAACTGAAGGACGTCGATCCCCGCTTCCATCAAGCCGGGAATTATGGCGCCGATCCTGCCGCAGGAGTGCATGAAAACCTTGATACCGAGATCATGCGCCAGGCCGCAAAGTTTCTGGAAACGGGGAAAGAATTCCCGTTCCCACAGGGCCGGACTGATAAGTGTCTGCGTTTGGGTACCCCAGTCCTCGGGAAACATCACGCTGTCTACGCCCGCTGCCGCATAATTCCGGATCATTGCCGCCAGCACCTCGTCCAAACGATCGTGGAACTCGCGGATAAAGTCGGGTTCCAAGAGCAGATCCATCAGGTACTGCTCGAGTTTGCGCATCTTGCGCGCGATATTAAAGGTGAATCCCGGCATGCCGCCGATGATCCATTTGTCGGGATACCGGGAACGCGTCCGGACTACATCGGCATAGTCATCCGGACGGGAGTAGTCGGGAAACTCATAGTCGTCCAGCGACGAAATGTTCTCCAAGACCCCCCTGACAACCTCACCCTTGGATGTCGGGTCAATTCGCGCCCAGGTATTGCCCCATTCGTCCGTGCGTTCCCATCGATCACCGTCGCCCTTCTTCCACTCGGTGGCATGGGTCTGTGCCGAACACTTTGCCCGGCCGAAATCCGACTCGCCGAATGAGCGTGCCACCCGATCGGGCCCGGAATATTCCAGTGTTCGAAGCACGATTTCTTTTGATGTCATCTTCCCCCCTTTTCTCCGCCGGCCAGACTGGTTTACCGACAAGGAGTGTGAGGGCACCTGAAGCTTCGGGCAAGCGGAATCCGGAAAACGAAGCGGGCGAGAGCGCGTTCGGCAATCGCCGGCCGGAACCATTCAGGCAGCCGCATTACAGTTATTCCCCGGCCTCCGGAATCCCTGCCGCAGCAGCTTATCACGTGGATTGCCTTGGGTAATAACTTCTCTTTCAGCATTCCGGGTTCGGCAATGAAAATTCATTCCCCTCTTGAGAGGGGGGAACCAGCCGCAAGGCTGGTGGGGTGTGTTTTCCGAAAACTTAATGACGTGCAGTATAATGGAAGCGTCGAGCGTTATGATTCCGTCGGCCGGCTGCGACAGGGTCGGGGTCCGAGCTCCCGACGAGCCGTACCAGGCCGACGTATGCGGCAGGTCCTGAACCAGGCGCTCGCCGTCATTGAATGCTTCGTCCAGGATCACGACGGGGGAATCGGAATAGCCGCGGAAAACGTTGTCCTCGTTCGCACTGAAAAAGAACGCCCCACCCTGTCTTTATGCGCGGCAGATACATTCTCCGGCGAACACCGAGCACTAATGGCAGCCATCACGCAAAATCTCAGGCATCTCTTCCGCACCCTTGCCTACAGGAACTACCGCCTCTTTTTCCTCGGCCAGATCGCCGCCCTAACCGGAACCTGGAGGTCCCTGGCCGCCATGGGGTGGCTGGTATTCCGGCTGACCGGGGATCCCTTTAAACTGGGGCTGATCGGTTTCTTCATGCACGCTCCCACCGTTTTCCTCGCTCCTCTCGGAGGAGCGTTGACCGACCGGCTCGACCGGCGACGCCTCATCGTTCACACCCGGATCCTCAACCTGAGCACCATGCTGATCCTGGCCGGAGTGACCCTCTTCGGGATCGTCCGGATCTGGCACCTCCTTCTCGCCTGCGCTCTCCTCGGCGTGGCCAAAGGTTTCGAAATGCCGGCCCGCCAGGCCCTGGTCGCTGATATCGTCGACGACCGGGCCAGACTGTCCAACGCAATCGCCCTGAACTCGTCCATTTTTCACGGCGCGCGGCCGCCTCATGAGCCTGATGGGGATGACCTTCATGGGCGCCCTGCCCCTGGGCGCCGTCCTCTTCGGCAAAGCGGCCGGCCTCATCGGCGCTCCCATCACTCTCCTCCTCGGCGCCATTGTCTGCGGCCTCGCAGGTCTCGTTTTCGCCTGGAGATTGCCCACCCTTCGCCGCATTGCCCGCCCCATCTACGTTGAACGCGGTCTCCTCGCGCAAAAACCGTAACCGCCACCGCCTCCCATCGCCTGACAATGGCGAGGAACGGTAAAGAGGGTACGGGCGGCTCGCGATGAAAGCCCTCGCGCGCCGTAGTCCGGTCTGCCGGAAACGATCGCCGGGGACCTCATGCCTCATCTCACGAAGATATGGGTTCCGGAACCGACGTCCCGGATAACGACAAACCCTCCCTCCACAATGCCATTCCGTTTCTCGCCATTCACCAGGACCCGGGAGGGAGCCCCGTCTCCGCCGGGCACATACACGTTGGCGCGGGTATTGAAAGGGACGGTTACGGTCATTTCGAAGGTGCCGGGGGAATCGATGAACTCCGCGCGGATGGCGCCTTTTATCGTCGGCGTTTCAATCCGGGCCCAATTCAACCCGCCGGGCCGGGGTTTGACCTCGAACAGATTGAACGCGGGTTCCAGCGGCCGGATGCCGAACAGCCCCCTGGGAATATTGTTGGCCGGCGCGGACCCCCAACCGCCATGAGAAAAGGACATGTTCGGCTTCAGCTTCGGATCCCATGACTCTCCGGCGATGGTGGCGCCGACCCGGTACATCATGTGCCCCCAACTGTTGCCTTCCACGGCACTCATGAGGTCCAGGGCGGCGTCACCCCGCCCGGCTTTATAGAGCGCCTCCAGCACGAATTGCGCCGCGTAGACATTGCCCCGCATGCCGCGCTCCTCAATATGCTCCGCCGGCGGGCCTATGCGTTCGGGATCGACCACCCCCAAAGCGAGGGGGAAGGTACTCGCGTGCAGGGAATAATGGTCAATGTCCCGGCCATCCCGGAAACTCCCTTGCGACTCGTCATAGAAATGCTCGTTGATCGCCGCCCGCAAATTCCCGGCCAGATCCCGGTAATACGCGGCGTCATCGTCCTCGCCAATAACGGCGGCGATTTTTGCCAGCAGCGCGACCGCCCGGTAATTGAACGCGTTGACGACCGTATTGAAATCGGAAAACCGGTACCCGTCGCGAAGCGACGCGGGCCAGTCCACCAGATCCCTGCCGTAGCGGCCGCCGACCGCCTCGTCCTTTTCGACAAGATAATCTTCGTTGATGAACTCCTCCAGGGTTTTCTCCTGGAGGATCTCATAGTGCTCGGCCAGGGAGTCGGCATTCCCCGTGTACATGTAGTCATTCCAGGCCATCATCACGGAATGCTGCTTGTACTCCGTCGGCCAGGTCGGCCGGTAGTACAGGTATTCCATGGAATACCGGGGAAATGCGTACTGGCGCTCCACCGAATATTGGGACAGCTGGTTGATATAGGCGTCGCCTTCATAGTTCCGCCGTTCCCGGGCGTGGGTGTCGACGTAGACATCCAGACTGGTTGCCTTGATGCTGTACTTCAGCATGTCCCAGACGTCGTTCAACACGAAGTCCGAGGATTCAAAACCGGATTCGGTTGAATCAAAAGGCTGACGCACCACCACCGCCCGGAAATTTTCCCCGCTCAGCCCTTCGGGCGCGTTCCGCAACTCCGTGTAACGGAACGAGCGGTAGCCCCAGTTCGTGAGGGTTTGCGGTCCGTCCGTCAAGGTCCAGACCTCCTGAAAGGTGTTGCCGGTACGCTTCTCGTACCTGACCGTTTGCGGCCGCAACAGTTCCTGGCCCAGACGGATGTCCACCTCCCTGCCGGCGTCGCCGTCCACATGGAGCCGGAACCCGCCGATTAAGGACCGTCCGAAATCAATGAAGTAACGGCCATCCCCCTTTTCGATAACCCGGACCGGTTCAATCGAGAATTGCTGTTCGTTGTGCTGTGAGGAGGCGTTCAGGTTTCTGATCGGCTCCTTTTCAACCGCACGGGACCACTTGTCATCGTCGAATCCGGACTCCTTCCAACCGAAAGGATACTCCGGCCCGTTGATAAATTCCCTGGGCGCATGATAATAGGCGTCATGACCGGCGTTCCCTCCATCCACGTAGATCCCGGTCCCGTCCAGCGCTTTCCAGGAACCGTCTGAGTTGACGGTCTGTCTGGTTCCGTCGGCGAAGTATACGGTCATCTGAAAAATAAATTTCCGCTCATCACCCGTGTAATTCAAGGCGCCGACGGCATTGAAGCCTCCGCCCTCAAGGTAATCCGACACCTCGTACGTATTGTACCGGTTGATGCCGTCGAAACCGCGCTCGGGACCGCACCCGACGAATGCTCCATTCAGGTACAACCGGTAGACATACTGACTGGCCGTCTCGGGAGATACGGCGGTCACGTTGACAATCGCCTTCGTGATTTCCCTGTCCGGCAATTCGAACTCCTTTCGCAGGAAAACAAAATCGCTGTCGTCACCGTCCCATATCGGCGCAGCCGTCCACTGATCCCGGACCGCCGTGACCCACATCTGTGGCTCGGAGAAGGGACTGCTCCGGTCGGCGTTATCCCATACCCGCACCTGCCAGTAATAGACCGTGTCGGGCTCAATCGCGGGCCCATCATACCGGACATTACTGGACTCGGAGGACTCGATTCTGCCCGAGTCCCAAACGTCGCCCGCGCTCGTTTCCAGGGCGTCGCGGCTGCTGGAAACGCGGATTTGATACGCGGTCTGATACTGGTTGGATTCGGGATGCTCCACAACCCAACTCATCGCCGGCGAAAAATTCCCGATCCCCAGGGGTGCCGAAAGGAGCTCCAGCAGCAAGCCCGCGGGTTGCCCCGGTGCTGTCCCCTCCTCCGCCTTCGCCCCGCTGCCCCAAACAAGCCCGAAGGCCATGGCTGCGCCTGTCACCAATCGGATAACGTGTCTTCTCATAATGGTTTCGCCTTTTTTCACTGTTTGGGTAAGCGCTCGGATCATGGATCAACCCGGCCCGCCGGTGCAACGCGCCTGCCTCGCCGGGAACAGGGTCCCGGCCTATCCAGGATCGGTCCGGCTGAAACTTTAACATTCCAATTTACCCATTGTCAGGCTTTACTTTTCGAGGCTGAATCAATCAACCTGTCAACCACCCACTTGAACACGCCATTACATCACGGGGATTTCCGGAAATGCTCAGGCTGAAAGGTTTTGGTATTTATCTTTTGCTGGTTCTCGGTGCGGGATTGTCCCTTGTCGCCCTGCTTTATGTATTCGGGGCGTTCCTGCGGCCCGATATTCGCGCCGTGCTGCCGGAATACGATCCTGAAGAGGTGGAGTCGGTGGAAAGGGACCGCGACACCTCCTTCGACCCGGATGACGTAACGGTACTGCACCGGGACGTGGACTACGGCGAAGGGGAAGCCGGGGCGTGGTATCCAAAAGGTGAATCTCCGTTCCTGGCGGAGTTGGTGGAGGAAGGACGGCTCCCACCCGTGGCGGAACGGGTCGGACCGCAGCCCGCGGTGACGGAAGGTCCCGAAGGTATCGGAAAGTACGGGGGGACCTGGTACCGTGTGGCGACTTCCGAAGGCGATGTCGGGATCATTTCGTGGCGACTGTCGGGCGGGCAGCTCTTGCGGTGGTCGCCGCTGGGCTACCCGATTCGACCGCACCTGGCAAAGGATTGGGAAGTTTCCGACGACCGCCGGGAGTACACGCTTTACCTCCGGGAGGGCGTGAAGTGGTCGGACGGGCATCCGTTTACCGCGCGCGACATCCTGTACTGGTGGGAAAAGGAAGTTCAGCATTTCGACCAGCGCCCGCATTACATGACCATCCGGGGCGAGCTGGGCGACATCGAAAAGATCGACCGATACACCGTGCGTTTCACCTTCCCTCATCCCAACGGGCTGTTCGCAGAGGCGCTGGCAAAACATACGCTCTGGGCCCCCGAGCATTACCTGAAACCTTTTCATCCCGAGGCGGGCGATCCGGGATTGATCGAGGCGATGGTCGAGGTTCAGGGAGTGCCGAGTCCGCGCGCGGCTTACTTCCGTCTGAAGGGCAACCGCAATCCGGAGCATCCGCGGATGTGGGCCTGGGTTCCGCGCGGCTACCAGGGAACGCCGCCGTACGAGTTCGTGCGCAATCCCTACTACTTCGCGGTCGATTCGGAGGGGAACCAGCTGCCTTACGTGGACCGGATTCTGATGGATCTTCGCTCCCAGGACATGATCTCGGTCACGGCGGCCGCCGGCGACATCACGATGCAACTGCGGCACATCCACTACGATGATTACACCCTCTACATGGATCAGCGGGATCGCAACGATTACGACGTTTACCACTGGTTTCCCGCGTACCGATCGATATTCTGCATTTTCCCGAATTTGAACCGGCGGGTGGATCCCGACCGCCCGGAAACACGGTGGAAACACGATTATTTGAACAAGAAGGAATTCCGCCAGGCCCTCTCGCTCGCCATCAACCGGGAGGAGATCATCGCGGCCGAATACGACGGCCAGACCGAGCCGGCGCAGATCGATCCCGGTCCGGAGTCGGTATTCCACAATCCCAGGTTGTTCGGCAGCTTCACCGACTACGATCCGGAGCGCGCGAACGGATTGTTGGATGACATCGGGTTGGACCGGCGCGATGCGGAAGGGTACCGGATGTTTCCCGACGGAACGCGCATGGCCTTCAACCTGAATGTCACGGATTACACCGGCACGGGGCCTTCCGAATTCCTCACAGCGTACTGGCGGGAAGTGGGGGTGCGGGTGGTCCTGCACGAACGGGCGCGCAGCCTGTGGCAGCGTTTGCAATCCGGCCTGGAGCATGATTTGACCGTCTGGTCGGGAGCGAGCGAATTTTATCCGCTGGTCGAGCCGCGAAGTTTCGTTCCCGTTACCCTGCACTCGTTCTTTGCTCCGGGCTTTGCGAGCTGGTATCAACTGGGCGGCCTCTACGGGCATCCCGAAGCCGACGAGCGGCCGTTGGCGATCGAACCGCCCGCGGACCACCCGTTCCGGCGATCGATGGAAATCCTCGATGAAGCCCGGGGGGTCGAGGACCTCGAGGAACAGGTCAGTATCTTCAACGAGGCCCTTGAGATCGCGGCCGACAATCTCTGGAGCATCAATATCAGTACTCCGCCCCCTGATCTGGTGATTGTGCAGAAGGGGTTCCGGAATGTTCCGCGCAAGGCGAGCGTCGGGCACATTTTCAATACTCCTTCCAATGCGGGAATCGAGAACTACTTCTTCGAGACACCCTATGATTCCCCGGGAGCCATCGCCCAAATGAAGCGGGCCATGGTGGAAATCCGGCCCGATCCAAGCCTGACCCTCGACAACGGGCGGCAGGTCGACGAGGAGGAATCGCGAGTGGGCGAAGCGGTCGGATCGATGGTGCGTTACCTGATCTACGGCATTCTCCTGCTTGGCGGGCTGCTGGTAGCCGTACGCCATCCGTTCATCGGCCGCCGGTGCCTCATCCTGGTTCCCACCCTGTTCGTGATTTCACTGGTCACGTTCATTATCATCCAGCTCCCTCCGGGAGATTTCATCGAGGCCCGGATCATTGAGCTGGAGATGGAAGGCGACCTGGGGGCGATTCAGGAAATCCGGGAGCTGGAAGAACTTTTCCACCTGGAGGATCCCATGAGCCTGCGGTACCTGCGCTGGCTGGGATTGCCGTGGTTCGCAACCTTCGACGCCGGCGACCGGGGCCTGCTACAGGGGAGTCTGGGACGGTCAATGGAGGACTCGCGGCCGGTGAACGACGTGGTCGGGGACAGGATTCTTCTGACTTTTGTGATCTCGCTCTTCACGGTCATTTTCACCTGGGCCATGGCTATCCCCATTGGCATCTATTCCGCGGTACGCCAGTATTCGATCGGGGACTACGTTTTTACGCTGATCGGTTTCATCGGGATGTGTATCCCGAATTTTCTGCTCGCGCTGATCCTCATGTACATCAGCGCCGCCCTGTTCGACGCCCAGGTCAGCGGTCTGTTCTCGCCGGAGTACGCCGCCCAGCCCGAGTGGACCTGGGGCAAATTCGTCGACCTGCTCCAACACATCTGGGTTCCGGTCGTAGTGATCGGCACCGCCGGCACCGCCTGGATGATCCGCGTAATGCGGGGCAACCTGCTCGACGAACTGCGCAAGCCTTACGTAGTGACCGCCCGGGCAAAAGGGGTCCGTCCCATGAAACTCCTGTTCAAGTATCCGGTCCGCCTGGCGCTCAATCCCTTCATTTCGGGCATCGGCCAGATTTTTCCCCAGCTCATTTCCGGGGGAGCCATCGTGGCGATCGTCCTGAGTCTCCCGACCGTAGGGCCCCTGCTTCTGAGTGCCTTGATGACCCAGGATATGTACCTGGCGGGATCGATGCTGATGGTGCTCAGCCTGCTCACTGTTTTCGGAACTCTCGTGAGCGACCTGCTGTTGATGTGGGTCGATCCGCGCATTCGAATGGGAGGCGCGCAATAGCCGCCTTCTCCGCGCCGAATCACCAGGGCAAGAACGATCTTGCAGCGGATCCAGGAGTCGGCCAGACTGCATCGAAAACGATGCCTATTGCACCCGAATCACCCAAGCGGCCGGAACGCCCCAAAACCAGAACCAGGCGCAAAGGCCTATTCAAGGCTTTCCGTCTCCAGAGCACCGCCCCGCCGGGAGTTCAAACAGGCCGGCGTGCCTTTTTCCCGGGCGAGCCATTCGGGAAACCTTTCGTTCTCTTGCCGTGCCGGACAATGACGGTCCTGATAGCGTTCCTGGTGTCCGCTCTGCCTGCGGGGGCGTCTCCGGAGAACCGCACGATCGGCACACTGGCGGAAGATCCGCCGACAACGGGCTTCGAACAGAGCGACGGCGAGGATCACACCACCCACGAACAGGAACTGTCTTTTCTGGAAGCCGTGGCGGCGGGATCGCCCCGGATGGCTTACGACCCTGTCGGGGAGTCCGTGCAGGGACGGCCGCTTCACCTGGTGCGGCTGGGTTATCCGGCGGCGCCGACCGCGGAGGAGGCCTCCACGGGCCGCTCCGTCCTCGTGATCGGTGCCCAGCACGGGAACGAGCCGGCAGGGCGGGAAGCGGCGCTGAAACTCCTGCGCGACTTCGCATTCACCGACGATCCGGATCTGATCGACCAATTGAGCGAGACCACGCTGCTCTTTCTGCCCACTTCCAACCCCGACGGGAGGGTGGCGGACACGCGGGGCAACGCCGGCGGTGTCGACCTCAACCGGGACCATCTTCTCCTGGCGACCCCCGAGGGCCGGGTCATGGCTGGTATTTTTCGGGACTTTCGCCCGGAAATCGTCATCGACGCCCATGAAGGACCTAGCACGCCCAACAATCCCGACCAGACCCCGCGCCTGGAACTGTCCTGGGCGCGCAACCTCAACGTGGATACAGCCCTTCGCGAACTGAGCCAGTCCCTGGTGGAGGACCATGTCTTCCCCGCCATCGAAGCAGCCGGGTACTCCACCGGGATTTACGGTTCACCGGGAGGAGCGGGCGGCGGCGACGAACGCATACTCCGCAACGCAATCGGACTGCGCCACAGTCTGGGAATCCTGATCGAGACTTTCAACGCCACTCCCGCCGCACGGGTCGATCTCCAAATGCGGACGATCCATGAAATTTTTCGCTTTCACCGCGAATACGGTGCCGACGTGGCCGCGACCATTGAAGGATCCCGGACCCGAGCAACGGAAGCCGGGGCCAACCAATCGCGACCGTTCTATCTCGGCGGAGCCGACTGGGAGGAACCTTCGTCCGACGAGGTACTGGACCCGGCACCGTGCGGTTACCTGCTCAACCCGTGGCAGCTCGAGGTCATTGACCGGCAGGTCGAGTATTTTTCCCTGGAAGCCGAAGAGGTTGCCGAGGGATCGTTTTTGATAGCGATGGCCCAGCCGCAAATGACGGTCATCCCCCTGCTGCTTGACCCGCGTGCTTCCCACCCGCTCGTTGAGGGGAAGGCACTTGAGGACTGTTCGGATCCGGGCTCTCTGGAGCCGCCCGAACCTCCTCCGCCCTCCTCCCCACCGGCGCGGTTCTTTACCGATTTCCTGACGGATGAACCCGGCGAGGCGCCCGCGGATTGGTCGATGCCGTGGACCGAGAGCGACTGGGCTGTCCAGGACGACCCGCGCCTCCTCCGCCACACCGTCGACAACACCGGTGGCCGCCGCTCGCTGGTATGGAACCGGCCCGGCATCGTATCGGGCGATGTTGAGGTGGTCACGAAAGTGCGTTCCGAATCTTCCAACACCCTCTTCCAACTCCCGCTGCACGTGTCGGGGCAAGCCGGGAACGAAAACGCCTACTACGTGGACGTGCGGGTCGATCAATCCTCCATCCGGATCAACCGCTACGTGGACGGCAGCTTCAGCACCATCGGCAGCACGAATTTCGAACCGGAACAGGATACCTGGTATTGGGTGCGCTTTCGTCGCGAGGGGAACGGGCTCATGGCGAAAATCTGGCAAGACGGCCAAGAGGAGCCCTCCGAATGGCAGGTCACTCTGACGGACAACAACCACCAGAGCGGCTCGGTGGGATTCGCCGGATTCCAGTCCAATTCGGTGAACGATTGGGCCTTCCTGGGCGTCGGAGTCGGCGGAGAGACAGCTCCCGATTCCTGCGATATTGAGGTGGCTCTGGTTGCGGAAACCCTCGTGACGGCGGGAAGTTCCTGGAGCGCTACCGTCGAGGCCGAAGGCCCCGGCCCCTTCACCTACGAATGGCAACGGGAAGGCGAGATTATTCCCGATGCCAACGAATCGACCTTCACCCTGGACCGGGTCGCCATGGACGATTCCGGGCTCTACACCGTGAACGTGAGTACTCCCTGCGGGGCAACGTCGACAGCGGAGGTGGACCTTTCGGTTCAAGAGTTGACTTTCAATACCTGGCCGCCGCGGGAAACCTTTCCCCAGGACCGGCAGGGACCCGGAGACCGGAACGGGCCGCTCGATCTGCCCAATCTCCTGGCTTACGCGATGGCTCTTAACCCCATGAGCGCCACTCCCGCGGATCTTCCCCGTCTGCTGACTCCGGACCCGGACGGGCAAGTCGCCCATGTCCGGTATCAGCGGGCCCTCAACCTCCCGGACGTCGTTTTGAATCTCGAGGTGTCTCCCAACCTCACCGAATGGACCCCGGCGACAATTGATTCCACCGAGGTCCTCCAGTCCGACGGATGGATGGAGCGCGTCGAAATCGAAACACCCCTCCCGGAAGCCCGATCTTTCTTTATCCGCGTGAACGCGGAGATGCTCAGTCTCCCTTGAAAAACAGTTCGGCGATCGCGATGGACGATTCCCCCGCCGCCGAATATAGGAGATACACCCGGCCGTCCTCCTCGTAGATCGCCGGATCCCTCAATTGGTGCACGAAATCGTAGGTTGCGCCGAAACGGGAACGTTCGATCGGCGCGTTGACTCCTTCATAATCCTTCTCCGGCTTCAAAACTGTCTGCGGCTCCGTAAAGGTCCAGTCCTCCCAGTCGTCATCGAGGTTCTCGACGCGCGAAACCATCAGGTGTTCGGGCTTGTCCTCCCCGCGTGAAAAGAACACGTAAAGCACGTCGTCGTGCTCCCACAATGCCATGTGACGAACCCGGGGCAGAATCCGCGGCCCTTCCTCAAAGCCGGATAACGGATCCCGCGAGCGGTAGATCACACCCCCGTCGTTGATGTACTTCGCCAGCGCGTAGTGCCATCCGTCGCGCTCGAAGACACGGAAGTAAAACATCCCGAGAATTTCCTCGAGCGGGTCAAAATCGAGTCCATCTCCGGAAACCGCGACGTAGGTTGCCTGATACTGAGTGTCCGTGCCCGGCCGCGGATCGGCATGGTAATACATGCGGATACGTTTCTCTTCGTGGTCGACATGCACATCGGGGCTGGCAACGTGATCCCTACGAACCCCGTCGTAACTCGGAGTCTCCTCCAGCGGCAACACGCCGCCGTGATGAATTTTCCACGGTCCTTCAAGCGAGTCCGCATAGGCCAGCCGGATGAAATCACCGTGATGGTGAGCAAAATACAGGTAATACCTGCCCAACGGATCCTCGATCCACTCCGGCACGCGGATCAGCGACGGGCCGTTGATGTTTTTGCCATCGTCCCCTACCAGCCCGTGCATCCGTGAATGAATGACGGGATTGGCTTCGAAGCGTTGAACTTCAAAATAAAACTCGCTGCTCGGCTCCACGTATTCCCAGTCCTTCAACGCATCAGCCCCACCGGCCGGCTTGGTGCCCCACATGATTCCGAGCACAATAAGCATCAGGCAGGAGATAACAAGGATTCGTTTTTCGGAGGGAGCATCGGACGCCACCGCCGGGTTTCGGTAAAGGTTCGAAGATTTCATGGTAAACGACCCGCGGAAAAGCGGGAACGGATGGGTGAACACGTGTGCCCGCGGTTACTCGAATTGCAGCGTGTAGGTGAAGCGACGAAAGCCCTTGAGATTGACCACCCCGACCGTGCTGTCTCCGACGTTCCTATCGGTCAAGCTAATCGACTGATCGATCTGCCCTTCCGGCCTGATGACGAGTTCCCGCTCGCCGCGCGGGATCCGGATGGATTCCCCGTCCACCACCGGCTCGGTTGAGGAATCGATGAGAAACGGGATCTGTTCGATGAATTCGCCGCCCGGATTCACCGCCACGAGAATCCGTTCGTCTTCGAAGCGCAGGAATTTCTCTCCCCTGTCGCCGAGCCGGTAATGGATCTCCAGATCCCCATCCGGGAGATCGTTGGCACCCGATTTCGGGGAAATCTCCTCGCCGTCGAGGTAGTAGCGCACCTTCAGGGCCCCGTCGGCTTCGGCCACCCGATCCCCGCCTTCGAGCACCACCCCCCAGGCGGCTTCCGCCATGCGGGTCTGGCTTTGCAGGGCCGCACCCGCCTCGGGATGCCACAGCAGGCCCAGACCGAAAGTCTGCACCCTGCTTCTCTGTTCGCCGGCGTTGAAGGCGGCGTAGTAACCGGAACGGTTCACGAAGGTCACTTCCATTGGCAGGCGGTCGTCCACCCGTTGGTGAACGAACCGGTCCCGGGCAAAATAGGGCAATTCCTGTCGCGCCGACTCCCGTTCAGCCTCGCTCGGGTACCACTCGAAATGGTGCCGGTGGAGAAAAGCGTAGGGACTGAAACTGTTAAAGCCGCTGCCCAGCGCCTCCACCCGAGGCCAGGAGTCCGTCAGATCAGCACGACTTCGCTCTTCTTCTTCGCGGACTTCATCCCTGGAAGCGACGAAAGCGCGGAGGGCGGGAACGTGCTCGGCGAACGGGGCGTTGGCCCGGGTAAAGCCCCACCGATTCTGGCGGGACTCGATGGCCCGGTTGAGAGTGAATTCGGAAAAATCGGGATCGGGCACGGCATTATAGCTCAACCAATCCGCCCAATGTTCGGTCTCCTTCTCCAGCCACGCCGTATCTCTCCCGGCCAGTTGGGCGTAGTGCCAGGCAGCTTGAAGATTACTGTGGTGGGTTCCCAGGGAATAACCGAAATCCGCGGAGTGGTTTTCATAGAGATAACCCGCCGGACTTTGAAAATGGGGAACGACTTCATCGATCGAGCGCTCCAGAAGTCGCTCGATCCCGGGATCGTCCTGCAGGTACAGGTAAGCGTAAGCGCCGCCAAAGACATTGCCGTATTGGTTGCTGAATTGTCGTCCCTGGATAAAGGCGAGGTCCGAGGTGAAAACGTACTTCAGCGCGCGGCGCTGGGCCTCCAGCAGATCGGCATGAAGCTCCTCGTCTATAGCCGGGCCGTCACGGAGCAGAACCAGGGTCTCCCCCATGAACTTGGTGAAAAACATCGTGTTCGCGAGCCGGAACCCCACGTGCTGATCGGGGGTCGCCGGCTCCATCAGGCCGTTCTCGCCGAGACTATCGATGTAGTACCGGAGCGCCGCCTCAAGGCGTTTCCGCAGCGCGGGATCGCCATGATAGGGATTCCACGGCTCGGCCCGGGTGTAAAAGTACGTCAGGGAAAGAACACTCTCCATAACGCGCGGATCCCGATTCCGAAACTCCCCCGCGGATCGCCAGATGCGCCGGTTGATCCAGCCGCGATGGTCGCCATGGGTCACAACGCTGTTGGCCACTGCCGCGAAGTGGTACAGGTAATACGGAAGCGGTTGCGGAGTCATCCATCCGGTCCTGAAATCCTTGTCCGAAAACGGATCGGGCGACATCTCATTCAAATCCACCGGTGCGACTTCAGGGAAGTCTTCTTCGCCGGCGGCGGACGTGACGGCCATGCCGGCCGCCGCCTCGGGACTCGCCCCGACGGCGACCGAATGGAGGGTAAAGGCATCTCCATTGCCGGCCCCGGACATGAAGCCAACGGTATCAAAAGCAAAATGCAGGGTGTCCGAACGGTCCACATAGGGAGGGGTCTGAAAAACGGTCCCATCAGGCCCCCTCATCGAGGCCGTCACCCGGACGGAGTCCTGGTCCAGCCGCATGATTTCAAAGGTTCCCGTATAAGGGACATCGTCGGAAAGCGTTTCTCCAAGCGAGGTCTCGGAACCGTCGGCGGTCCAGTAATGTTCCGTCGTATTCATGAGACCGGCCCTGGCCGCTACCGTCCGCCGGCGGCGGAGATCCACGCTATCTCCGGCGTCGAGCCCGCCCAGGTTCACCATATAACCGCGCCCCCCTTCGAAAGCCACATTGCCATACCCGATGGCGTCGCTCGAAACGCGGTCCTGGCCGGAGGTATCGTAAAGCCCGATCCTGAAAAAGGCGGAATCTTTCCGATCATGAAACGACACGGTATAGACCAGCCGCAGGGTATGCCCCACAGCCAGTTCCACCGTTTTGCCGGGATCGGTGAAGCAGGCAATCGTCATGGCTGAATCGGCAAGCTCCTGCCGCATTTTCCCGTGACCTGCCTGGAGCGTGCTCCCGGCCTGCGATGAGTACCAGGCAGCCGACTCAGGCAGTGCCTGATTTGAACGATCCCCGTCCTCCCACTTCTCATACAGAACGGGCTCCAGACGCTGGGCGCCCAGAAATCCCGGCAGGGTCAGCATGAGAAAGGCCGCGGAAAAACAGAGGTTGCGATTGAGTTTCATGAATTTCTGGCAGGATTTGACTTTCAGCGATGAATGATTGCGGTATGGGCGGCTGGATACGTCTCCGAAAGATTACCTCACGGGCTGTCCGCCCGATTCACCCAGATCCCGGACGACCGCGTCGGCCAGCTCCGCACGCACGCGTCCTATCTTCTGATTGTCCCGCGTGGGATGAACGCGATTGGAAAGGAGGATGACGTACAGGTTTTGCTCGGGGTCGATCCAAATCGAGGTGCCGGTAAAACCGGTGTGACCGAATGAAGCCCGCGACAACAGGGCGCCCGCCGATCCCCCTCCGGAGGACAACCCCCAGCCGAGTCCGCGATTGAAATCCTCCGGGCAACGTCCGGTAAACTGATCCATTACCGCCTCCGGAAAGAGCCGACTGCCCCCGTTTCCGGCTCGAAGCAATTCACCGGCGAGCGACGCGAGGTCGGGCGCGCTGGAGAACAGGCCGGCATGACCCGTAAGACCTTCGCCCGCACGGGCGTTTTCATCATGTACCACCCCATGGACAAATCCATCGCGCCCGGCCCATTGCTCGGTGGGCGGAATTCGAGCGTGCAGGCTCGCGGGGGGATTTCGCAGCGTGTCCGTCATCCCGAGCGGATCGAAAACCAGCTCCCGTTCGAGTTCCGGAAGCGGTTTACCTCCGGCCCGGGCGGCAATCTCCCCCATAAGGATAAACCCCACATCCGTGTACCTGTAGCGCTCTCCCGGGGAAGCCTCCAGCTGTGTTGCGATCGCCGCATCGAGAAGTTCCGAATAACCATCGACCGTCCTGAAAAACGGCCGCCATGAGGTCAGGCCGCCCCTGTGCCGCAGCAGGTCGGCCACGGTCACCGCCTTGCGGTGAGCACCGTCTTCCCCATCGGGATCGCCGGCGAATTCAGGAAGGTACCTGACAACCGGCTCGCCGACATCGAGCTTCCCGTCTGCGACCAGTCGCATCAGGACCGCGGTGGTTCCGGCTACTTTCGTCAGCGAAGCCAGGTCGTAAATCGTCGCCGGGTGGACCGGCCGTGTCCCTTCATAATCGAAATGCCCGAACCCCGCGCTCCAGAGGATCGCTTCGTCGTTGCCCGCAACCACCGTGCATCCCGGGAAAGCCCCGTCGGCAACCGCCCGCTCCAGGACTTCCGTCGCACGGGGAAAATCGGCTCCGTGTGCAGCAGGGATCATCGCACCCAGTAGTGAGAAAAGAAAAACTCCGGTCCGCCGTTGATTACTGTTCAACATCGTTCCTTTCGGGTTCACCCGCTCCCGAAGCATTCATTTCCTTACCCGGTATTGTGAAACTCCTGATCACCTCGGGCTTCAATCCTCAGCAGGGAAGACGCCCCAGTGATTCGGGGTGCTCCGGGGTGCTCCGCCGGAAGGCTGGTTGACGATGCCCCGGTCGCGAATCCACATCGTACTGGAACCCCCTCCATCGAGATTGAATGCCACCCAGGCGCCCAGGTCGTGCATCAACTCGGCCAATTCGGTCCCATACATGCCGGCGGAGTTACTGCTGCGCCCGTCAACGACGACCAGTATAAGCGTCTCTTTGTCCTCGGTCAGGCCCATCGCCGTCCTCGGATGACGATCGTGCATATCGCCCCGGTCGGAAAAGCAATCACTGGTGGGGTCGGCGCAGACCACCGGCTCCCCTTCAATAACAAGCTGGGAAAAGCCGCTCACGAGCGCGTGGGTACCCTCCGGAATCTCGCCGGTTACTTCCTCCGGCCGCCAGCCGGAGTGAGCCCCATACTCGTCGCGGTTGTTCTTCACATGCTGTGTGTTGCTGAACTCGACGCCGTAATCCCCAAAAGCAATCCACCCGTAATTCCCGTAGTACCAGGCGCCCGAGTGATCCGTATTGCCGATCCGGGCGGAACGCCGATACGGCCAGCGCTCGCCTCCCCCCACCGCGTCGCCGTAAACAAAGGTCGTTCCGTCACGCCAGGCGAAAAAATCACCGTTCACAGCCAGCAGCGCCCCGGTCTGCTCGCCCCACGCATCCGTGGAGCTGATCGAGGTGTCCGGCGCGGTGGCATCGACGCGAATCCCCGGCTCATCCAGGGCGATGTAGGCAACATGCACCTGGTTCCGCGGTGAAGAAAGCTCCTTCGCCACGAATTGAACCCCCGGAAACGGATGCTCCGCGCGGCCAGGCTCCTCCCGCGCCCGGATAAAACGATGTTCCGTCTCCGCGGCCTCCGGGTCCTCGAAGGTGCGAACTACGCTGGAACCGGTCAGCTGCGGACCCGGTTTCTCCCATTGCTCCAGATCCTGGTCGAACCACGCCTCCGGAGATTGGCCGTGACCCACGGCCACCGCCGCGATGAGCCAGCAACCGGAGACTGAAAACGGGGATTTCCAAATGTTCATAAACAGGTACTACAAGAAAGCCATTTCACGGATTCATTGCAAGCGATGAATCGCCAATCCTCCGCCCGTCGACCCCGGTACCAAGAAGACTGTGGCTGCATTCAGGCATGCCGAATAATTCCGGCAACCGGAATTTTGAATTTTGAATTGCGGATTTCCTAATAAGGTCTCCGGCCCGACGAACTATTCCTCCCCGGTATCAAGCCAGGTTACTTCGTCCGGGGAAAGCTCCACCGTCAACGCTTCGGTCGAGGTTCGTGTCTCGGCAAGCGTGCGGCAGCCGATAAGCGGATAAACGGGAAACGGCTGATGCAACACCCAGGCCAACCCAATGGAGGCCGGCGACAGACCGCGCCTGTCCGCAAGCGTGTTGACTCGGTCCAGTCGGCGGAAATTTTCCTCTATCCCCCAGCACCGCAGGATCATCTCGTCGGAACCGCCGGCCCGGGACGCCCTTCCCGCAAAAAACCCCTGGGCCTGACTCGACCAGGCGAAAAGCGGCAATCGATTCTTTTGAAACCAGTTGCGGAACCCGGGATCCGTCGCCGCCACACACCCGGGCCAGGGGGGCTCCACCATGCGGGCGAGGCTGAAGTGGTTACTGACGCAACACAATCCGGGAAGCCCCCTGGCGGCAGCGTAACGTTCGGCTTCATCGATCCGAGCCATCGTCCAGTTGGATACGCCGTACGCACGAAACCGGCCGGCCTTCCGGAGTTCGTCGAGCGCCTCCACAAACTCCCCGACGGGCACCTCCGGATTGTCGCGGTGCAGGAGATACAGATCGAGGTAATCGGTCTGCAACCTCTCCAGGCTTTCCTCCAACTCCCTCTCGATGGCCCCGGGAAAACAGTTCGGAGTGTGGGCTCCCTTTCCCAGTAAAACGATTTCCTCGCGTACCCCCCGCTCCCTCAACCAGGATCCCATCATCTTTTCACACAGGCCGGCCCGGTAAATACGGGCGGTATCGAAGCAGGTGCCGCCCCGCTCGAAGAAATCGTCGAACATCACGGCCGCATGCGGGAACGTGGTCTGGTTGTCGACACCGAAAACCAACCGGGAAACCGGTTTGTCCATGCCGGCTATCCGCCCGTACGGCATGCTCGTTCCGCCGGCCCGCGCCAGCGGCCGGCCGGCCACCGTATTCCTGCCGGCGCCCTCCGGCCGTTCGCTGTCGTACTCCAACCCGACCGCCGTGCGCCAGGAGTCGAGCGTTCGCATGTTGCCCAGGGTATCGTCCACACTCATCGCCGGCCAGGGCGCACTCCCCGCAGCCACGCCGGCCGCAAACGCATCGGCCTCCAGCGCATACAACGGGCGATCCGTCGGAACGGGAATCTCCTCCGGAGGGTCATCGCCTTTCGAATAGACAACGACCCGGCACGGACTCCCGTCGCGGCCCGGCATCCAGGGATCGGGAACCAGGAGCGAACCCTCGCTCCCGAACACCCGCACCGCATTCTCCTGCCGCAACCGGACCCCGGTCGAAATCTGCGCCAGAATACCGCCGGGAAAACGCAGCGTCGCCGCGGCCCATTCGTCGACGCGGCTCTCCGGCCCAAGGTGCGCCGCACCCGAAACGTCGACTGGATCGAGAAACGCCTTGCCGGCGGCCGCTCCCGCGAGCAGCCGCGCCAGCGATACCGGATAGCAACCGACATCGAGAATCCCCCCTCCCCCCAGAGACTGCGCGAACACACGGCTGCCCGGCTCGAACGGGGCGTCAAAACCGAACGAAGCCTGGATCATCCTCGGCTCGCCAATCCGTCCGCCCGAAACCAGTTCCGCCAATAGCCGGGTCTGCGGATGGCAGCGGTACATGAACGCCTCCATGAAGAAAACACCCCGCGCGCGGGCCGCCTCGACCATGGCCATCGCCTCGGCGTGATTGAGACCCGCGGGTTTTTCGCAAAGGACGTGCTTGCCGGATTCCGCGGCGCGAATCGCCAACTCCGCATGCATCGGGTGAGGCGTCGCAATGTAGACGGCGTTCACCCGGTCATCCCCCAGCAAGTCCGCATAGTTCCCGTACGCCCGCTCGATGCCGAATCTTTCTGCGAACTTCCGGGCCGGCGACGGATCGCGGCTGGCAACGGCCGCAAGTTCACCGGTACGCGACGCGCGAACCCCCTCGGCGAAAACCCCCGCAATACGCCCCGTGGCAAGAATTCCCCAGCGAACAGTCTTCATTGTTCTCAACAGGTTATCGCCCGCACCTCTGGGTTCCAGCATGAAATTCGTCCTCCCCCCAACGGCCCGAGACCTTCCTGCACATCGAAGGTGCCCGCACTGCAATCGCGACGCAGCGGGGGAAAGCAACGGCCAGGTAGAGGAATTCTGAATCGCCCGACCGTCGTAAAAACATAAAAGATTTCCGCAATTAATTGGTGGCTATTTTGGAAAATTCAATCTAAGCCCTTGGCTTTGACTTTTGAGTCTCGGCGGGTGTTACAACCCAAACCAGACTCTATCCCCTCCCTATCTCCTCCTATAATATGTATCCTGGCACGCAGCAGTGGAGCCTTCCGGCTCGCTCCTTGTTTCCCAAGAAGCGACTCCGGCCGGACCCCGCTGGTACGGCCGGGAAACGGCCTTCTTATTCCTATCAACAACCGGATCAACCCACAAAAAAACCATGATCACGCCTCACTCACTTGTACTCGCGGGGATGGCCTCGCTTCTGGCGGTTGCCGCCCACGCCCAAGACGGTTTTTCCGACGACTTCGACCGCCCGGACGGAACCGATCTGGGGGAAGGTTGGACCGAAAGGGTGGGCGACTGGGAAATCAATAACA
The DNA here is from genome assembly GCA_003558065.1 of Opitutia bacterium. GTDB lineage: Bacteria > Verrucomicrobiota > Verrucomicrobiia > Opitutales > T3Sed10-336 > PXDC01. The sequence goes on along the minus strand of PWMU01000075.1, from coordinate 6,917 downwards.
ATCTGCTGCGTCCCGTGCAGACCGGGGCCCCCCTTGAGAGACTCGTTTCGTACGATGGGGTAACGATTGACCGTGCCTTCGAATTCGACGGCGAAATCCGCTGGTCGAGCAGGAATCACTGGAACGGCGTCGCCTTTCAGGTCCAGGACGAGGACAATTATTACCTCTTTCGCGCCCGGGCCGACAACGGCTCGCTTCAGGCAATGAAACGGGCCGACGGGGCGTTCGACCCGTTGTACACGAACCGGAGCGACCTGCCGGTTCTGGACGACAGCGTGTTTTACCGGCTCACCGTTAAAAGCGACGGTCGCGGAACCTTCTGGTGGTCGATCAGCGACGGCGAAGAGACCCTCGCCAACGGTTCGTTCTTCGATGAAGACCCCTTCGAAAACGGATCGGCCGGATTTTACAGTGTGCACGATACCATCGAGGTGGATTCGTTCCGGATTGAAACCTTTGACCTGGAGACTGAAGCGCCCGACATGCAGGTTCACACCGCAGTGGAGGTAGAGTTCGATACACGCCCCGGAATTCATTATCTCATCGAATCCTCCCGGGACCTGGAAGACTGGACCGTGGCTGGAGACCCCATCACGGGTGACGGCGACAATGTGTCGCTCATGTTTTCAACCCGCGGCCAGGATCGCCACTTCTTCCGTGTACTGAACCCGACTGCCGCCGACTAGGCGCTCCGCTTGGAACCTTCACACTCTTTATATAAAAAGCCGCTTTCCAACAATCGATAGACTCATGAAAACGAAAAACTTCCCCCTCGTTCTCGCAGCCGCCTGGTGTGTGGCGGTGCTGCCGCTTGCCGCCCACGACCTTTACTGGACGGAAGAAATCGAACAGGACGGCGAAGAGACCTACAACATCATGGCCTCCGATATCGACGGCGGCAATGTCACCGAAGTGTTTGACGGCTCCGTGATGGAAGGCCTCCCGGTGGATATCGTCGTCACCAACGACCACCTCTATTGGACCGAGCATGCCGGCAGTTCCGAGCACGGCGGCATCTGGCGCGCCGACCGCGACGGCAACAACGCGGAATTGTTTGTCGAGAACGACGGCTCGTTTTCGGCGCCCCACTACCTGGTGATCTCCGGGGTCCATGACAAAATCTACTTTTCCTGCTACTCCAACGGGCTGTTCCAGGCGGACCTGGAAACCGGTGATAATCTGGAGGTGCTTTTTGACGATTTCGCAAGCGCGTTCACCGGTCTGGCGCTTCGCGGTGACAACGACGAGGAGTTGGTTTGGATGACCGCGGCATCCCCAACCATCTACCGGACCCAGCTCCCTTCGGGCAGCACGTCGCAGGGCGATGTGATTCTGGACGTTTCCGGTGCCGGTGAAACCTACGGAGTGGCGTACAACCCGGATGACGGTCACTTGTATTTCACGAACTTCGGAGAGGGGTTCCTGTACCGGTTCGACTTTGACACCGGAGAGTCCACGCTGCTCAGGGTGGGGATCGGCGGCCCTTTGGGGCTCAAGTTCAGTCCCTCGCGCACCCACCTGTTGATCGCCGAGCGCGGCAAGGGCGTGTCCGCTTATCAGCTCGATAATTCCGGTTACGAACTGCTCGCCGACGCCCCCGATGCCCACTTCGGTGTCGCGGTCACGGCCGACCCTGCTGATCTGCCGGCCGGCCCGCCCCCGCCCGACGAGGGCGACTTTATATTTTTCGCCGACTTCGAGGGCGACGAGGTCGGCGGCCTGCCACGGCAAATCAGCGACGGAGGCGTTTGGGCGAATGTTTCCAGCGAACCCGGAGCCGGAATCGTCACGGTCATGCAGGACGAAGACAACGTGTTCGGGTTCGGAACGGACAACCAGTTTGTTCGCTACGAAAGCATGAATGGTTTCACGATGGACGCGAGGTTCCCCGGCCTCGAAGTGGCCACGCTCAGCTTCGATGTGATCACCCGGTTCCATGACGACGACAGCGGTCGCTGGCTGAACGCCCGGATGCGCTCCGGTAACCAGGATGCGCACATCCTGAGTCTCAGAAACAACACCAGACGGGTTCGCGGCGACGAGGAAATCGGGGATCCGCTCTACGCGGATCCCGAACTGCCTGTGCGGATGAACCTGATCGTCAATAACTCAACCGACACAATCACTTACACGGGCCCCGACGGCGAGGACCACGACCTCTCCTCCGAGTACGCCTCGCTTTGGGTGTTCCATTACGCCAGACAGCAATGGCAGCACCTGATTAGTGAATATCAAAGGAACAGCGACGCGCCTGCGGGAAATCTGATCGATCTGTTGCGGTTCCAGATCGATTCCGATGCCCCCCTGAGATCCTTTGATTTCGACAACATCGGCGTCACCATCGGCGCCGCTATTACCGAACCGGCGGAATTTGAATTCCCCGAACTCCCGCCGGTCCGCATTCATACCGCGGTGGAGGTGGAGTTTGATACCATCGAAGGAGTCCGTTACCTAGTCGAATCCTCCGAGGACAGGGAAGAATGGACGCCGGTTGCAGCGCCTCTATCGGGTGACGGAGAACCCGTCTCCATGATATTTTCAACCCGCGACGAGGAACCCCGGGTCTTCAGGGTCCTGACTTCCGGGAACGACTGACACAAAAACGCACGGCCCCCTGCCTTTTTCACCGGCACACCTCGCCGTGAGGTGTGCCGGAATAAAAAATGCCGTCGATCGGAATAAGCGGGGCTTGGGGATTGATTTTCCGGAATCCCAATGGTAGCTTTGGCTTTGCCCCGTAACAGAAAGGATTCCGATTGATGATGGAACAGGAAAAGTTGGTGCTTCCGGATTACGATGTCGAACGATTGAAACAGTTGTTGGGTTCCGACGCCAACGATCGCGAACATGACGGGCCTCTTCTCAAGAAGCTGAGTACGGAGATCGACCGTGCCATCGTTGTTCCTTCCCGTGAGGTCCCTGCCGACGTGGTCACGATGAACTCACGCGTCCGGATAACGGACATGGAAGACGGCGAGCAATCCGTGTACACCCTGGTTTTTCCACAGGACGCCGATATAGAGAGTAACAAGCTCTCGGTGCTGGCCCCGCTGGGAATGGCCTTGGCGGGACGTCGGGCGGGCTCCACGGTCGAGTGGGAAACGCCGGGCGGGAAAGCACGTTTTCGAATCGAGAAAATCGAGCACCAACCGGAATCCGCCGGTATTTATCCGATCTGAAGGACTCCCTGTCCTCATTCATTCCGGCTGCCAGCTTTCCAGGGGCGGGGTCGTCTTCCTCGCCTTCTCTGAAAATCCGAATGCTGCCGCCGGCCGGAATCGCCACGGCTTTGCCGCTGTGCGGGCAGTTGAGTTCTCGATTTTCATTCCCCCGAATGAAAGCCCAACTAACTCGCCAGCGGGATCTGGTCGTTCGCATGCAGGGGAAGAAATGGCTTTTCAGGGATCATTTTTGCCCAAACCGATCCCGACTACTCAGGCGGGGCAGGTGAACCCGGCAGAGGTTTCTCGTCGGCAACCTTGCTGGTGGCACGATCCGCAGAGCTGCTCCGCACAAACCGACGATACTCGCTCGGAGAAATACCATTGGTACGCTTGAACGCGCGGCTGAACGAATACACCGAGTCGAACCCGCACTCTTCGGCGATCTGCGAAAAGTTCAGGTCGGAATTATGAATCAGCCCGGCCGCTTTCGCCAAACGGCTTTCCCGCACGTAGTGGCCGATACTCACGCCAAAATGACGCCGGAAAAGACTTCGGAGGTAGCTCTCCGACATCCGTAAATGTCGAGCGAGTTCGCCCAGAGTAAAATTCTCCTTCATATGCCCAACCAGAAACTGGTGGACGCGCTCCACGAAGATCTCCGCCTGTGTCCCACCGCCGCCCCGGCCCCGCCCCGGCTGAGGTACCCGCTCGGCCCTCAACAGTTCGTTCAAAAACAGGGCGAGCCACAGTGCCAGCACATTGTTCACGCCCTGCTGCCTGAAGCCGGGCTCCAGGGTACAGTCCAACAGGTTGCCCAGTAACTCGAGGGCGCGCGGACTGAGATCGCAACGCTGGTTCTTGAGCGCCATCAGCGAGTCCGGGGTCTTTAACTCAAACGTGATGAAAAGCCAGTTCAGCCTGTCCCGTTCGAGATTGAGATAATGATGGAACTGATGGGGGAAAATGAGAACCGACTGACCCTCACCAAAGCGCACGACCTGGCGGTCGATGCCGACCGCCCCACCCGTCTCAAGGTTGACGATCAGGACAAAACGGTGGTGGTGGTCGAAGTTCTTCTGGAGGGTTCCAAGGAGCTGCGGCGTGCGCCGGGCGAATACAAGGATGTAATCCGGAATGCTCAGGTTGGAATGCGCCACGCCGCCATAATAGTTCTCGACCGGGGGTATTGCGGGTGTCTTCCGTTGAAGCTCGGCCAGATTCATGAAAGTCGACGATCTTGATTTATGATTCAACGATGAGGCGGGAGTCTCTTTAATCAAGCATGATGTGAGCCCCGCTGCAATGGCCGCGAAGCTTTCGGCAGCAAGCCGTTCCCCGGACGCCGCGCGCGTCCGGGGACGGCCACGGGCGGGCGCTCATGACACGGACCCGATTCATACCGGCCGGGAGAAAGACCGGTGCGCCCGCTGGGTCCTTGAAAGCCGGCGCCCAGCAGCCTGTCGGCGAAGCCCGACAGATTCCTAGTGGAAATCATGGGACTCGCTCCATGATGGCAGGGGTTCGTCCTCCGGCTTCAGCGGGGCGATTCGGGAAGCCTTGACCGCAATGACCCCGTCGATGTTCTGCAGCCGGCCCGTGATCAGGAGGCAGGGCTCGTGGGTGACGACCAGGCGCTTGGCTTCGAAAAGCGGAGGACGCACGATCGCGTTGGCGATGCCGGTTTCATCCTCGAGCGAAATAAAAACAAACCCCTTTGCCGTCCCGGGGCGCTGCCGGCATATGACCGATCCGCCGATGCGCACCAGGCTGTTATGCGGAACCCCCGCAAGATCGGCGGCGCGCAGGATCCGCAGGCGCTCTAGGCGGCTTCGGTAATAAGCGAACGGGTGTTTACCGGTCGTTAATTCAAGGTGGGTGTAATCCTCGCGCAGCCGTTCGAGATGGGTCATCATCTCAAGCGGCGACAATTCCTCGGCCCGGGAATCGGTCCCGGCAAACAGCTCGCCCTGCTCGTAGCTCCGCTCGACCCGCCAGAGGGCGGAACGCCGGTCGCCGGCGAGGGCGTTGAGCGCGCCGATTGCCGCCAGCCGCCGCCGGTCCCCGGCCGCCAGACCGCTTCGGCGCACAAAGTCCGCCATGGAGCTGAAGGGTTGCCGACGCCGCGCCGCCAGCATCCGCCGGATATCCGCTGCCGAGAGCCCCTTCACCACCCGGAACCCCAGGCGGATCACGGAGTCATTCAGGAGGGCACAGTCCCATTCCGATCGCTCGATGCACACCGGCTTGACCCGCAGGCCGTGACGGCGGGCGTCCTGGATGAGGGTCGAGGGTTGATAGAAGCCCATGGGCTGGTTGTTGAGCAGGCCGCAATAGAATGCCGCGGGATAATGGGCCTTGAGGTAGGCGCTGGCGTAGGCCAGGAGGGCAAAGCTGACCGCGTGGGATTCAGGAAAGCCGTACAGCGCGAACGACCCGAGCGCCTCGACAATCCGCTCGATCTTGCCGGCCTCAATCCCTTTGGCTTCCATGGCTGCGCGAAGATTCCGGCTGGCGCGTTCGAGACGTTCCGGGGAACGGCTGAAGTTGAGCGCCCGGCGCAATTCCTCGGCCTCGGACCCCGAAATATCGGCCATAATCATGGCGATGTGAAGCATCTGCTCCTGGAACAGGGGCACTCCGAGCGTGCGTTCGAGCACCGGCCGGAGCCGCTCGTCAATGTAATCAACCGGCGCCCGCCCCGCCCGGCGCTCGAGATAGGGATGCACCATGCGGCCCTGGACCGGCCCCGGACGCACAATGGCGACCTCGATGACCAGATCGTAAAAACATTTCGGCTGCAGGCGGGGAAGCGTCGCCATCTGCGCCCGGCTCTCGACCTGGAAAACACCGATGGTGTCGGCCCTGCACAGCATGACGTAAGTAGCGGGATCGTCCTTCGGAATCCGGGCCAGGTCGACCGGACGCCCCCGCGCCCGGGTCAAGGCCAGCGCGTCCTGCAGTACCGCCATCATGCCCAGCCCGAGCAGGTCGACTTTGACGATGCCCAGGTCCTCGCAATCATCCTTGTCCCACTGCGCCACACTGCGCCCCGGCATGGAGGCGTTCTCCAGGGGAACGATGCGGTCGAGCGCTCCCTGGGCGATGATCATGCCGCCCGAATGCTGACCGAGGTGACGGGGCAGTCCGCGGATCTGCCGGTAAAGGGCGACCAGGGCATCGGTTCGCGGATGCGCCGGATCGATCCCCGCCTGGCGCAACTGCCGGCGCAGGGCGAGCGTATGGGGGTAGTCCCCGCCGGCAAAGAGTCCGGAAAAACGTTTCAGCACCTCCGGCGGAAAATCCAGGACCTTGCCGATCTCCCGCATGGCGCTGCGCCCCCGATAGGTAATCACGTTCGCGGTCATGGCGGCGCCCCGGCGGGAGTAGCGCCGGTAGATCTCCTGGATCACTTTTTCCCGGCGCTCCCCGCTGGGCAGGTCGAGGTCAATATCGGGCCATCCCTGGCGGCCCTCGGAAAGAAAGCGCTCGAAAAGAAGTCCCCCGCCGACGGGATCGACCGCGGTGATGCCGAGTACGTAACACACCGCGCTGTTCGCGGCGCTGCCCCGTCCCTGGACCATGATCCCGGATTCCCGGCAGAACTCGATGATGTCCCGGACCACCAGGAAATAGCCGCTGAACCCGAGGCGGGCGATGATGCCCAGTTCCTTTTCCAACTGCCGCTGAACGGCCGGAGTGATCCTGTCGTAACGCCGGCGGGCGCCCGCCCAGGTGAGCCCCGCCAGATGGGAG
>PWMU01000049.1 GCA_003558065.1 Opitutia bacterium | reverse complement strand
CCGGAATCGCCCGGAGCCCAGTCCGCGTCCGTCCCTGCCGCGCACCCATTCGGGGCCGGTGGCCGAGCGGGAGGGGAGCGCTTCCCGGGTCGGGGAACTCGCTATTGACGCCCGCAAAAGCGAGTTCGGCACCTACCTGGAGCGGATGCTCGAAGCGATCGAGCGGCAGTGGCACAGTCTGGCGCGGGCTCACCTCAGCGCCTCGGATGCGTCGAGCCAGGTGCGCATCAGGTTCACTCTTGATTCCTCCGGACAGGTCGAAATCATCGAAGTCGACAGCTCGGCGACTCATACCGGCACGCTCATCTGCCAGGACGCGATCGAAGCCCGGGCTCCGTTCGGGAATTGGAGCGAGGAAATGATCCAGGTCCTCGGCGACGAACAAACGATGACCATAACCTTTCACTACCGTTGAGCCGAACCACAGGAATCATTCCGTCCGGCGACGCGTTCCGCCCGGAATCGCTGCCTTTGGGGCGCGGCGTCGCAGTCCTGGCGGCTGATGCCAACGGGCTTCTGGCTCTGGAGAAACCGGTCCACGTCCTCTCCCATCCGAACTCCTCCCGGGACCATGGGAAATCGCTGCTGGCGGCCTTTTACGACCTGGACGAGGAGTGCTACCATTGGGAGGAGGCCGGAGGGATCAGGCGCCTCTGGCTGCTCAATCGCCTGGATTCGGCGACTTCGGGAGTCCTCCTGTGCGCGTTTGACCCTGCTGTTGCGGCGGCGGTGCGCAAGGAGTTTGCTTCGGGGAGGGTGCGGAAAAAGTATCACGCCCTGGTATTCGGCGTGCCGCGAAACGCGAAGGAACAGTGGACTGATTCGCTTTCGGTCGAGCGGCGAGGGGAGAAGCTTCGCACTCGGGGCGGAGGGAACCGGAAGGCAACCGTTACGGTCGCCGAAAAAAAACGGTATCCCGGACCTCCCCGGGTCACCCTTATCGAGCTTTTTCCGGGAACCGGGCGCACCCATCAGCTTCGCGTCCAGTGCGCCCGCCGGGGCCTTCCCATCGTCGGCGACAGGACCTACGGCCGGTTCCCGGCCAACAGGGAGTTCGCGCGCGGCACGGGTCATAAACGCCTTTTTCTTCACTGTGCCGAAACGGAGCTCAGCTACACGCTTAAGGGAAAGACGTTTCGCTTCGAGGCGAAGTCCCCGGTCCCCGGGGCCTTTCGCGGGCCGTTCGAGGGCGTTTGACTTCCCGCATGCCACGTTGTTATTAACCGCACATGACACTTGAAGAATTCCGCAAGACCGTCGATTCCCGGAACGCACCCGCCGAGAATCTGGATTTGGCTGTGCAGGCACTCTGGTGGGATGCAAAGGGTGACTGGCACAAGGCTCACGAACTCTGCCAGCAGGCGGGCAGCCGTGCGGGCGACTGGGTTCATGCCTACCTTCATCGAAAGGAAGGTGACGAGGGCAACGCTTCGTATTGGTACTCCCGGGCCGGCCGGACGAAGCCCTCGGAATCGCTCGAAACGGAGTGGGAGATGATCGCGGCGGAACTGCTATGATTATTCCGAAGGAAGACCGCCTGAACGACGCGCAATTGCGGGAGATTACCGCGATTGTCGAGGATTTCGGGTGTCGTATCCAGGTGATCGTGGGAACGCAGCGCTCCGTTTACGCGATCCTGGGCGACGAGCGCAGCGAGCTTCTGATCAGCCGTATCGAGGGCCTTCCGTATATCGATCGAGTGGATACGATTCAGTCTCCGCACAAGCTGATGGATATTCGCTCGGACCTGGCGTCCAACCGGATTCACATTGGCGGTGTCACACTGGGAGAGGAGCCACTGTTCATAGCCGGGCAATGTACCATCGATCCGAAGGAGCCGAACCTCTTTTACGAGACGGCTCACGCGGTGAAGGAGGCCGGGGGGCACGTTCTTCGGGGGGGAGTCTGGAAACCGCGCACGACTCCCCATTCGTTTCAGGGAGATAGTCATTCGCTCGACATACTTCTCGAGGCCTCCCGCCGCACGGGGCTTCCGGTCAACACCGAAGTGATGGAGGAGGTTCACCTGAAGGCGGCATTGGAGGCCGACGTCGGCATGCTGCAGATCGGTACCCGCAACGCCCTCAACTACTCGCTTTTGCGCAAGGTCGGCGAATTTTCCGGACCGAAGGAACGGCTCATTCTTCTCAAGCGCGGCCGTCACATGGGCCCGGTTGATGAGTTTATCGCTGCTGCGGAATACCTGGCGGCGGCGGGGAACCCGAATATCCTGTTGTGTCCGCGCGGCACCATGCCTTCCCTCGAAGGGTTTCGGAGCCACCCGGATGAGTCGATAACGCCGCTCCTCAAGGAAAAGACCTGGGCGCCGGTCATCGTGGATCCTTCGCATTCCGTCGGCAAATCGGTTTATGTTCCCGCCTGTGCGCTGGCGGCGATTGTTTACGGGGCGGACGGGCTTTGCATTGAGACCCACGTCGATCCCCGGCGGGGGATTGGCGACGACCCCAAACAGGCGATCCTCCCGGATACGCTGAAAAAGATCATCGAGGATGCGCGGCAGTTTTGGAAGCTGCGCGAGCATTACCGTGACGAGGCGGAACAGGTTGCCCGGTGACCGGGCGCCGAAGGGGGCGGGATAAGTTTGGAATGATCGAAAGGATCCAGTCTTCGTTACGAAGGTACCCGTTCCGGTGGCTTGTCGGGGGCGCCTCGGTGGTGATTGTCCTGTCGTTTCTCTGGAATTGGATGGTGCGCCCGCCGAACTATATTCCGCGTGACGAAGTGTGGGCGTATGTGGAGGTGCGGGCCGGTGAGCACGGTTTGGATCCGCGTTTTGTTTTTGCCATTATCAAGGCGGAAAGCACCTTTGATGCGAATGCCGGGAATCATGGGGCGCGGGGGATGATGCAGCTTCGTCGGCCGGCCTGGGATACGGTTACCGAACGCCCTTTCCGGCACGCCTGGAGGTGGAAAGTGAATGTCGATCAGGGGATCGCCTACCTGGTCCACATTCGAAGCTTTCTCGAAGAGCGTGACGTCTTTTCCTATCCCCGGCTCGCCGCCGCGTATCGCTACGGGCCTTACGCCCTTGAGCGCGAGGAGTTTGATATTTCCCGCCTCCCCGCGCCTCGCAACGAGGTCTACCGTGAGATTTTTCAAGGGAATGCCGCGCCGGTGGCCGTGCCGTAGAATCGATCCGTCCCGGGCTGATCGTCGGCGATCCTCCCTCTCAGGACTTCGGCGGGACCGAAGCCCTGGATCGACGCGGTCAGTCATCTCCCGGTTCGGCCCGGCGGTGGTAGCGCTTGGCGGCGCTTTCGGGTTGGGGGACTTCGGGCGGCCATTTTTGCGGACGGCCAAGGACGTCGGTCACCAGGCGTTCGGCGTTGTCGAGGCGGGCGGCGAACTTGAGGACACGGTTGTCCTGAGTGACCCGGTAAATGGGCTGGCCAATGGAATTAAAGTAAAAATCCACCGAGAAAGGCTCGGTGAGCCGGATCGAGGCCAGGGTGTCGCCGTCCTGATTCTCCTGTCGGAGAACGCCGGTTTCATGGACGATTCTGTCGTCGGCAAGCCGAAGGATCTCGCGCGAGGCCGCGTAAAAGAAAATTTCAAACCCTGCTTTGATTATTGTAAATGCCGCGGCGAAGCCGATTCCGGCATAGCCGTCGCCCCGTAAGGCCATAAGCACGCCGAACACCCAGAAGGGGATCCCGATCACCGCCCACAGGAGCAGACGCAGACGCGTGTATTTGACGTGATCGGTTTTCAGTTTTCCCGGATGGGAGAAGATTTCGTTCATGGCTGGTCGTTCCCGGGGGCATCCGGGTGGGTGAGGGAAGTATTCAGGCCCTGGGGCTCTCTTCCCAGGCCTTGGACCGTTCGAGCGCCTTGCGCCAGCCGGCGAGGCGCCCTTGCCTTTCCTCGTCCGGGGCATTCGGGGAAAAGGTGTGGTCGACCTGCCATTGGCCGGCGATCTCCTCGGGATTCTTCCAAAACCCGACGCCCAGCCCCGCCAGGTAGGCGGCTCCGAGAGCGGTGGTTTCGGTGACCTTCGGCCGGACGACCGGTGTTTGCAAAAGGTCCGCCTGAAACTGCATCAGCAGATTATTGACGCAGGCGCCGCCGTCGACACGAAGTTCCTTGAGGGAGATTCCCGAGTCGGACTCCATCGCTTTGAGGACATCGTAAGACTGGTAGGCGATGCCTTCCAGTGCTGCGCGGGCGATGTGCGGGGCCCCGGTGCCGCGTGTGAGGCCGATCAGCGTGCCGCGCGCGTACTGGTCCCAGTGAGGGGCGCCCAGTCCCGTGAACGCCGGCACCAGGTAAGCGCCGCCGGTGTCTTTCACCTTTGAGGCAAGGGCCTCCACATCGGAGGATTTTCCGATAATCCCGAGCGCGTCCCGGAGCCATTGAATGACGGCGCCGGCAATGAATACACTTCCCTCGAGAGCGTATTCGGTCCGGCCGCCGAGTTTCCAGGCCACGGTGGTCAGGAGGTTGTTCCGCGAGATCACCGGTTCCGTTCCTGTATTCATCAAGAGGAAACAGCCGGTGCCGTAAGTGTTTTTCGCCATCCCGGAACGGGTGCAAATCTGCCCGAAAAGAGCGGCCTGCTGGTCGCCGGCGATACCCGCGACCGGAGTGCCGGCTACGAGTCCTCCTTCGCTCACCTCTCCGTAAACCTCGCTGCAGGAACGGACCTCCGGGAGGAGGGAGCGGGGAATTTTCAGGATCCCGAGAAGCTCTTCATCCCACTCACCCGTGTGAATGTTGAACATGAGCGTCCGGGAGGCGTTGGTGACATCGGTCACGTGAACTTTTCCGCCCGTGAGCTTCCAGATGAGCCAGGAATCGACGGTGCCGAAGGCGAGGTCGCCGGCCTCGGCCTTTTCCCGGGCACCGTCCACGTTGTCGAGGATCCACCGGACCTTGGTGCCCGAAAAGTAGGCATCGAGGAGCAGGCCGGTTTTCTCCTGAAAGGTCGATTCGAGCGAATCGGACTTGAGTTGTTCGCAGAAGCCGGCGGTGCGCCGGTCCTGCCAGACGATGGCGTTGTAGACGGG
>PWMU01000082.1 GCA_003558065.1 Opitutia bacterium | reverse complement strand
TTTAATGGCTTCCTGTTTTGGGTTGTTTTTTGTTTGACGATTAGATTCCAACCCACTCAGGAGGGCATTTTCAAGGTCTTGTATCCGGAATTTATTAACAAATTTTTGGGACTATAGGGTCGACGTGTCTATGATTGTTGCAAAAAACGGCGGTTACAAGTACGTGCAGGCACGACTTGAAAAGATGGCGATTCGATTGGACCGGTGCCAGCGTGAGCTCGCGAGACTCGGAAAGAACCCTTTCAACAGGATTGAGAAATGGCTCAGAAAATGTCTTGGGAAGAATGCGAACGCGGGATCCGATTCGATCCCGGTTTGGCGCCGAGGAGCTGAAGATAGCCACCGATTTAATGGGAGGGAGTGATGTTTGGGAAACCAATTTTTATGATTGTGGTTTTATCTTCACAGGGTTCTGCGTGGCCGATTCAATTATTCGGAAGCATTGGTGGATGGCACGGAAACGGCCGATTCAATCCCCTGGGGTGGTATAGCACGTGATCAGCCGGAAAGACTGTCGGGGGAAAGGATTTTGTAAACTCATTTGGACTCGGAACTCCTGGAGGCGTTTCGTTGCCCAAGATTGACGGGTAGGGTGTTGGTTTCTTGTGCAGTAGCGGTCATCGGTTTCAAGTGAAAGGCTATCTCCAATAGGTATCGAATACGCAATATTTTGTCCCGAAACCGACGCAATGGAAGGCGTTTTCGAATTTGTTGCCGACCAGGCGTAGAATGTGCGAATTGATGCCGAGGGTGTTTTCGAGGAGGGCGCGGCTTTCCTCAAGAGGGCCCGCGCGCAGGCGTTCGGCTTGTTCGGGAGTCAGCGTTTTTCCCACAGCATGCGATCCAGGTGAAAGGAGTGTTGTGTGGGGTTTCGCCGGATCCGTCGCCGCGGAGGTCGGATGCAACGTAGGGCACGGTACCGAAGGCGGATTCCGGCGCGGCGGCTTGATTCGTTTTGGCGTGTCTGTACCGGGAACCCGACGAAAAACGGGTTCGCTGGATGAATCTTTTTGCCAACGGGCCAGTCGCCCGGCATCTTACGGGAACGAATGAAGGCTTTATTTACTTTTTTGACGCTGCTTTGTCTGTTCGTGTTTGCGGAAGCGGAAGAAATCGAGGCGGCGAACCGTGCTGAACTGTTCACCCTTCACGGCGTGGCGGCGGAGGTGTCGCGGTCTCGCGGCGCGGTTGTTGTGGAGGTTGGAGAAGGCGAGCACCGGCTCGCCGTCTGGTTGCAGGATCACCGCGGAGGGTACGGAATTGTCCTGATCGATCCGGACGACGGGGAAACGTCGTTTCACGAGATGCCGTTTTCCACCTGGGATTCGCCATTTGCGGTTTTGTATTCAAAGCAAGGATACTTGTATTCATTGTTTGGGCACCATTTTGTGGAGTTCGATCCGCGTTCCGGCGAGTTCACCCATGTCGAATCCTCGGACGACCGCGTGGCCATGTGGATGACCGAGGGGGATGACGGCGTGATCTGGGCGGGAAACTATCCGGACGCCCATATGGTTTCCTTCGATCCCGACACGCGGGAATATACGGATTACGGACCGGTCAACAGCGAGAATTGGCCCCAGTATCCGCGCGCGCTGGCGACCGATGCAAGCGGCTGGGTCTACACGATGATCGGGTTCACCCGCAACCACCTCCTTGCGCTCGAACCGCGCACGGGGGAGGTGCGGGAGATGGTGGACGAGGATGATCGCGTGGGCGGCAACGTGACCTTGTGGCGCGGTAAGGACGGAAAGGTTTACGCCCGGATGCCCGAAGAAGAAGCGCCGTGGCTGCAGTTGAGCGACGGCCGGGTCACCGTTCTCGAGGGCGCGCCTCCGGTCGAGCGGGCCCGCGAAATAAGCGACAACCAGGGGGCGTTTTTCGGCGAACTGCCGGATGGGCGCGAAATCACACGGCTGGATCTGCCGGAGGGTTGGCTCGAAGTGAGCCGCGACGGGGAGGAAACGCGACGTGTCGATTTCGACTACCCATCCGACGGCTCGTGGATCTACACGCTGGCGCTCGGGCCGGACGGCAGAATCTACGGATCGACCGGCCACCCGCTCCGTTTCTTCGCCTACGAACCGGGGCGGGATTCTTTTTGGGACACCGACGTTCGCGGCGGCCATATCAATGTGATGACCGTTCAGGCGGGCAAACTCTACGGGGCGATTTATACACAGGGTGTCCTAATCGAGTACGAACCCGGGCGCGAGGGAACGGCCGATGCGCCGAATCCGCGGCGGCTTGCTTCGGCGGGGGATATTCTGCTGCGTCCGCACGACCTGCTCGCCCATTCCGACGGGCGGCATGTGATCCAGGTGGGGACGCCCGGCTACGGGCGCACGGGCGGCGGAATGATGGTGTACGACGCGGAATCGGAGGAAGCCGAGGTTTACGGGCACACGGATCTCATCGAACACCACAGCACGAAGGCGCTTGCGGAACTGCCCGACGGCAACCTTGTCGGCGGCACGACGACCCAACCGGGCACCGGCGGGGAACGTATCGCCGAGGAATGCCTCCTGTACATCATGGAATGGCCGTCGCTGGAGATTGTCCACAAGGAGGCGATTTTGCCCGGCGTTCAGGAGATTCGCGAACTCCTGGTCGGGCCGGATGACCTGGTGTACGGATTGGACAACGAAGGGACGTTTTTCGTCTTCGACTGGCGGGCACGGGAATTGGTGCACACGGAAGCGTTGTCTCCGGAGTACGGGCGGGTCACCGGCGGACAGGCGCCCCGGGTCTGGCGACTCGGTCCGAACGGTGTGATCTACGCGCTCTTCCGGGAGGCTGTCGTGCGCATCGAACCCGGAACATTTGCCCACCGGAAATTGGCCGACACCCCGGTCGAAGTAAACTGCGGTGTGGCGCTCCACCGGGGCCGTCTGTACTTCACCAGCGGCTCACACCTCTGGAGCTACACAATCCCGGAGCTGCAATAGTCGGGTGAGGTGAGGAATTCCCGGCTTTCGCAACGATTGAAACTGGGTTATAGTCCGCTTCATCAAGTTTTCGGAAAACACACCCCACCATGCTGGCGCATGGTCCCCGTCTCTCCAGAGGGGAATGATCTTGCATTTGAAGGGGAAACGAATCCGAAAACTTGATGGCGCGCGGTATAACAGGACGGACAGGGTGGTTGGTTGTGCGGCCCGTTCAACCCGGGCCGCCGGCTCACACCCATCCCTCGATCATGACATGGCGGTAAAGGCGCTTGAGGCCGTGAACTTTGAACGTCCACCAGCGGCGCGTCTCCCGGGTGGGCTGGTACAGCCATTCGTTGACGAGTTCGCCGTTGTAATCGAACTCAAACATCATACACCTCCCGTAACGGGTCAGGAGCGGGCAGCCGGAGGTGCCGTCGTAGCGGTGGGCGGGGTCGCGGTCGAGGGCGATGTCAAAGAGGTTGCCCACCACCACCGGGGCCTGCTTGCGAATGGTGGCGGCGGTTTTGGCGGCGCCTGTGGCGCAGCAATCGCCGACGCCGAAGATGTTTCCGAACCTCTTGTGCCGGAGGGTGTGGCGGTCCACTTCGAGCTGCCCCCCGAGGCCGTCGGCGGTCAGTTCGCTTCCGCGCAGGGCCGCGGGCGTCCGAAATCCCGGCATGGGGTGGAGCAGGTCGTAATGGCGCCGGATTTCCCGGTTGGAACCGTCCTCCCGCTTTTCTTCGAAGATGGCGGTGCGGGTCGAAACATCGATTGCCCGAAGGTCCTGCCCGTAGTGGTTATGGATCCCGCGGGCTTCGATCAAAGGAGTGACCGCCGCGTCTACGGCGGGCACCACCGGGAACAGCGAGGGCCGGGGGGTGTGGAAATGGACCTCGACTCCGTCGCGATGGCCCGCCGAGCGCCAGAGATCCTCGGAGAGCCAGGTGATCTTCTGCGGGGCTCCTCCGCACTTGAGGTAGCCGGAAGGATACGTGAAGACCGCTTCACCCTCACTGAAGGTACGGGCCAACCGGCGGAACTTTTGGCTCGAATCGAGATCGTAGATGTTGGCCGCGTGAGGGGATTCCATGGCCTCGGCGAAGCCTTCCACCGATGCGAAATCCATTTCCACCCCCAGCGCGACCACCAGGTAATCGTAGTCCACTTTTTCCCCCGAGGCGGTTACGACGCGATTGTTTTCCGGTTCGAACGCTTCCACGGAATCCTTCACCCAGCGCATTCCGCGAGGCAAAAGGGATTCCTGATCGAAGAGAACATCGTCGCGATCGTACACCCCGGCGCCCACAAGGGTATAGCCCGGCTGGTAGTGATGCACCTCCCGGGGTTCGATCAGAGTTACGTTCGCTTCCGGCATACCGCGCAGAAGCCGGGCCGCCACCGTCAAACCGCCGATGCTTCCGCCTGCCACGACAAACCGTGCCTTGCCGATCCGGGCGGCTTCCGCCGGGGAAATCCGCAAACTGCGACGATAGGCGTATCCTCCTGTCACTCCACCGAGGGCGATCAGAGCCGCGCCTCCTCCCAGAATTTTCAGAGCCCGTCTTCGGGTCATTCCCTGGCGACCGTCGCCGTCGCCGGCGGAGGCAGGCTTATCGGTCTGTTCCATGGAACAGACGCTATACATCCGATCGCGGAGAATCAAGTTCAGACCTCGTAACCTGCGCCTTTTCTGAGAATGTCCGGTTTCCGGCTCCAGAACAGGGTGGGCCCACCGCCACCACGCACTCCGGCCCGTCGTAGCGGGCGTGGTCGACCTGGCGCGCCGGTAACCCTCGGAGCGCCGCCTCGTACAGTAAGCCTAGCTATTTGTCCGGCACCTCCAGTATGCTCGCCCCTTCCAACGCACCCTTCCACCCGGAAAACGAGCTGGGCGCGCTTTCCTCCGTAATCCGATCAACCATCCGGGCTAAAGTCAGGCCGAGGCCGAAATTCAAGTGGTTATTCCGCCCCCCGGGATCGAATCTGAATGAATCCATGTGGAGGTTGTGGAATCCCCGGCTCTCAAGCTTGCGAGCTGTACACCGAACACCTCTCGGAGTAACCTTCGCGAGTGAGTCGGCTTGCATGCAGCGCCTTCTTTCGCGGGGATGACAGGAAAAATCCGCGGGCGAGACGACTGCAATCTTGGGATTGACGCCCACGGGTTGTGAGGTTCATAATCAGTGGAACATTTTATTTGCTTAATCAGTTGCTTAATCCCGAAACAAGCCTCCCGACTTCTGATCTTCTTCGCCCTTTTCCGGTGAATGAAGCGTTTTACGGCGGGTGGTGGAGGTAGCCGGTCAATATCCCTATTCATGGCAGGCACAACAAAAACGGCACGAAGTACAATAGCCCGAGGGGATCGCGCCGCGAATTTACAGGGCGCGGGCAACAAGACAATCAACCGCCTGGTTCGGCTTTTCAAAAAACAGGGGTGCCTGAGTTTGGGCGATATAAGCGCGGGGTTGCAGGACGAATTGAGCGCCCCGGAGGAAATCGGGAAAATCCTTTCAATCCTGGAAAGTCTGGATATCGAGGTCGTGGACGGCAAGGAAGCCGGCGGCGGCAGGAAGCTCAAGGAAGCGAGCGAACAGGAGGAAGCCGGCGTCGCGCGGAAGCAGGGAGCTTCCGATTCCGTTCACGCCTATATTCAGCAGATAGGGAACCTGCCGTTGCTGGGACGGGAGGAGGAGATTGCCATCTTCAAACGGATCGAAGAGACGCGGCATCGGGCGCGGGAGGCGCTTTTATCCGCGGGTTTGGGTGCAAGGTATGTGATTGGTATCGCCCGGGAACTGATGGCGGGCGAACGGAGGTTCGAGCGGATGGTCGCGGAACGGGAAGTCGTCAGCCGGCAGGATTACTTTCAGAAACTGCCCGGGTTGATCGATGCGACCGAGCGAGCCGAAGCAACTGCGCGGATAGCCTGGGAGGAGGCAGCCAACGCGGCCGGTACGACCGAATACAAAACAGCTCTGACCCGGTTCCGTCGCAGGAACGCCGTGCTCAAAAAACAGCTTCGCAGGTACTGCTTCAATTCGAAGGTCTTCGAGGGGTTGCTCGAAAATCTTTCACCCATCGTCGAGGAGATTCGCGGAATCAATGTCAGCCTGGAGGCTGCGAGGAAACCGAAGAAGAAGAAGGACAGCCTGATCGACCCCGGACCGCTGAAGAAGCGCTTGCAGGAGATTGAATCGGAATTCCGCATTGAACCGGAGGAGCTCGTCCGTGTGGTTAGCGAGGCGCGCCAGGCGACGCGCGAGGCCCACCGTGCCAAGACCGAGATGGTTGAGGCCAACCTGCGCCTGGTGATCAGTATTGCCAAAAAATACGCTTACCGTGAGGTGCCGTTCCTGGATCTGATCCAGGAGGGCAACCTGGGCCTGATGAAAGCCGTGGAACGGTTCGAGTACCGCCGCGGATACAAATTCTCCACGTACGCCACCTGGTGGATTCGTCAGGGGATTACCCGTTCCATTGCCCAGCAGTCGCGCACGATCCGGATCCCCGTCCACGTGGTGGACATAATTCACAAAATGGTTCAGGTACAACGGCGGCTCGTGCAGGAGCGCGGGCGCGAGCCGAGCAAGGAGGAAGTGGCCGAGGAGATGGGGCTCGCGGGCGAACGAGTGCGGGCGCTTTTGAGAATGACCCAGCAGCCGATCAGCCTCGAGACTCCAGTTGGCGAGAACGGCGATACCAATATTGGCGATTTTATCGAGGAAGAAAATGCGGAGGATCCTCACGAGGTGACCGCGGCGAGTTTTCAGAGGGAGACTATTGATCAAGTTCTGGAAAGCCTGAGCGAGTCGGAGCGCAAGGTGCTTTCGCTTCGATTCGGACTGCTCGACGGCTACAGCCGGACACTTGAAGAGGTCGGGCGGAAGTTTGATGTCACCCGCGAGCGCATCCGCCAGATCGAATCCAAGGCGCTGCGCAAGATGCGGCACCCGGCACGGATTCGCCAACTGGGCGGATGCCTGGAATCGGCTCGTTCGGACGACTAGCAGTCCGTCGGGCTTATACTTTCGCATTCTCCGCAATCCCTGTCCGGATCGGGCTTGATGGGCTCAGCGGGTTTGGCGCGTGCGGGCCGGAACGTTCTTGCAACATCAGGGTTCACTTTTTTTATGAAACCGTCTTCTTTTGCTGGAACGAACGACTTATTTCAACCCGCTCATGACTTCCTTTCGTTACATTCTTCGCTACAAGATCGATCCCGGGTTTCATTCGGAGGAGCGCATCGAGGAACTCGCCGGGTTGTGCCGAGCCGGGCGGATCGAGGAAGTCATGTTGTTTTTTCCGGCCGAGGAGCTCAGCGCCGGTCATCTGACCCCGGGGGAGCTGGAGAGCTACGGTTCCCTTGCCTGCCGGGTGCGCGACCGGCTGGCGGAGGAGGGGGTGGCGCTGAGTCTGAACCCGTGGACCACCACCTATCATGTCAGCCGGGGGCGCGGGTTGCGGGAAGGGCGGGACTTCCGGCTCCTGGTCGGGGAAACCGGCGCGGTCAGTCCGATCACGGCCTGCCCGCTGTGTCCGGAGTGGCAGGCGTACTTATGCGGGATCTTTGCCTGGATGGCGCGGGAGGTGGGGCCGGTCGCGATCTGGGTGGAAGATGACTGGCGCCTCCACAATCATGAAAGCGACCAGGGATGGGGCGGGTGTTTCTGCGAGGAGCATTTGCGTCTGTTTTCCGCGAGGGCGGGGGAGCCGGTGGATCGGGTGAAGCTCCTTGACGCGATCCTGGCGCCCGGCAAGCCGCACCCGTGGCGGCGGGAATGGCTGGCGTTGTCGCGGGAGACGCTCCTCGAGCCGGCGCGGAAACTGAGGGAGGCGGTGCATCGGGCGAATCCGGCGGTGCGGCTGGGCTTGATGACGTCCAATCCGGATGTCCACAGCGCGGAAGGGCGGGACTGGCCGGCCCTGCAGGAGGCCCTGGGTTCCGCGCCCGCCTTCCTGGTGCGGCCCCATGTCGAACCGTATACGGAAACCCCCGCCATCAGCACGCCCCCGGCCGTAACGCGGCTGACGCTGGCCAATCTGGAGGGAGCGATCGAGGTTTACCCGGAACTGGAAAACTCGCCGCGTTGCGGTCCTTATTCCAAGAGCGCCGCCTACAGCCTATGGGAATGCTTTTGTGCGGCCGTTTATGGAAGCCACGGCATGACGATCAATCACTTTGACATGATGGGCAACGGGGTGGCGCTCGACCCGCGGTTCGGCCCGGCGTTGGGGAAGGCGAAAGATCGGCTCAACGCGCTGGCGGCTCTCGGTATCGACGGGCGCGAGGCCGAAGGGGTGCAGGTGCTGTTTCATCCGGACATTGCCGCGGCGCGGCACGCCACCGATCCGGCGAGCCTGCACGGGCTGGTTGAGAGCTCGCAGGTCTGGGCAAGAACGCTGTCGATCCTGGGAATCGCCCACGGTTATACCCGAACCGTTCGTCCGGGCCAGGTTCATGCCGTGAGCGGCCAAACGCTGAGGGCTTATCCGGATGCGGAGCTCGAAACGCTCCTGTCCGGCCCGCTGCTGTTGGACGCCCTGTCGGTGGAGATCCTGCTCGAACGCGGGTTTGGCGTCGACATCGGGGTGGCCGCCGGCATGTGGCGTCCGCTGCGGGAAGCCGCCTTCGCTTACGAGGAAATCGCCGCCGGCGATCCCGGTTCGTGCGGACCGGAACGGCCCCGCATGACGGCTCAGCGCTGCGCCGCCCGCCTCCTGGCCATGGATACTGCGGAGGGAGCCGAAACGCTGACGCGAATTTACAGTCCCGATCACCGTGAGCTCTTCCCGGGGTGCGTCCTGTTTGAAAACCCGCGCGGAGGACGGATTGCCACCCTCGCGTATCCGTTGGGTGGAGACGCTCAGTTTTTTATGGGATTCTTCAATGCCTTTCGCCGGGCCTTTTTGCAGGAACTCGTCTTCAGGATCGGGCACGGGGCCCCTCTGGCGGCGGCCGAAGAGCACCCGGCGCACCTTTACCGGACGCCTTTCCCCGGAGGAAGACTGTTCGCGGCGTTCAACGTCATCCAGGACGAAACCGAACGGGTCGTTTTGCGCTTACCGAAGAACGAGGCGGGGCGCGGCGACTGGCAATACCTCGGCGAAACGGGCGAATGGGAGCCGGCGCCGGCGCATTGGAGCGGGAAAGGGGACACGGCCCGCCTCGTGATCGATCGGCCGCTGCGCCCGCTGGAGGGGCTGTTTTTGCGGCAGTCGCGAATGTCGGAATGAAAACGCGCCCCGACGGCGGGAACCGGTTGTGCGGGAGATAAACGGGGCTCTCCCGACCGATAAACTCCCCTTTTAACAGGGGCCGCCCCATCAAGTATACCCTTGCCTAGCCGGCGACGCGTCGTAGGGTCAGCGAGTTGATGAGCGTGAATGGGGCCAACGGATTGGATCCCACAGTGAAAGGATGAATGGTGAGTGTGAAGAAAGTGGCGATTCTTACTGCGGGCGGGCTCGCGCCGTGTCTGTCCTCGGCTATCGGGGGATTGATACAGCGCTACTCGGAGGTCGCGCCCGATATCGAAATTCTTTGTTACCGTGACGGTTACAAGGGGCTGCTGCAGGGCGACAGCCTTGAGGTGACACAGGAGATCCGCCGCCGCGCGGGGATTCTGCACCGCTATGGCGGGAGTCCGATCGGCAACAGCCGGGTCAAGCTTACCAATACCGAGGACTGCGTGAAGCGCGGCTTGATCAAGGAGGGTGAAGATCCGCTCAAGGTCGCCGCGGAGCGCCTGGTGAAAGACAAGGTGGACGTCCTCCATACCATTGGCGGCGACGACACGAACACGACCGCGGCCGACCTGGCCGCCTTCCTTCGGGAAAAGAATTACGAGCTGGGGGTGGTCGGGCTTCCCAAGACGGTGGACAACGATGTCATTCCCATTCGGCAATCGCTCGGCGCCTTCACGGCCGCCGAGGAAGGCGCCCGCTTTTTTGAAAACGTGGTTCACGAGCACGGAGCCAATCCGCGCAAACTGATCGTCCACGAGGTGATGGGGCGTCATTGCGGGTGGATGACCGCGGCGACGGCGCAGGAGTACCGCTGTCGTTTGGCGGGGAGGGAATTTCTCCCCGGCATCGGCCTGGCTCGCGAACGTTTCGAGGTTAACGGGGTGTACTTGCCGGAAATGAAAATCGACCTCCGCGCCGAGGCCGAACGTTTGCGGGGCCTTATGGACAAGAATAACTGTGTGAATATCTTCACCGGCGAGGGGGCGGGCGCCGAAAGCATTGTGGCCGAATTGGAGGCCGCTGGAGACGAGGTTCCGCGCGATGCGTTCGGTCACGTTAAGCTGGATTCCGTGAATCCGGGAGCCTGGTTCGGCAAGCAGTTCGCTGAGATGCTTCAGGCGGGAAAAACCCTGGTGCAAAAGAGCGGGTATTTCGCCCGTTCAGCGCCCCCGAACCGCGAGGACCTGCGGCTCATCCAGAGCTGCGTCGACACGGCGGTGGAATGCGCCCTCAAGGGAGAGCAGGGGGTCGTCGGTCACGACGAGGATCGGGACGTCGTCCTGCGGGCCATTGAGTTCGACCGCATCAAGGGCGGAAAACCCTTCGACATCTCCACACCCTGGTTCGCCCGGATCCTGGAGGAGATCGGCCAACCCCGGTGATCTTCGCGGCAGGAGCGGGTTAATGCGACGAAGAGCCGGGCGCGGCCGAATGCACGGCGGCCGTTGAGCGGGCATTCCGCTACCAGTCGGTCTCGCGGGCGAAGGGGGCTTTCTGGTAGAGATTTTCTTCGAGCCAGTCGTGGAGGTAAAAGCGCGACTTCATGAAGTGGTCGACCATTTCGTCCGGCATGAAGTGTTTCAGGTTTGTTTCGAGTTCGGGGCGTACCTGATTCAGGAGCCGGCGCGTGGCCTTGTGCTTGAGATCGAGTGAGATGCGTTCGCTTTCATTATCGAAGAGCGTGGAGCGGTAGTAGTACTTGTGAAGGGTCCGGGATTTCGACACCGCCGTTTCGTGGAGTTTGATCAACCGGATATGCTCGGCGATGTCGCGGTTTTTCGTGACCTGGTCGACGAATTTCCCGATCCATTCATAGTAGTCGGCGGGGTCGTGATTGCCAATCTTTTCCAGAACATCGGCGGGCTCGATGCCGTGGAAAATACTGAGGAAGCGCGACAGATAGTCCCGGCTGTCCGATTCCGCATTCCAGAACTTGTCGGCGGCGTAACCCATAAGAAACCAGGTGGTTTCAAATATCCCGTAGGGAACCCCCATTCCGAAAACCGTTCCCCAGTTCGTCGCAACCGCTCCTGGGAGTTTGAGGCGGTTGGCGGCACGCGTCCATTGTTCGATATTCCGGATACGGTTTTCCGCAACCGGATGAGGTTGGTCATCCGTGCGGTCCCACGCCCGGATAGAGGGACCGCCCAGGACCGAAATGCCCTGGGCGCGGCAACGGTTCGTGAAATCAGCGACAGTTTCTTCGATGTTTTTCCCGTCGTAACGCCAGATCATGACGACGGCGCGGTGGTCGAGGCGGGAGAGCTCGTCGTTCGTGCAGCTGGCAAGCATGTCGTGCCAGATAATCGGGATTTTTCCTCGCGCGGCCGTGAAGTCGATAAGCTTGTTGACATAGGTGATGAACGCCTCGGGCCTGGAGTCCGCGAAACTTTTCCGGCAACGATCGCAGAGGCACAGGCACCAGACCTCGTCGCAACCGAGATGGAGGTATCGGGAATCCGGATGCGCCGCGATCATTTCATCGATCAGCCCGGTGGCCAGTTCAAGGGATCCCGGGTTCGAGGGGCAAAGTTCTCCGATGGCCTCCCGGGACTCTTTAAGGGCCTTGTGAGCGTCGTGTTTCAAAACGTACTCGAGGTGTCCGAAGGTCTGCTGGAGGGGAATGATTTCGATGAAATTGCGTTTCGCGGTTTCCTGCAAAAGCTGCAGCTGCTCGTCGGTGAAGGCAAAGCGGTCATGCCGGAGATGTTCATGCTTTTTGAAGGGCAGCTTGTCCTCGTACTCAATCAACAGAGCGTTGTACTTGAACGAGGCCATCGTTTCGATGTACTCGATCAGCTTCTCGAATTTCGGGTAAAGCAGGCGAAAGTCGTAATTGGCGCAACGGAACTCGAGATGGGGCCAGTCCGCGATCTCCGTTTCCGGAACCGCTTCGTGGCTGTCGAGGAGTTGGCGCAATGTCTGCAACCCGTAAAACAATCCGGCGGCGTGGCTTGCGTGGAGCACTGCGGAATCCCCGGAAAGTTTCAGGTAGTAGCCCTCCCTGTGCTGGAGGGCGCGGGCTTTCTTTGGCTCGTCGATAACCGGGTTTCCGCCGCCGGCATGTAACGAGTACCCGGCGGCCGCCTTACCGGTCGAGGTCCGGATCGGCCGGTTGGGGAAAATCAGGGTTGCCAGCTCTTCCAGCCGCTTCTGCTCCTCTGCCGTATAAAGGGAAACCTCCGCCCCTTCGGAAAGAGAGAACGTTGTCCGGTCGTGCTGCGTGATGGATTGAATCTGAGGAATTAACATGTTCACGCACTAGCAACGGATCGCCCCGGGTGTCAATGGGACTCAAGAGAATCCGAAATCCGTACTTCCGGCGGCCGGTATGGGTTCCGCATACCCTGGTGCGATCGACTTGCGGCGAACGGTTTATCCCGCGATCAAACATCAACGCAGACACGAACGAGATTGATTCAATTCCGCGACGACTGGTAACCGAGCACCCTTCCTCCTACAGATCAAAACGCGCCCGGCCTTCGCCGCTGCCGCCTACCCGGAAACGCGAGCCCTCGTGTTCGATGCGGAGGTGTTCTCCGTTGCTGAAGTAGATGTCGACGGGGCCGTTACGGATGAGACGCTGCCGGTCACCCGCTTCCAGGGAGCCTTCGTAGAGTTCGAGCCCCGTATCGACTTCGGTGACACGGACTTCGGAAATGGTGTCGCGGGCGATGAGAAAGAATTCCTGGCCGCCGGGTTGCTCGGCGTTGGCACCGGCGCCGGCGGTTTCTTCCGGGTCCGAGCGGATCACCCAGAGAACCGCGGAAACCAGCAGGAAGACCGCGACGAGCCCCCCGGCGACGATCGCGCCGACTTTCAGGTAAACCCCTTTGTCCAGCGCTTCATAGGCGCCGAAGGTGGATTCCCGGCGGCGTTCCTGGGGCTCTTCACTCTCCAGGGGGGCGGACTTCGGGGATTCCGCCGCGCCGGCGCCGCGATTCTCCCCAAGGTCCATGCGGCCGTAGGATTCAGTCTGTCCTTCGCGCTTCGGACCCGAAGAGAACACGGGTTCCCCGCTTGCCAGCGCGTCGTAATCGGTCAGGATCTGCGTCCCGTTGAGCTTGAGGAAATTCGCGTAATTTCGGAGAAAGCCGCGGATGTAGATTTCCGGAAGATTGATGTCGAACGAGTTGCTCTCGAAGGCGGAAATGTATTCTCCCCGGATCTTCGTCGCTTCGGCCGCTTCCCGCAGAGACACCCCTTTGTGTTTACGCGCTTCTTCCAGTCTGTCTCCGATAGTTTGCATAAATATAAATAGACTTTCTCTCTCTACAGGGCCGGCTCCTAAAAGACCACAAAAATCTCATTACTCCTCGTTGAGATCGACGAGGATTTCCCGCGGGCTGGAACCGTTTTCCGGGCCAACGATCCCGCGTTTCTCCATGAGCTCCATAAGTCGCGCGGCCCGATTGTAGCCGACGCGCAGACGCCGCTGCAGCATCGAGGTCGACGCGCGCTTGGTGGAGCGCAGGACGTCCATCGCGTCCTGAAGCAAATCGTCCTCCTCTTCGTCCCCGTTCTCTTCGGTTTCCGGATTCTCGATCTGCTTCCACACCTCTTCGGCGAACTGGGGCGGGCCGTTCTGCTTGAGGAATTCGACGATGCGATTGATTTCGTCGTCGGAGATGAAGGCGCCCTGCGAGCGGACGAGCCGGGAGCTGCCCGGCGGGGAAAACAGCATGTCCCCGCGCCCGATCAGCTGTTCGGCGCCCCCGTTGTCGAGAATCGTGCGGCTGTCGACTTTCGAGGCGACCTGGAAGGCGATCCGGGAGGGAAGGTTGGCTTTGATGACGCCGGTGATGACATTGACAGAGGGCCGCTGGGTGGCGATGACCAGGTGGATGCCCGCCGCGCGGGCGAGCTGGGCCAGCCGGGCGATTCCGGATTCGACGTCGGCGGGCGCGACCATCATCAGGTCGGCCAGCTCGTCGATGATGGCGACGATGTAGGGGAGTTTCTCGGGAATTTCGAGTTCCGCGTCGCGCGGCACTTCCACTTCCGGCGCCACGGCTTCCGGGATGTTGTCGAACTGCGCGTCGCCCGGCTCCTGGTCCCGGGGTTCCCGCGCCTTCTCCGCTTCGCGCTTGCGGTGGGTATTGAAGCCCGAGATGTTGCGCACGCCCACCTTGGCGAAAATCTGGTACCGGCGGTCCATTTCGTTGATCAGCCACTTGAGGGCGCCGGGGACCTTCTTGGGCTCGGTCACCACCGGGATGAGCATGTGGGGCAGGTCGTTGAAGACCTTCATTTCCACGATCTTCGGGTCGACCATGAGGAAACGGAGGTCCTCCGGGCTGGCGTGGTAGAGCAGCGAAGTGATGATGCTGTTGATACAGACTGTCTTGCCCGCGCCCGTGGCGCCGGCGATCAGGAGGTGGGGCATCTTGGTGAGGTCGTGGATCAGCGGCTTGCCGCTGACGTCCTTTCCGAGGGCGATGGGGATCTCGGCGCGGGAACTGGCCCAGTCCTCGGATTCGATGATTTCGCGGATGCAGACCGGTTTCGGATGACGGTTCGGAACTTCGATCCCGACACAGCCCTTCCCGGGAACCGGCGCCATGATACGGACCGCGGCGGCCTTGAGCGCCAGGGCGATGTTCTTGTCCAGGTTCAGGATGCGCTCGACCCGCACGCCCGCCGCCGGAAACACTTCGTAACGGGTGATGACCGGCCCGGTATGGACCTCTCCCATCGTGACTTCGACGCCGAACTCCTTCAGGGTGCGGACGAGGTTTTCGGCGGTCTCTATATGATCCTCCTCGGTTTCGGCCCTCGGGTCGTCTTCGGCTTTGTCGAGGAGGTCGAGCGTGGGAAACTGGAAACTGCCTTTGGATTTGGGCAGGGCCGGGGCGGGGGCCTTCCTGGTGGTTTCTCCAGCGACGATCTTGAGCGGGATCGAGGCTTTGGCCGTTTCCGGCGCGCCTCCGTCCTGAGATTGGAGGGACGGTTTGGCCTTGGCGCCCGGGGCGGGGGCTCTGGCTGTCTCCTTCGCGTTGGAGTTAAGCTCGCGCAGGCTGGGCTTTTTCTTCGAAGGCGGCGGGGGCATCTGTTTGCGCGGATCCCCGATATGCTGCATCACCTTGTTGAGCTTGGCCTGGGCCTTTTCCTTCTCGGCCGCCTCTTTCGCCAGGCGGCGTTCTTCCTGAGTCCTGGCCTTTTCTTCCTTCCGCCGCTTCCGCCGCTCGCCGAAATTGTGGATAAACCCTTCGGTCGCCTTGGCCAGGTCGCGCGTAAACAGGACCAGTAGACCGAACAGAAAGGCGGCCCCCATCAGCAGGAATGAGCCGAAGACGCCGATATTGTCCTTTAAAAGCTGATCGTAGAGCAGGGTGCCCAGGGTGCCTCCCGGTCCCTGGGTATGCACCCCTTCGGTCACAAAGAAGTGATCCTGCATGGTGAGCAGGCCGGAGCAGGTGATGACACAGACCGCGAGCGAGATGAGCTTGTCGTACCGCAGCCGGTAGGAGCGGCTGAACAGCATCCAGGTCAACCAGAAACAAAAAACGGGGATCAGCCACGCGGTGCCGCCCAGTGCGTAAAAGGCGAAAAACGCGGTCTTGGCGCCAAATTTGCCCACCAGGTTCTCTTCCTCCGGATCGGTCGTATTGACGACGTCCTGGTCGGGATGAAAGTCGGCGAGGGAAACCAGGACCAGCACGCCCAGAACCAGCAGAAGGCTCCCTGTGAACGGTCGGCACGGGGCTTTCTTCGGCTGATTGAACGTCGGGGACGGAGCCGCTCCATTGCCTTTGGGTGCATTCTTTTTTCCCATCGAATAGAAGATATTACCGGATATGTCTAATGAATTGAAAGGATGAATGTATATTGACCGGCGAACCGAGGGCAAATTAACTTTTTTTTAATGAATCTTCCATTCTTTTTCCGCCCGTTGTACCAGTATCGCGTATGGGGAGGGAGTGCACTGGAGACGCAGTTGGGACGCGAGTTGCCGGCCGGGAAGCCGGTGGGTGAGAGCTGGGAGGTGGTCGACCGCCCCGAAGCGCAATCGGTCGTCGCCTCCGGAGAATTTCGCGGGCTGACTCTTCGCGAGCTTCTCCGGCGGCACGGCAGGAGTGTCATGGGGCCCGGATACGATCCCGCCCGCCCGTTCCCGATCCTCGTCAAATGGCTCGATTGCCGGGAACGGCTCAGCCTTCAGGTCCATCCGCCGGCCGCGGTCGCTTCCGACCTCGGAGGCGAGCCCAAAACCGAGAACTGGTACATCGCCGATGCCGAGCCCGGCGCCGGGCTGCTCGCGGGGCTCAGACGCGGCGTGACCCGAGAAGCCTTCGAAACGGCACTGCGGGAGGAAAAACTGGAGTCGTGCGTGCACCGGATCGAGGTGGACAGGGGGGACTCCCTGTTCGTTCCCAGCGGGCGGATCCACGCGATCGACGGGGGCAACCTGATCCTCGAAATCCAGCAGAATTCCGACACGACCTACCGCGTTTACGACTGGGGACGCGTCGGTCTGGACGGCCAAAAGCGCGAACTCCACGTCGAGGAGTCCCTGGCCTGCATCGATTTTGACGATGTCGAGCCGGAACCGGTGCGGGCGAGTCCGGGGGATTCGATCCTGGCGGAGTGCGACGCGTTCCGCATCCGCAAGGTTCAGCTGGGACCGGACCGGCCGGACCTCGCTTTCGCCGCCGGAGACGAAGCGGCCCTTCTCCATGTCGTGGAAGGGGAGGTGGGGGGCCGGACCGACGGGGTGACGCTTCGGCGGGGCGACAACGTCCTTCTTCCCCACGCGGGCGAGTACGCCTTTTTCGCCGAAAAGCCCGCCGTCGTCCTGGTGACCGACCGTTTCGCCGGGTAGGCCGCGGGCCGAAGGGCGGGGGGCGCGGGGACGTTCAAGCCCGGCTCTCCGGCCCGTGCGCCCGGCTCACGCACCGTCCTTTTCCTCGGTCCGCCGGTGGATGAGGTTGTACTTGAGGATGCAGACGATCGCGCGGACCCCGTCCTTCCAGTTGATCTTTTTTCCTTCGGCGTAGGTGCGGCCGTAATACGAGATGCCGACCTCGTAGATCCGCAGGTCCTGCCGGGCGATCTTGGCGGTGATTTCGGGCTCGAAGCCGAAACGGTTCTCCTCCACCCGGATTTTCTCGATGACCTCCCGCCGGAACAGCTTGTAGCAGCATTCCATGTCGGTGAGATTCAGGTTGGTGAACATGTTGGAGAGTAGGGTGAGAAAGCGGTTGCCCACCATGTGCCAGAAGTAGACGACCCGGTGGGGGCCGGCGCCGGAAAACCGGGAACCGAAAACCACGTCGGCCACCCCGTTGAGAATCGGCTCGATCAGCCGCGGCAATTCCGCCGGATCGTACTCGAGGTCGGCATCCTGGATGATGACAATGTCGCCCTGGACCTCTGCCAGGCCGGTGCGGATCCCGGCACCTTTCCCCTGGTTGACCTCGTGGCGAATGACCCGGCAGACCGGGTAGCGACGGCCGATTTTTTCCAGGATCTCCCCGGTGCCGTCGGTGGAGGCGTCGTCGACCACGATAATCTGCTTGAGGGGAAGCTGGGCCGCGACCACCCGGTCGACCAGCGACTCGACGGTTTGCGCTTCGTTGTAGACCGGGATGATGACGGAAACGTCCATGGCGTTCAGTAATTCGAGGATTCCTGCTGTTCGCGACCGACATGGAAACGCTTCCGTCCGAGACGGGCAAGAAGGATGAACGCGCAGACCAGGAAAACGCCGATGACCGCCATGCCGGGGCCGCCGCGGAGCAGGGAGTCGCCCACCAGAATCATGCCCG
Organism: Opitutia bacterium; assembly: GCA_003558065.1. Lineage (GTDB taxonomy): Bacteria > Verrucomicrobiota > Verrucomicrobiia > Opitutales > T3Sed10-336 > PXDC01. The sequence goes on along the minus strand of PWMU01000082.1, from coordinate 705 downwards.
TGCCGATCCCGGCCTGGATGGGCAGTGAGTAGGCCATGTAGCGCACGAAGCGGAAACGGGCGACGCCGAGCACCCAGTTCTGGAGGGCGAAGGGCAGGGGGGAGAGACGGCAGACCAGGATGAGCGTACCCTCGTTGTCCGGGGAGGCCCGGGGAATCCGGTGGCCCCGCGACCGCAGGAAGGCCGAAATGGCCGGATTCATGAAGCTCGAGGCCAGCCAGTACCCGAAGGCGATGTTGATGCCGAGCGCCAGCCAGGCCAAGAGAACGGGCGCGAGCAAGCCGTCGCCGGCGCCGCTCAGGACCGGTCCGGCGGTGAGGTAAAACAGCGAGACCGGCATTCCCAGGGCCGGAGTCAGGGCGAAGGCGAGGAAGTACGGAAACGGATGAATCGCCCCGAGGAATTCGACCGCCACCGAACGCGCCTCCCCCGCCAGTTCACGGAGCTCGCCCCCCCAAACCATAAAAGACCACCCCCCCGCGACGAGGATTCCGGCCGCCGCCAGGCACAGGACGATAAGGGTCGGCGAACGTTTCCGGTTTGCGGTCATGTCGCTCGGTTCTACCGCATGCACGCCCGGGAGCAATATTTGAATTGATCCCATGCCCCGGCAATCGCCGTGAATCGGGGGATGGGGGATGGGACGAGGGACGAGGGGCGGAAGGGGAAGGCGGAAAATAGGGGGCAGGGGACAGGAGACAGGGG
>PWMU01000056.1 GCA_003558065.1 Opitutia bacterium | reverse complement strand
TGGCCGCAGGCCGGGAGGAAGTGGATCTGGAGCTGGTTATCGACCGGATTGTGATCAAGCCGGACCAGCGGAGCCGGATCGCGGATTCCCTGGAGTTGGCCTTTCGCGAAGGCGAAGGGCGGGCGGTCGCGCTCGTGCGGACAAGCCCGGAGGGGGAGTGGCGCGAAATCCCGCTCAGCCGGCATTTGTCCTGCGAGGTGTGTGGCGAGGCGTTCGAGCCCCTGACCGCGCGCCACTTCTCCTTCAATCATTCGGAGGGACTCTGTCCCGAATGCGGCGGCCTGGGGCGGAAGATGCGCTTTTCCGAGGAACTGGTGGTGCCCGACCCGGACAAGGCGGTGCGGGAGGGGGCGATCAAACCGTGGCGCTTCGGCGGAAAGAGTCTGATCATCCGGAACAACGCCCTCCTGAAACAACTGGCCGAGCGGCTTCCCTTCGATCCCAAAGTCCCGTGGAAGGAGCTTCCCCGCGAAACCCGGGACGCGATCCTGTACGGGGCGGGCGACAGGCTGTTCCCGTTCAAGGTGCGCCGGAGCAAGAAAAAGAATCCGACCCCGGTACCGTTCGAGGGCGTGATTCCGCTTCTCGAGAAGAGCCGCCGGGAGACGAAAAGCGACGGCTTTCGCGCGCGGCTGGGAACTTTTATGGTGAGCGGGGATTGCCCGGGCTGTCACGGCGGGCGTCTGAATCCGGCCGCGGCCGCGGTGCGCGTGGCCGGGGTTACCCTGCCGGAATTCTACGCGATGAGCCTCGAGACGGCGGGGGCCTTCACCGGAAAACTGGGCGGAATCCGCCGGGAAAGCCGCGCCCTCGACGAAGTGATCGACGGCCTGGAACAGCGGCTCCGGTTTCTGACCCGGGTGGGGCTGGATTACCTGACGCTGGAGCGGGAGTACTCGACGCTGAGCGGCGGCGAAGCCCAGCGGGTACGGCTCGCCACGCAGCTGGGCATGGGGCTTGTCGGCGTTCTCTACATTCTGGACGAACCCAGTATCGGTCTGCACCCCGTCGACAACGAGCGGCTGCTGGAATCGCTCTGTGACTTGCGCGACCGCGGCAATACGGTGCTCGTTGTGGAACATGACGAAGAGACGCTCAGGCGCGCGGACCACCTGGTCGAGATCGGGCCGGGGGCGGGTGTCGAAGGGGGACGCGTTCTTTACCAGGGGCCGCCCGAAGGGTGCCTGGAGTATCGGGATTCCCGCGCGGGTCCCTACCTGTCCGGCGAGTGGCGGGTGACGCGCGAGGCGGAGCCGCGCGTTCCCGACGAACGCTGGCTGACGGTTCGCGGGGCGGGGGAAAACAACCTTCGCGAGATCGACGCCGCTTTTCCGGTCGGGTTGCTGACCTGTGTCACGGGTGTTTCGGGATCCGGGAAAAGCAGTCTGGTTAACGACACCCTGGCCCGCGCCGCGGCGTTCCGGCTCAATCGCGCCAGAACCGTTCCCGGACGGCACCAGGGCCTCGACGGTCTCGAGTATTTCGAGAAGGCGGTGGAAGTCGACGCCGCGCCCATCGGACGCACGCCCCGGTCGAACCCGGCCACCTACGTGAAGTTGTTCGATCTGTTGCGGAGCGTGTTTGCCAAGTGTCCGCTCTCGCGGGTACGCGGTTACGGCCCCGGACGTTTCAGCTTCAATATGCGCGGGGGGCGCTGCGAGCGCTGCCAGGGAGACGGGGTGATCAAACTCAATATGGAATTTCTGGCCGACGCCCACTCCGAGTGCCCCGCCTGCCGCGGCAGACGGTACAACCGGGAAACGCTGGAGGTCCGTTTCAAGGGGCACACGATCGCCGACGTGCTGGGGCTGACGGTTCGGGAGGCGATGGACCTGTTCGGCAATCATCCCCGGATCAGGGAAAAACTGGATACACTGGACGCGGTCGGGCTCGGTTACCTTCAGCTCGGTCAGCCGGCGCCGACGCTTTCCGGCGGCGAGGCCCAGCGTATCAAACTCTCACTGGAACTGAGCAAGCGGCAACAGGGACAAACCCTCTACCTGCTCGACGAACCCACGACCGGCCTGCACTGGGCCGATATTCAGAGGCTGATGGACCTCCTGTTCCGGCTTCGCGATGCCGGGAATTCCGTGGTGATCATCGAGCACAATCTCGACGTGATCCGGCTGGCCGACTGGATCCTGGATCTCGGCCCCGGCGGCGGAGTCCACGGTGGAACAGTCGTTTATTCGGGACCGGTGGCGGGCCTCCGCGCGCTTCCCGAATCGCGCACCGGCGCGGCCCTGGCACGGCACGGGTGAGAGGTGGGAAGGCTCCGCCCAACCCCCGGGATCACCGGCCGGATTCCAGTTTGGCTTCCAGTTCCCTGAGGTAACTGAAGCTGTACAGCCCCGTATTGTGGCCGTCGCTGAATTCGAACCGGACGGCGTAGTTGCCCACGAAACGCCACCCCACGACCTCGACGCCGCTGTAGTCGGTGCGTTCGGCGCCCCCGTACTTCCGGCCGAAAATATCGGTTTCGCCCCGGTTTTCGGCGCTGGGCGAATGGGCCCGGAGGAAGGCCATCGGAAAGTAGCTTTCGGCGCCGTCCGACCAGGCGATCGCGATTTCGTTGCCAATGATCTGCAGGTTCGTGGGTGTTTGCATGGAATGCGGTACTTGAAAGGAAGCGTGTCGGCCGGAACGGTGGCCGAAACGGCCCCGGGGCGGTCGCCGTTGGCCTGATGCCGGCAGGGTTGCCGTTCTCTGGTCTGAACCCCCGCGACAATCACGAACGCGACCGGGCCGATGGTCGTCTCGCCGGGCTTCTCCCGGATCCTTGTTTCGGACAAGCCTCGGTGTTTTCCGGGGCGGGGTCAATCGGCAACCCGCGGTCGAATACAGGGACCAACAGGTAACCGGGTGTTTACTGGGAGTTGGTATCGGCCGCGGGAAGTTGATAAAAAACAATTGGCATAAATCCCGCGGGGATGATAGCTTAATAGTGAAAGCTTAAGCTCCTGTGACTTCCCGCTGGTTCCGTTTGAAATTCCCACACAACCGGACGGCTTAATCCCATGAAACCCTGCAAAACGCTATGAACCACCCTCGGAAACCCTCCGCCCGTTCCCGCACGGGATTCACCCTGATCGAACTGCTGACGGTGATCGCCATTATCGGCATCCTCGCCGCCATCCTGATCCCGACGGTCAGCGCCGTCCGGGAGTCGGCACGCGTCTCCCAATGCCAGTCGCAAATCCGGCAACTGGGCCTGGCGATTTATTTGTATGCCGAGGACCACAACGACCACACGCCCTCGAATATTGAAAATCCGGCGACGGGAAGGCCGCAGACGGTCTGGGGAACCTTGATCGCGGATCGCACGCTCGGCTTTCTGCTTCACGAGGATCGCGGCGGGCCCGAGGGGAACGGGAACAGCTACCTGGATACGGCGGAACTGCTGTATTGCCCGGCTTCCCGGGATGAGCTCTTCGCCAACGACCGGTACGACCGCCCGGTGGACATCAACGAGAACAACCGGGTGCAAGGCAGCGGGTACCTGTGGTTCTATTATTTCCCCAACAGCGTGGAGGAAGAAGTGCGGGCCAATCACAAGATCACCGTCGACAATCCGAACCGTCCCTACCTGATGGACTTCCCCAGCCCCGGAATCGGTTTTCTCTCGGATATGTTTACCGTCAACCCTCATGAGAACCGGGTGAATGTCTGGCATATTGGCGGGCATGTTTCGACGTTCGACATGGACCAGGTCAACCAGACGACCAGCCGGGACGACCTGTATGATTACCTCACCTCGCGGGATCACAGGTGGAATCCGGAACCGCGCGCGAGACGGTGAGGTAATGCGAACAGGCGGGGACCGGTTTTCCGGATTGGACGGGGCCGCGGTGATTTTTTATCCGGCGGGGGAGCGCGGCCCCGGCGCGGCGAACGCCGGTCGATCTCACCCGGCAAAAAGGGCCGGGGGCGAGCCGGTGGGATGGCCGCGGGCGGCGTTCTCAGGTTGTTGGTGGGCAAGTGGTTAATTAAGCCGGGTGTTCGGCTGTAAAAAATCAAAAAAAAAAGACGGGAAAAGTAGGCATAGGTTATGATTACGTGATACTTTAAGCTTGATTTCGAAAGCAATACTTATAATTATCCGTTTAACTTCCCGTCTCCACCCGCAACCCGATCTTATAGACTTATCTCCGCCTGATTTCCCTTGTAATTGAATTTCCATGAAGAACCCAACACTATCCTCCACGCGCTCCCGCGGAGCGTTTACCCTAATCGAGTTGCTGACCGTAATCGCCATCATCGGCATTCTGGCGGCGATTCTTATTCCCGTGGTCAGTGCGGTCCGGGACTCGGCGAGAGCGTCGAACTGTGTCAGCAATATGAGGCAGATCGGGAATGCGGTGCACCTGTTCGCACTCGATACCAACGATCACACGCCGCCCAATGTGGCGCCGGGCAACCCCCCGACCATTGAGTTTCAGGTCGGGAATTACATCGCGGACCGCACTTATGGATTCCTGCTTTCGGAGGAGCGTGGCGGAGTCCCCGCCGGCAACGCCAACCGCCGGGCGGCCGGGATCGGGAACGTCAATTACCTGGATGACGCCGATCTGCTGATCTGTCCCGGGCTCAAAGACGAGGTATTCGCCAACCCCGGTTTCAAGCCCAGGGGCGTGTACAGCGCGGCGGAACAGATCACGCGCATGGGGTATATCTGGATGTATTACGTTCCTGACTACGGCCCGTCATCCGGGCCGAACGAGTACCGGTTGAATCACAAGATAACCGAGGACCCGCGTAACCCTCTGCTGTGGGATTTCGGATGGGAAGCCAGCGCTGTCGGCTGGTGGCCGGATCACTTCAAAATCGCTTCGCACAATGCGATCAACGTGCTGCACATCGGCGGCCAGGTTACGCAGATTCCCGTGGATGCGGTCAACGGGCGAACCGGTCTCGGCTTGCACGAGTTTTACGATTATATCGCTTACGGAACCGAGAGAACCAGCGGCGGGGGCCGCCGCCCCCGGTAACGGCGACCGTGTCGGATGCCTGGATGTGGATTCGTGGATCCGGAGCCCGTCGGCCCATCGGATGTGTGATCGTATGGGGATCAGGCCGATTCCCGGGGTTCGACTCCTTCTTGCCGGCCCCGTGCCCGTGCCTTCGGCCCTGTTGAGAGGGCCGGCTGGGCTCGCGGCTTTCAATCCGTTCGCATGCGGTCATTTCGGCCAAGGCCTCGCCGAGTTTTAAACGATGTTCGATAAACGCTCTCTTCTTCAAAGCCGGTTCGGTCCGGCGTTGCTCCTTCTTCTCTTCGCGGTCCCCCTGTCCGCCTCCCAGTGGGGGGATCCGCGGGGCTACTTTTCCGACGAGGAGGTTACCGTTACTGACTTGGGGCCAGGGGTGGTCCTGACCCAGGTTGAGACTCATCTGGCCGGTGGCGATCATGTGGTCCATGTCGTTTCGGTGGATCTGGAAACACCGGATCTGGAAGTCCGTTCCCTGACCGGCGACCGCTTCGTGAATCAGGAGTCCGGGCAGATTTACCGGCGCTCACGAGTCAGTCAGTTGCAGGCGGACAGCGGGGCGCTGGTGGCCATCAATACCGCCTTCTTTGACATCCGGGACACCATGGCTCCGACCGGCCTGATTCTTCAGGACGGCGTCATCAACCGCGAACCGCAGAGCGGGCGTAATACCTTCGCCATGACGCACGACGGCCGGGCCCACCTCATGACCGGCCTCGGCTGGAGCGCGACGGTGGAGCACCAGGGGGCCGACCGCAACCTGGCCGGCGTGAATCGCCCGGAGATCTCTTCGGGCCAGATCAATCTGTACCTGCCCCCCTGGAATCACAATCCGAGCAACCAGACGAACTTTACCGACGGGCTCAGTGTGACCGAAGCCTTCGTCGAAATCGACGAAACCGAACCCGCCGCGTCGTTCTCGGGGCGAAGCCGGATTACCGGCACCGTGCAATCGATCCGCCAGAACGGCGCTCAGGAGGAAATCCCGGATGGCCGCCTGGTGCTTTCAGGCGTCGGCCAGGGCGGAACCTTTATCGGACGGATGAGCGAGGGCGATGAAGTCGAGGTGAGTTGGCAGCTGAGCGGGGTGCCCGCGTCCATCAATTGGAATGATCTCAAGGAAGCCGCGTCCGGGGCGAATGTCCTGATCCAGGGAGGTCAGAGTCAGAGCGGGAGCGGGAGCCATTGGGAAGGCCTGCATCCGCGGAGCGCCATTGGGATCAGCCAGGATCAGCGGAAAATCGTTCTGGTCCAGATCGAAGGACTGCGCGTACCGGAGAGATCCGGCGGGATGAGCCTGGACAGCGTGATCGATCTGATGGAGTACATGGAAGTTTACGACGCCCTGGAGTTTGACGGCGGGGGTTCCTCGGCGATCGCGGCCCGGGTTGACGGCAGCAACCAGCTCCTCAGCCAACCCTCCGACGGGAGCGAGCGTTATGTGCCTGCCGGGTTGGGCGTGTTTCTCGACTTCGACGAGCCGGAACGGACCGAGATCCTGATGAGGCACGCTGAGGCCCGGTATTCGGGATCCTGGGACACGGCGAGTTTCGGCTCGCCGTTTGAGGACGACTACCGGCGGGCCTGGACAACCGGCGGAAATGAACCCACCTCCACCGCCACCTACAGTCCGGAAATCACCGTTCCCGGCCGGTATGACATCGACATCTGGTACACCGACGGCGGCAACCGGTCGAGCGACACGCCGTATCAGGTTTCCCATGCGGACGGAGAATCCGGAATCGAGTACGATCAGCGCACCGGCGGCGGTCAGTGGCAGCGGCTGGCTTCGGATGTTCCTTTTGCCTCGAGCGGTGACGGCTTTGTCCGCTTGGGAAACAACGCGGACGGCGATGTTGTCATCGCCGACGCGATGAGATTCCTGCTGGTTGAGCCCGACACGACTCGGTTCGAGGGCTGGCGGGTCGAGCATTTCAACGAGGAGGAGCGAAGCGATCCGGAAATCAGCGGCGAAACGGCCGATCCGGACCGGGACGGCATTCCCAACCTGCTGGAATTCGCTCTCGGCCTCGACCCGCGTGAACCGAACACCGAAGCTCTCCCCGGCCCCGAGTTAAAGACACTCGAAGGGCTGGGTGGGGACCGGTACCTGACGCTGACGTTTACCGCTCCCTCCGGCATCCAGGAGATCGAGTACGGGGTTCGCCTGTCCGGGGGCCTGAAGGACTGGTCGGAATCGGCCGTCCTGCACGACAGCACGGAGAACGAGGATGGAACCACCACTCGAACCTACCGCGATACCCAACCCTTCGACGCCTCGGAGCGGCGCTTCATGCGGCTGAACGTCAGCCGTGAGTGATCCCGCCTGCTTCCTGTTCCGTTGGTCCCCCAAATGAACACCCTGATGCAATTCGCCCCGGGCCCGGGGCCGGGAGAGCCGGTTCCGACCCATCCCTGGAAGGCGAGTTGTCCCGACTGATCCCCGACAAAATCCCCATAGCCATGTTTTGCCTGTCCACAACTCTTCGTTCCTTTTCCGCCATCGCCGTTTGCCTGATAGTTACGGGCGCGCTTCCCTTCCGCGCGTCGGCGGTCCATACGGAGTTTCGCGGGATATGGGTGGATTCGTGGGGAGCCGGAATCCACACCCCGAGCCAGGTGGACCAGTTGGTTGCCGATGCGCAGGCCGGCAACTTTAACGCCATTTTGCCACAGGTGGTGCGTCGGGGGGACGCGTTTTACGAAAGCGAGCTGCTTCCCAAAACCACCTCGATTTCCTCGAACTACGACCCCCTGGCCGATCTGATTCAAAAGGCGGCAGCCGCCGATCCTCCCATCGAAGTGCATCCCTGGATTGTGGTTTATCCGTTGTGGGGTCATGAGGACAATCCGCCGACACAACCGGACCACGCCTACAACCGGCATCCCGAATGGCTGACGCGAAACCCGCAGGGCGAAACCTGGGACGGGGACAACTACCAGCTCGATCCGGGGCATCCGGAAGTCCAGCAGCACCTTCACGACGTCGCGATGGAGATTGTGGAAAATTACCAGGTGGACGGGATTCACCTGGATTACATCCGTTACAACGGCCGGCAGTGGGGGTACAACGAGACGGCGGTGGCCCGGTTCAACGATCTCCACGGAGGCAGCGGCCAGCCTTCTCCGGACAACACGGCCTGGGAACAATTCCGTCGCGACCAGGTGACCGGCCTGGTGCGCCGTATTTATTTTTCCGTCCTCGAATCCAGGCCGGAGGTCAAAGTCTCCGCCGCCACCATCGGGTGGGGGCACGGTCCGTCGTCGACGGACGGTTGGACCAGTACCTCCGCCTATGCCACGGTTTTTCAGGACTGGCGGGCTTGGATGGAGGAGGGGATTCTGGATACAAACATGCCCATGTTTTATTTCGACTTCGACGTGTCGGGCCGTGAAGCCATGTGGGCGGGTTGGAATGAATTCGCCAAGGATCACAAATACGGGCGGCATCTCTCGATCGGACCCGCGCTCTACCTCAATACCGTCGCCGACAGTATCGCCAAGATCCGTTCGACCCGGGAAGCCACCGGCCAGGGCAACCGCGCGGACGGGATTACCGGGTATTCGTATCGGATCACCAATGACGAAGGCGTTCCGCGGTCGCAGTTCCTGTCCGCCCTGACCGGCCCGTCGCAGCACGATCCGGAACCGGAACCGGTTTTTGCCGATCCTGTGCCGGTTCCGGAGTTGACCTGGAAAACCGAACCGGATGCGGGGCATTTGAACGGGACGGTTTTCAGTTCCGACAGCAGCCCTGCCGACGGAGCCCTCGTCGAGGTTTCCGGTCCGGAATCCCGCACCGTGGCCGCCGATGCGCGGGGCTTTTACGGACTGGTCGGGCTCGCTCCGGGAGAATACACGGTCCAGGCCTCCGGTTTGAATTCCGTTGTCGAGTCGGACGAGGTGACCGTTACCGTGGAAGCGGGAGAGATCGCGACCCGGGACCTGACCCTTGAAGCCGCCGGAGGCGAAATCGTCATCGACAATCCGGCCGCCGCTTTCGAGGGGAGCTGGTTTACCGGTGACGCGGGCACCCCCTACGGCGACGATTACCACTGGGCCAGCACCACCGACGGGGCCGCGGACCGAACCGCAACCTACACGCCCGATATCGGCGTGGCCGGCACCTACAATGTCTACGTGTGGTACGTGCCCGGCGGGAACCGGTCCGACAACGTGCGGTACGATGTCGTCCACCGTGACGGTACCGAGACCGTCCGGGTCGACCAGAGCGGCGGCGGCGAAGCGTGGGAACGGATCGCCACCGAAAAGTATTTCCAGGAGGGAACCTCCGGAAACGTCCGCCTCTCCAATGATACCGGGGCGACGGGCTATGTCGTGATCGCCGACGCCGTCCGCTGGGAATTGGTTGACGCCGACCGGCCGTGGACCTTCGAGACGTGGGCGGAAACCCACTTTTCGGAATCCGAACTGGAAGATCCCGCCATCAGCGGTCCCGAAGCCGACCCGTTCGGGCACGGAGTCTCCAACCTTCAGGCTTATTCTTTCGGCTTGAGTCCGCGGAACCCGGACCTGGCCCGGTTGCCGGCGGTTTCTTACGACAACGACGGGTTGCTGATCGTCTATCGCCGATTGAAAGACGATCCCGACACCCGGTATGCCGTGGAATCCTCCGTGGATCTGGAGAACTGGGAGGACGCGGCGTCGTCGCTCACCGAGTTGTCATCGGAGGGTGACGGCGAAGGGCGGATCGAAACCGTGACCCTGCGGGTCGAGGATTCGTCCGCGGGCACGCGGTTTTTCCGAATCCGGATCGAACGTTGAAGGCGGGGCCGCCCGTTTCGGCGGGCAAACGGGCATGAGACCCGACCGACCGGTCAAGGGACCGGATTCGTCCCGGTGCGCGCGGGCGGCTTCGGCGGCACCCGCACCCGCACGCACGATACGCCGCCGCGGGGCCCCGGGCGTGCTGTCAGAGCACGTTCACATTTTGTTATGGGCATTGGAGGACGGAACACTAGTTTCGGGTAAGTGGAAAGACAGACCAAGCAGCGTCAGGCGATCCTTCAGGTTATTCGCGAGCAGGGGAGGCCGTTGACCGTGGATGAAATCCTCAATTACGGACGGTTCCACGTGCCGCGCCTGGGGATGACGACCGTTTATCGTTCCGTTCGCGCCATGCTGCGGGAGGGGGTGCTGCTCGGGGTCCAGTATCCCGGACAGCCCACACGTTACGAGATGCCGGCCCACTCCGATCACATTCATTTTATCTGCAATTGCTGCGGCAAGGTTCACGACCTCCCCCTCAGTCAGACGGAAATATCATTGCAGCTTCCCGACGGGTTTGTGGCGAAAGGCCAGGAGTTGATCGTTTATGGGTTTTGCCCGGAATGCAGGCCCGGGGGGAAAGCCGCTGACGCGGGAATCTCGTAGCCCGGCCGCGGCGGGCGAATCTCAAAACGGGGCCGCGGTGGCGGGGCGGGAGCGTTCGGCTTCCTGTATGAAATGCTCCTGTGCCGAGAAAGGCGCCCCGTCCCCCGAGTCGGGCGGGGGAGCATAGGCTCCGTTGGGCTGGAGAATCCGGCCGTCCTTGGTGTCCCTGAAATAGGCGCTCAGGATCTGTTCGCAGATGACTTTCCGAAGGGCCTCGTCCTCGATCGGAAAGTTTGCTTCGACACGCCGGAAGAAGTTGCGCGGCATCCAGTCGGAACTGCCCAGGTACACAAGGGGTTGGTTCCCGGCGTTCTCGAAGTAGAGAATGCGGCTGTGTTCGAGAAAGCGGCCGATGATGCTGCGCACCGTAATGTTTTCGCTGACGCCCTTGACACCCGGAACCAGGCAGCAGTTGCCGCGGACAATCAGGTCGATCCTGACACCGGCACGGGACGCCTCGTACAGATTCTCGATTGTCGTGCGGTCCACCAGGTTGTTGATCTTCGCTATAATCCGCGCCGGTTTGCCCTCGCGGGCGTTCCCGGTTTCCCTGAGGATCAGTTTCCGCGTCGCCTCGTAAAGATTGTAGGGCGCCACCTGCAGGCTTCGGAATTCGGGCAGCCGGCCGTAACCTGTCAGCGAGTTGAACAAAGCCGCGACTTCCCCGGTTATACTCTCGCGCGCGGTGAAGTAGCCGAGATCGGTGTAAACCCGGGCGGTTTGAGGATTGTAATTGCCGGTCGCCAGATGGACGTAGCGGCGGAGAATCCCTTCTTCCCGGCGAACGACCAGGCAGCACTTGCAGTGGATCTTGTAACCGACCATCCCGTAGACCACGTGGACCCCGGCTTCTTCCAGTTGCTTGGCCCATTGAATGTTGTTGGCCTCGTCGAAGCGCGCCTTGAGTTCCACCAGTGCCGTGACCTGTTTCCCGTTCCGGGAGGCTTCCATCAGCGCACGGATGATCGGGGAGTCCCCGCTGGTGCGGTACAGCGTCTGCTTGATCGCGAAAACCTTGGGATCCCGGGCCGCCTCTTCAACGAACCGGATCACCGGTGAAAAGGAATCGAAGGGGTGATGCAGGAGCACGTCCTTTTCCGCGATGGTTCTGAAAACCGGCCGGTCCTCGTTGAACGGCGGCCGAACAACCGGATTAAAGGTTTTGTATTTCAAATCCGGGCGGTTGATCATTCCGTAAACACTGACCAGGCGCATGAGATTGATCGGCCCGTCAATGCGGAACACGTAGTCGCGCGGAAGGTGGATGTAGCGAAGCAGGCGTTGGAGCAGGTGTTCTTCAACCCCGGCCTCAATCTCCAGGCGCACCGCCGCCCCTTTCTTGCGCTTGTGAAGCTCCTCTTCGATTTTTTCCAGGAGGTTGTCGGTTTCCTCCTCGTCGATGTAAAGATCGCTGTTGCGGGTGATCCGGAAGGCCTGGGCCGAATGTATCTCGTAGCCCGGGAACAATTCGCCCGCCCCCAGCTTCACGATGTCGCTCAGAAAAATATAACGTTGCGCGCCCGCCTTTTCGGGATCGATCCAAACCACCCGCGGAAGAATCCGCGGTACCGGAAGGATGGCTATAAGCGACTCGATCTCCCGCGTCGCGGGATTGTCCAGGGAAACCAGGATGTTCAGGGTCTTGTTGCCGATCTGGGGAAACGGGTGCGCCGGGTCGATGGCCAGGGGCGTGAGGACCGGGTAAACCTGCTCCTTGAAATAGTTGTCCACCCATTTCCGTTCACTCTTGGTGAGCTGTTCCGGAGTGATGAAATCGATATTCTTCTCGCGAAGCCGGGGGATGATGTCGTTCTGCCAGCCGTGATATTGCTCCTCGATCAGGGAAACGACCACATTGTGGATACGCCGCAACTTCTCGCGGGGACCGATGCCGTCCATCCCCGGGGTTTCATTTCCGGACTCCACCTGCTGGATCAGGCCGGCTACCCGGATTTCGAAGAACTCGTCCAGGTTTGAACTGACAATCGAAAGAAACCGGAGCCGTTCCAGCAGGGGCTTGTCCGGCGAATAGGCCTGTTCCAGTACCCGGCGATTAAACGAGAGCCAGCTCAGCTCCCGGTTGAAGTACGGATACTTTTCCTCCCGGTCCCGGGGGATTCCCCGGGCGGTTTCAGGTTTTTCGGCTGTGGCTCGGCGAGGCATAGGTGACCGGTCTTCCCGGCTTCACGACCGGGCTGTGGAAACCCTTGACTCTACCTGCCGCGTGAGAATTCACAACCGAAAACAGGCCGATCCCGCATGTGTTTTAACGGAAACCTTGCGGATATTGCCCGGAATTTCATAGTTTGGGGGCCGGCAAACCATTATCCGCCGGCGCGCGCCGGATTATCATCCATGCATTACTGGTCACAATCCTATATTCCCACGCTCAAAGAAAGCCCGGCCGATGCCGAAATCGCTTCACACCGGCTCCTGCTGCGGGCCGGACTGATCCGGAAGATCGGCGGAGGACTCTACGCCTGGCTTCCCGCCGGTGTCCGCGCCTTGCGCAAGATCGAGACGATCTGCCGCGAAGAGATGAACCGGGGCGGTGCGGCCGAGGTATTCCTGCCCGCGATTCACCCGGCGGAACTCTGGAAGCGCGGTCCGCGCTGGGATGCCGCCCGCGAGGTGATGTACCGCGTGGAGAGCGCGTCCGCCGAAGTTTCCCCCGGGGCGTTCGGGGACGAACCGGACTTCGTGCTCGGGCCGACCCATGAAGAGGTCATCACCTCGCTTGTCGCCAACGAGCTCACCAGCTACCGGGATCTCCCCAAGAATCTTTACCAGATCCAGACGAAGTTCCGAAACGAGATTCGTCCCCGCTTCGGCCTGATGCGCGCCCGTGAATTCATTATGAAGGACGGCTACAGTTTCGACGCCACCGATGAGGCGGCCATCGAAACCTACCACCGGATGCGGGAGGCCTACGAAGCGTTTTTCGGTCGCTGCGGCCTGAACTTCGTCGTGGTCGAAGCCGATACCGGGGTCATGGGCGGCAGTTATTCCCATGAATTCATGGTTCCGGCCGAGGTTGGGGACGACGACATCATCTTTTGCCGCGAAAGCGGTTATGCCAGCAACCGGGAGAAAGCCCGGAGCGCGGTCATGCCCGAAGACGTTGCCCCTGTCGGGCCGGAGGGTGAAACCGAGGCGTTTCCGACGCCGGGTGTCACCACGATCGCCGGCCTGGAGGCAGCGCCTTATAACATTCCGGCCGGGAAGCAGTTCAAGACCCTTGTTTACATCGGCGACGGGAAGCCCTTTCTGGTTGTTTTGCGCGGGGGGGACGATCTCGAGGAAGCCAAGCTGGGCACGCTTGGATTCCAGAAGCTCCGGCCCGCCGAGGCAAAAGAAGTGGTCGAGGTCATGGGGGCCGAACCGGGCAGCCTGGGCGCCGTGCGGGGGACCATCAGGGAGCCGGAGAGACTGGCCGGGATTTACGCGGACGAGACCGTCAGACTGATCGGCAACGGGGTGACCGGCGCCAACCGAGACGGGTATCATCTCAAAAACGTCAATGTCGCGCGCGACCTCGAAATCACCGCCTTCGGCGATTTTCGCTCCGTGCGCGCGGGCGAGCCGTGCCCGTTGTGCGGGGCGCCGCTCGAAATGGCCCGGGCGATCGAAGTCGGGCATATCTTCAAACTGGGCACCAAGTACAGCGAGAGCTTCGAGGCTTTCTATACCGATGCCGAAGGCAAATCCAGGCCGATGGTGATGGGCTGTTACGGCATCGGTATCAGTCGCACGCTCCAGGCGGTGATCGAGCAGTCGCACGACGACCGGGGAGTCGTCTGGCCGTGGCACGTCGCGCCTTACCAGGTTCTGATCGTCCTTTTGGATCCCGATCTGAAGGAGGCCCGGGATCTCGGATCCAGCCTGGGCCGCGCCGCGGAGGCGGCGGGTGCCGATGTTCTGGTCGACGACCGGAAGGAGCGTCCGGGTGTCAAATTCAACGATGCCGACCTCGTGGGCTTCCCACTCCGGATTGTCGTCGGCGGGCGCGGCTTGAAGGAGGGCGTGGTGGAACTCAAAGAGCGAAAGTCCGGAGAAATGGAAAAAATTCCCCAGGACGAAGCGGAGGCCGCCATTCGTTCACGCGTGGAGAAATGCAGGGAGGAAATGATCGCAGCCGGGGTATGAATCAATTGAATACAGGTACCACGGTCAGACCCGAGAAGTCCACCGATACCGTGACCCAACCCGGGCGCGGCTGGAAGGTCGTGGTTCACAACGATCCGGTCAACCTCATGTCCTACGTGGTGATGGTGTTCCAGCGGGTTTTCGGTTACGACAAGGAAAAAGCCCGCCGGCATATGCTCGAGGTTCACGAACAGAATCGTTCCGTTCTCTGGACGGGCGAACGCGAGGTGGCGGAAAATTACGTTCACACCTTGCAGCAATGGCAACTGACTGCCACGTTGGAGCGGAATGAAGAAGATTGAGATCAAGCTCAACCAGGATGCTTTGGCCCCGATACTCGATCACATCAAGCCGCTCGCCGGGGAAATCCGGGACGACCTTGTTGTGGAGCCGCAGCTGCATTCGGACATGGACGCCGATCTGCGCCGATTCTGGAAGCAGGATCTTCGGGAAAAGCTCGGAAGTGATTCCGATGCGTTGATGAACCTCTTTGGCCGCCGCTTTTTCGAGGAAGGCGTGATCGAGATCAATCCCGACAACGCCGACGCGGTTTTGAGGGCGAGCGCGGCGATCCGCCTTCTCCTGCGTCAGCGGTCGTTGAAGCATTTTCCGGACGAATCCCTGGAGAGCGGGAATGTCGCCCATAACGAGATGTCCCTCGAGGAGCAGCGGAGCTATGCGAGCTACCTGTTCCTGGCGAGTATTCAGGAAGTGGTGATCGATCACATGGATATCATCCTCGGAAACGCCTGACGCCGACGGCCGGGGAGGGGACCGGGTCCCGGGTTTCAGGCGATCATGCCCGGGGCGTCACCCTCACACCTCACCGTTTCGGCCTCTTCGGCGCGAAGCCCATGTTATTCCAGTAGTCTTCCCCGTAGTTGAATAAAATTTCATCTCCGGGACGTATTCGCCGGACGGCTTCGAAACGGGCCGTTTTCCACCGCGTTGAAACCACCAGGTACGCATTCGGACGCGTGCTGTGATTGATGTATCGTGTGTAATTCGAACGGGGGCCTTCGCCGACTATGACATGGTTCCGGGAAACCCAGAGGATGTACGGCGATTCCGCATGTCGGCCGTTTTCAAGCTGCTCGTCGGTAATGACCTTGCCGGTGTAATAACCGATGGTATCCTCGATCCGGATGTGTTCGGCGGCAAAAAGCCCATTGCCCGCGCCGGGAATCGTGGATTTACGAATTTCAAAGGCGTCGGCGGTCCAGACTATCGGTTTGCGTTTCGTTTTCATGCCCATGTGCCCGGGGAGGGATTCAGCGTTTTTCCGGGAAGTCCAAACAGGTTCTTGCCCAAAACCTCCGCGCGTCAAGACCGCAAAATTTATCGTTTCTGATTTGACCCCGCCGATTAGTTTACCTACCGTAGCTTTGACACCCTGGAGGGTTCGAGCGTGTTAACAATACGCTCTTTGCCTTATTTCTCTAATGAAGGGAGCTGGCCCCTGGGAATGGATGTCGGGCCGTAAACCGGAGGACAAAAATTTCGAGGAAAGCACCCACTTGTCCACAAAGGGACAAGAGCAGAATAACACACGGCTCTTCCGGGGTGTCACTCATTTTACGGGTCGATCCGATCTGAAAGGGCGGGGACGGCCTCGTCTTTCCGCTTCGGCCGCGCTTTTCGCGGCAATGAAGCTCAGACTTCGTACCCGATCAGGGTAATGCCCCGCCGTTTGGCGTCGCGGAGGATCTTGTCCTTTTCCAATACAATCGTGTTCTCGGCTTCCAGGGCCGCCATCAGAATGCCGGCTTTCTCCAGGACCTCGAGCGTTATCAGTCCGAACATGGGAACATCAAAACGATAGTCCTGGTTCGGTTTGACCGTCTTGACGAAAAGGGCCTCCTGCGTGCGAAATTCGCCCGCCCGGGCAAGCATCGCATCGGTCCCCTCAAAAGCCTCAACGGCGAGGACGGTTCCTTTCCGCACCACCACGCCCTGTCCGATGTCCAGCCGGGCGATTTCCTTGGCGATGCGTATTCCGTGTTCCAGGTCGTGCGCGTCGGGCCGGCGGTTGCCCTCGACCATGGTGCCGGCTGAAGCCAGGTGATCGTCCAGGAAAACGCGCGCGTCGAGCTGTTCGATATCGATATTCCGGATCTCCGCGGCTATGGCCCCGAATATGGTTTCGGCGTTGCGTTCCTTGAGCGAAGCGAGAATGGCCACCGCCTTAAGGTCGGGGTGCAGCCCGCGGAACAGGCGCCGGGGAGCGATCCTCCCCGCCATCACCGCGTAGCGAGCTTCCAGCCGCTTCAAATGTTTCAGCATCTTGCCGAGCTGACCGACCTTGATCACCGCCCGCTCCGACGGAGAAAAGGCCTCGATCAATTGCTCGTCGGTTTCCTCCTGAAACCCGATCAGTTTGACCGGGATCCCGTGTTGCCGCATCTCTTCCACCATCATTCCCGGATAGATCCCCTGGCCGGCAATGACCGCCACCGGACCGGCGGGATCGAAATTTTCGGGAAGGAACCGGGAAATCATGCCTGGCTCAACGCTTGTTCGATATCCGCCCGGATATCTTCGAAATCCTCGATTCCGAGAGCGAGGCGAACGTAATCGTCGGTGACTCCCGTGGACACCTGTTCTTCCGGGGTCAACTGGGAATGGGTGGTGCTGGACGGATGAATGGCAAGCGATTTCGCGTCGCCGATATTGGCCAGGTGACTGAACAACGTCAGATTCTCGATAAAGCGCCGGCCCGCGTCGTGACCGCCCTTGATGCCGAACCCCAGGAGGGGGCCGAATGATCCGCCGAGGTATTTCTTCGCGGCCTCGTGGCTGTGGTTCTTTTTCAGGCCCGGGTAGTTGACCCAGCTGACTTTTTCGTGCGAGTCCAGCAATTCGGCTGTCTTGCGTGCGTTCTCGCAGTGCCGTTCCATTCTGAGATGAAGGGTTTCGATCCCCTGCAGAAAGTAAAACGCATTGGCGGGCGACATGCACGCTCCCATGTCGCGGAGCAGTTGCAGGCGCATCTTCATGATGTAGGCCACGTTGATTCCGCCGAAAGGTTCGAAGGCCTGAAAGGCGTCCCAATGCACCAGCCCGTGATAACTCGGATCCGGCTCCGTGAACCCCGGGAACTTCCCGTTGCCCCAGTTGAAGTTTCCCCCGTCAACCACCATGCCCCCGATGGACGTGCCGTGTCCTCCGATGTATTTGGTGGTGCTGTGAATGACGACGTTGGCGCCCCATTCAAACGGGCGGCAGAGGATCGGAGCGGCGGTGTTGTCGATCAGCAACGGGACCTCGGCTTCGGCGGCGATTTTGGCGACTTCCTCTATGGGGAACAGATTCAGCCTGGGATTTCCGATCGTCTCTCCGAAGAAGAGCTTGGTATTGGGCCGGAGGGCGGCCCGGAACGCCTCGGGATCGTCGGAGTCCACAAAGGACACGTCGATTCCAAGCTTCGGGAGCGTGTAGTGAAACAGGTTGTAGGTGCCGCCGTAGAGCTGGGAAACCGAGACCAGGTGATCTCCGGAATCGCAGCAATTCAGAATCGAATTCGTGACCGCGGCCGAACCGCTGGCGTGCGCCAGCCCGGCAACTCCGGATTCAATCGCCGCGACGCGCTTCTCGAACACGTCGTTGGTGGGATTCATGATCCGGCTGTAAATATTTCCCAGCTCCTTGAGCCCGAAAAGGTTTGCCGCGTGCTCGGTGTCCCGGAACACGTAGCTGGTGGTCTGGTAGATGGGCACCGCGCGGGCGCCTGTCGTGGGGTCCGGCTCCTGACCGGCATGGACGGCTTTAGTGCCGAGACCTTTCATGGGATTTTGCGACATAAGTGCTCATAAAATCCGTCCCGGACGGGGTAGTCAAGACGCATGAGCCCGAAAAAAGCCCGGGGCTGGCGGCCACTCGGATAAGCGTGTGTTTCGACGAAGCGGCCCGAATCCCGCACTCTCCATAAGCCCGGTCCCTCCGATCGAGCTCCTGACCCGCCGCCATTTCAGGACGCTGTCGGCGAAGCCCGACAGCCTCCTAGTCCGTTTTTCCGTCCTCGCTTTGCGCGCAGTCTTCACAGACGCCGAAAAACTCCAGCATATGAGACACGTCCCGGTAGCCGCGGTTATGCACGAGCCGCTCCAGGCCGTCGACCACGCAGACATCTATCGTCTCAACCTTCCGGCAGGAGGTGCAGATGATGTGGTGATGGTGATCGCCGCCGACGATGAATTCGAACAGACTGGAG
>PWMU01000017.1 GCA_003558065.1 Opitutia bacterium | reverse complement strand
TGTTTCCCGGATTCCGGGGTTGTATCCTTCGGACGGATTTCCTGCAGCCGTGTTGACAGGTGGGTATTCGGATCGGCATGTTTGCCGGATCACCGTGACTCAAGGATCGCCCAAGACAACCCGCATCCGGATCGTTCTCCAGATGTCCGCGATTTTCTCCGGATTGCCGGAGGAGGAACTCGATGCGTTCGCGTCGTTTTGCCAGATGAAGCGAGTGGACAAAGGGGAGTTCCTGTTTCGCGAAAACGACCCCTACCACGGGTTTTTCATTGTTCGAAGCGGGGTCCTCAAGATCTTTCGCTGCTCGGCCGACGGCAAGGAGCAGGTGCTGCGCCTGGCCGGTCCCGGGGAATCGTTCGCCGAGGCCCCGATGGGTGACAAGCGCAGTTTTCCGGCCTCGGTCCAGGCGGAAAAACCATCTGAAGTGGTGCTGGTGCCGGTCGACTCTTTTCGCGATCACATGATGCGCAACCCCCAACTCGCGTTGCGGATACTTTCCTCCATGGCCAGCCAGCTCAGGCACCTGGTTACCCTGATCGATGACCTGACCTTGAAAAACGTCGAGGCGCGCTTCGCACTCTACCTCATACGACTCGCCGGAAAGGTCCCGCCCGACAAAGGCCAGACGCTCGAGGTGCCCGTGACCTGGCAGGTTCTGGCCAGCCACCTCGGCTGCACCGGAGAATCCCTGTCGCGCTTGCTGCGCCTGCTGAAGAACCGCGGCACGCTTCACACGGAGGGGCGCACGATCACCATTCTCGACCCGGACTCTCTCGTCGCTATGGGAGAATTTTAAGGGCCGGGCCGGCGCGTTGGGCGCCGGCCCCCCTTTTCGGAACTGCGGTAAACAGCCGGTGCCGTTACTCGACGATCATCACGCCCTTCATCCCCGCCTGAGTGTGGCCGGGGAATGAACAGACGTAGGGATATTCCCCGGTCTCGTCGGGAGCGGTAAAGGTCAGCGTTTCTTCCTCCCCGGGCCCGAGAACCGCGGTTGCGGCGAGGACCTGGTCCTCCTTTGCCGGATCGATGTATTCATTATCCGGATGCCCCTGGGAGGTTGCTGAAAACTCATCCGGGTCGGTTCCAAGCGTGAGGATTGCCAGGTTGTGCCCCATCGCTTCCTTGGGCATCTCCCCGATGTTGCGGAAAACCAACGTCACTTCGCTTCCGGCCTCGACCGTAAACTCGGTGGTGCCGAACTGCATCTGGTCGTTGCCGGTAATGACAATCTCTCCGTTTTCCTCCGGAGCGGCGGCTTCTTCGGCCGGCTCGGGTGGAGCGGGCGCTTCATCGGTCGGCGCCGGCTCGCCGCAGCCGGCGAACAGGAACAGGGCTGTGGTCAGCGCCATTGCTGATTTGTACCAAGGTGTCTTCATAGTCATCATAACAAGTACTTTCGTTCTCCATTGCGTGAGGCCCGTACGGATACCCAGTCTGATACCCGCAATCATCCAGGCCAATTCACCCAACCTTGCCCTTTTGGCCCGGCCATGCAAGCGAAACCCGAACGGCCCGCCGGAGGCCCAACCCGGATGGCGCTCGGTGGCGGCGGTGGATCGAAGTAGCTTGGGCTTATGGAAAACGGGAGATTCACGCCGATTCGTGGACACACCCCACCATGCTGGCGCCTGGCCCCCCTCTCCGGTGCTGGTCGTTGTTCATAAATTTTTTGCGGAACACTACGTTACGGGAGAGCTCTTGCGGTGAATCACCGTGGAGTGCGCTGACATGTCACCGCTTTAGAAAGCGCGGACATGTCCGCGCGCTCCAAAATGCGGCCCCGAGCCGATGCAAAGCCTTCTCGAACCTAACGTATAGTGTCCCGCGACCCGGATTATGGGCTCTCCAAATGAATGATTTTGCCAATTCCCGGATCCCTTTGGCCGATAATCCACGATCCCGCCATAGGAGGTTTTCCAACGAATAACGAGTCACGAGTCACGAACCGAGCGGCCTACAGGGACAGCGGAATCGTGTAGGCGGGGGACCCCGCTCCTCACGGACCGGCCTACGGGGGAAGAGGAATCGTGTAGGCGGGGGGCTCCCGCTCCTCACGGACCGGCCTACGAGGGACAGCGGAATCGTGTAGGCCTGTCCGTGAGGACAGGGAGCCGGCGTGTCGCGTCACTGCCCGATCAACTCGCGCAACTCGTCGGCGGACCAGGTCTCGCGGCGGTCGCGGGTCTCCTCCCGGATACGGACGACCACTTCCGGGTCGACGGGCTCGGCGTCGTTGCCCCAGGACTGGCGGATGTAGGTCAGAACCGCGGTGATGGCTTCATCGGACAGGAACCCGTGGCCCGGCATAACCGCCCCGATTTCCTCGTCTTCGCCATCGAATCCCTGGAGCGTGATCCGCACCAGGGCCTCGGGGTCGCCCTGTACCCATTCGCTCCCGGCCAGAGCCGTCGCAACACCATCCTGTCCCTCTCCTTCCGCTCCGTGGCAGGCCATACAGGTACGGTAATGATGTTCCCCTTCCGCAAAAAGAACCTGCTGTTCTTCGGTCAGGTGATCAAGGGTGTCGTCCGCTTCGTCCCTTTCCGCCCGGGCTTCCGCCAGCGTCTCCAGAATCGACGCCCGAACGTCGTCCGGTTCCTCGCTCCAATCCGGATCGCGCTTCAGGATTTCAGCCATCTCCCCTTCGCGGCGATAGACCCCGGTCAAAGCCATTTCCCGGAAATAAGGGCTTTCGACATGCCGGTCGAGGATCCGGGCCATCGCCCGCAGCGCATCGCTCTCGGACGATTCGCCGAGGGTGGCGAGCAATTGAAGTTCGACGAACGGCGCCCGCTCCTCCCGGGACAGGGCTTCCAGGCGCGTGAGAACCCCCTCGACATTTTCCCCGACGGCCGGTTCGAGAATGCGAACGGCGGCGGCCCGCACGCGTGGATGAGGGTCGTCCAGCGCCTCCCCGGCCACGGCGAACAGCCATTCCGGATCGTGCACCGAACGGTCGAAGCCCTCCAGGGTCCAGAGTGCGTGCAACCGGGTAACCGGGGCCTCCCTCTCGCTCAACACCAGGGAAGTCAGCAGGGGAATCGCCGCTTCCGGGGACCGCTGGACCAGAAGCTGCTGGGCGTGATCGCGCAGCAGGCCGTTTTCCCGACGGAGGCACTCGATTAAGTCCACCGGCGTCATTTCGCTGAGCCGCGGGACCCCGTAGTCGATGTCCCGGTCTTCACGGACGATCCGGTAGATTCGCCCGAAGGAGCCGGTGGGCTTGTGCAGACCCTGTTCCACGGCGTAATCGCGCAAATGGTCGGTCAGGTACCGCGCGTGCTGAAAGAGTCCCCGGTACATATCGAGGACGTAAAGGGATCCGTCGGGGGCATTGTACATGTTGATGGGACGAAAACGCTCGTCGGTCGAGGTGAGAAATTCCTTGTCCTCGTAAGCGAACCGTCCCTCGGCCTCGATTTCGGCCGGATCGTCGTCGATGAGGATTCGCTTGATCAGGTTGCCCGCCGGTTCGGGGACGAACGCGTTGCCCCGGTAGTCGTCGCCGAACTGATCGCCGCGGTAGATGACGGGCCCGCAGGTCGCCGTGGCGCGCTTCAAACTCCCGTCCTCTCGCACTTCGCTGTCGCGGTACCCCCGATTGACGCCGGTAACGTGCGCGGGCCACATCGGCTGCCCGGGGGCGATACTGGCGTTCTTTCCTGCCCGGACAGTGAACCGGGGGTGGCGGTCGCCGTACCCGTACGGCACGAGGTGTGTCTGCAGCGGTCGGCGGTTGTGGGCCGAGTAAAGCCGGCCCCAATCGTCCTGGGTCATCCCCCATTGCCCGAGCCTCCCGAAGGGACGGACATGCCACTGCCCTCCAAACCGCCGCAGACTGTCAACGCCCGCGTGCGAACTGTGCAGCCAGTTGTCCATTCCCCAGAACAGTCCGTTGGGCATGTGTTCGACGTTGTCGGAAGTCGGATCCCCATAGGCTCCGTAGACCTGCTCGCGGCCGTCGCCTTTGCCGTCGCCGTTGGTGTCCCGGATGAACCAGACATTCGGCGGTTCGGCCACCAGGATTCCGTCGTCGAGCACCTTGATCGCGCGGGGAAGAATAAGTTCGTCGCGAAACACCCGGCTGTCGTCCATGCGTCCGTCGCCGGTGGTGTCCTCGAGGACGACAACGCGACCCTCCGGCACCTGCTCCAATTCGGCGGTCTCCCATTCCCCCTTGTCGTGGACCGGCATGTAGGAAGTCATCTCGACCACCCATATCCGGCCGTCGGGATCAATGTCCATCGCCACCGGATCGCGGATGAACGGCTCGTGAGCGACCACCTCGATGCGAAACCCCTCTTCCAGCTCGAAGGCCTCCAGCGCATCTTCGGGAGCCAGCGGCGGCACCCCGAGATGGGCGTACGCCTCGTAATCAGGAGCTTCAGCGGCCGAGTGGAGTTGACTCACAGCACCGGCGGCAATCAGGCAGACGATCGAAACACAGGTTTGAGAATAACGCATATTCGGCCAGAAAAAACGCTATTCACGGAAATCGCTACCGAAAAATGCCTTTCCCGCCCGCAAAGCTTAAGAAAAACGCATCCCGCCTTCACCCTGACAGGTCGCGGTAACGAGGACCCCCCGACAGCCGGCGCACCGTTCCAATTCTTCCCCCCCCACGTAGGCCGCCTCCGTCAGGAGCGGGCAGGCGCGCCCGGAATCCCCCCTGTCGTTACCGACAGGCCTACGTGATCCTGCAACAGGCGCACCGTCCCAATTCTTCCCCCACGTAGGCCGCCTCCGTCAGGAGCGGGCGGACGCGCCCGGACCCCCCCTGTCGTTACCGACAGGCCTACGTGATCTTGCAGCCGGCGCACCGTCCCAATTCTTCCCCCACGTAGGCCGCCTCCGTCAGGAGCGGGCGGACGCGCCCGGAACCCCCCTGTCCTCACGGACAGGCCTACGTGATCCTGCAGCCGGCGCACCGTGCCAATTCTTCCCCCACGTAGGCGCCGCCTCCGTCAGGAGCGGGCAGGCGCGCCCGGAATCCCCCCTGTCGTTACCGACAGGCCTACGTGATCCTGCAACCGGCCCACCGTCCCAATTCTTCCCCCACGTAGGCCGCCTCCGTCAGGAGCGGGCGGACGCGCCCGGAACCCCCCTGTCCTCACGGACAGGCCTACGTGATCTT
>PWMU01000073.1 GCA_003558065.1 Opitutia bacterium | reverse complement strand
GCGTTTCTGATTTCGATCAAAGCGTATCAACGGATCGCCCGAAAACAAAGCTCACTAAAAGCTTGACCGTCGCAGGCGCCCGGGCGTCCTTTTAGCCGATGGCAGATGATTTGAATCTCCGACTCAAGCACCTGATTGTGGAAACCCTCAAACTTGAAGAAGTGAAACCGGAGGAAATTCCGGACCACGAGCCGTTGTTCGGCGGGGGGCTCGACCTGGATTCCATCGACGGACTGGAACTCGCGCTTCGGCTGGAAAAGGAGTACGGAATCAAGATCGGAAGCAGCGAGGAGAGCCGGAAAGCGCTTGAATCGGTCGAGGTTCTCGCCAACTATATAAGGAAGCACGGCCGGGCGAGCTGAACCTGCAGCGCCCGGCTTTCACGCTTCTTTATGGTCTCGCCGTCAATCATAACCGGAACCGATCCGGCGGAATGCTTTATCCACGACCGCGACTGCCTGAGCGGATTGGGCCATGCTTCGGAAACGGTGAACCGTCTCCTCGCGGGTGAAATCGCGCTGAAAGCAACCCCGGCGCTCGGCCCCGACGGCGGGGATCCGGTCCCGCTCGCTTTGCGGGAGCCCTTTCAGCACGCCGTTCCGCCGCGCTGGTGGGACGACCTGATCCTCTTTCTCCAACCGGTGGCCGGCGAACCCTGGGGGCGTCCCGACCACCCGGTTTTTGTCGCCAGCTCCAATTATGGAATCGACGCCCTTTATTCCCTCGGGAAAGCCCGCGGCCCCGAATTCACGCCCTTTTCAACGCCCCACGGATGCGTGGAGGAGTTGAGCCGGCAGCTCGGGTGGGGCCCCAACCACACCCTTTTCTCCCACGCCTGCGTCTCCGCACAGCTCGCCCTGGACCGGGCCGCGAGTTTTATCCGCGGGGGACACGCCTCGCGGGCATTGGTGATCTCCTTCGACTATGTCGGCCCGTTTGTGTCGGGGGGGTTCCACTCCCTGAAAATCCTCAATGAATACTTTCCCGCGCCTTACCGTGACGCGGAAACCGGGTCGATCGGCCTCGGCGACGGGGCCGCCTATTTCGTGCTGGAAAGCCGGGAGTCGCGGTTCCGAATCGGCGCCGGCAACACCTACAATGAGATGTTTCACTTCACGGCAAACGACCCTTCCGGCTCGGGTTTTGAGGCGATCCTGGCCCCGTACACGAAGCCGGACCGGAAGAACGGGTTCTGGATCAAGGGCCACGGCACGGGTACGCTGGAAGCAGGCAATCTCGAAGCAACGACAATCCACCGGAACTTTCCGGATGCGCCGCTCGTTTCCTGGAAGGGCTCGCTCGGCCACACGCTCGGCAGCTGCGCGACGGTTGAACTGGCGCTGGCCCTGGAGGCCGTGGAACGGGGAAACGTTCCCGGCACACCCGGCTCCAAAGGCCCCTTTTTCGCCCCAAACGTCCGGCCCGACCCGTTTTCCCCGGGCGATTTCGACAGTATTCTGTTACTCAGCAACGCATTCGGCGGCGCCCATGCCTCCATGCTCGTCCATTATGGCTGACCGATTTCTGCAAGCCTGCCGCGCCATCGAACTGAGTCCGGAAAACGGCGCCGCCGAACTGGCGGAACTCAGGAAAAAACTGCCCTCCCGTCAGGCGCGCCGAATGAGTCCCCTGGGAATTCTGCTGACGGAGGTTTTGAGCGGCTTCCCGTTGAACCGTGACACCGTTCTGTTCTACGTAACCACCTTCACCGAGTCCCTGGCACTCGAAGCGTACCTCGGGAGCTTCCCCCACCCGAGTCCCACGCATTTCCAGACCTCAATTCATCCCGGAGGAATCGAACAGGCGCTGATCCTCAAGCAGCAACCGATCACCGCCCTTTATCCAATGGCCGGAGGGAAAGCGATTCTGAGCCAGGCGTTCCACCTGGCCTGCCAGGAGGGGCGTCCGGAGGTTCTCGTTGTCGCCGGCGAAGAGGCCGGGACATGGCTCGCCGATATGGGCGCCGCCTCACGCCAGTCCTTCGCCTGGGCGCTCCACTTCAACCGCCAACCGGAAAACACCCTGGCCACCCTGAGCTTTCGGCCCGCCGCAGAGGCGAATCCGCCGGCCGACAGGTCGCCGAGCCTGCACGACTTCGCCCGGCAGCTTGAGTCCCGGACCGATCTTGCCTGGAACGGGCCGTCGGGACACTTTTCCTGGCAATGGAAGTAGTCCGCCCGCAACCACGCGAACGAAATCCGGGACCGACCTGGGGGTACCGCCTGCTGTTCTTCAGCGACACCGTCCTTCCTCAAGCGGTCGTCAATTGTGCTCTCTACGCGGGCGCCTCCGTCGCGGTTACCTGCATGCCCGAACAGCGAAAGGCGTCGGCCGACTACCTGCAACTCGTTCTGAAACACCGCCCGGCCCGCCGCGACATCAACCGTCATTTTTATACCTTTACCCGATCGTTGATGGCGAAACTCCGGGTTGCCCGCGGTCTCAAGCCGGACTTCCGCTACGCCGACACCGCGGCTTCACAGCCCTTTCACGCCCTCTGCACCTCGGGAGAACCAGCGCTCTTCGGCACGTTTCACGTCGGCCAGTCCGACCTGCTCGGCTGCATGCTGAGTGAATTCGACCGGGATATTGCCCTGGTCCGGCACCGCGTGGGCAACTCTCTCGACACCGACTTCATGGCCCGGACCTTTTCGCCGCGGGTCCGTTTCCTCTGGGTCAACCAGCCGGAAAACCTGCTGTTCGAGCTCAAGAACGCCATCGAGCAAAACCTCTCCATCGGTCTGCAATGCGACCGGGTGGAGTACGGCGGACGCCTGGAAGCCTTTTCATTCCTGGGCAAACAACGGCTTTTCCCCGTTACCATCTATCATCTTGCCCGCCTCTTCCGCCGTCCGGTCGCCTTCGCCTTTGCCGGTTCCGAGCAACGCTCCGGAAGAATCCCGGTCGTCACCTCGTCCGTCTTCAAGCCCGCCGACCACAACGACCCTCAATCCGCCGCCCGGGAACACTTCCAGGAGGTTCTGTCGGCCCTCGAAACCCATCTGCTGGAAAACCCGTATCTGTGGTTCAATTTCAAGGGACTCAATCCCGAAGCGGCCTCATGAACCCCGAACCGGCCAGTTCAGCTTCAGGCAGCCGGATCTTCGGGCTGGTTTGTTATTATTTTCTTCTGTTCGGATTCTTCCTGGGTATCTGGCTTTTCAACCTTTTTTGTCTGCTTGCCCGCCCCTTCCAACGCTCCGAACGCGACGCGGCAAGAATCCGCGTTTACATTCAACGCTGGTTGCGGGCGTACCTGGCGCTCCTAAAGGCAACGGGCCGGTTCGAGGTGCGGTACGAGAACTGCGAGCCGCTTTCCCGCATTCGCGGGGAGGTCATCGTCGCCAACCATCCCAGCGTCCTTGACGCGCCCCTTTTGCTCTGTCTATCGCCGAATCTCATCTGCCTTTACAAGACCTCGCTGCACGGACGCCTTCTCAGTTCCCACACGGCCCGAATGGCCGGTTACCTGTCAAACGATGAAGGGTTGCTGTCCATTCGCAAAGCCGTGCGGCAATTGAGGATGGGCACTAACATCGTCGTGTTTCCCGAAGGCACCCGGACGGAAACCTGGCCGCTGAATCCGCTCCACAAAGGTTACGCGCTGATCGCCCGCGAAGCCAACGCTCCGGTGCGCCTCCTCACGATCGAACACCGGACCGACCTGCTTTCAAAAGCGCATGCCTTTCTCCATCCGCCGCGCCTCCCGGCCCGGTTCACGTTGCGTCTCGGTCCCGGAATCGATCCGGCCGCCTTTCCCCATGTCAACGCCCTGAACCGGCACGTGGAACACACCCTGGCAGAAACCCTGCGCAACACCTACCGGAACGACTTTGCCTTTCCGATGGAATTCCTCGCAGGCGACGCGGTGTCTTCGCGCTACGCGGTCACCATTCCCGAATCCCCCGCCTTCTGCCGGGATCATTTTCCCGGCAACCCCGTCCTCCCGGCCTACGCCGTCCTGATCTTCTGCCGCTACGCGGTCCTTCAGACCCGTTCGCTCCGTCCCGTCTCGTGGCGCTGGGAACAGGTCAAGTTTGTGCGCCCTATTCTCCCGGGCGGCCGGCTCGTTCTGAAAACGAAAGCCGCCCCCGGCGACGTGAAACTGACCCTTGAAGAAAACGGAAAACGCTGCTTCTCGGGGCGCTTCCGGCACGATCCGTGATCCCGTGCCACAAACCGCCGCGCGGAGGTCGCAAGCGACCTCCCTACAGGGCGCCATCCGTAGGGATGCCGCTCGCCGGCATCCGTTCTCCTTTCGTAGGGATGCCGCTCGCCGGCATCCGTTCTCCTTTCGTAGGGATGCCGCTCGCCGGCATCCGCCGCGGAGGTCGCAAGCGACCTCCCTACAGGGGGGAAGCGGCGGGGTCGCCGGAGACGAGTACCGAATGGCCGCACGGCCCAAAAACCATCAACCTCGAACTTTCAACTTGGAACTTGGAAGATTGAACGGCTCGGCTTCACCCTCTTTTCTTGATTGCTTGCACCATGCCGACTCCCTTTAAACCGCTGGTCCTCATCCCGTCCTACAACACGGGCCCGATCCTCGCCGGCACCGTGGAAAAGGCGCTCGAGCACGCGGCCCCGCATCCGGTCTGGGTGGTGATCGACGGCTCCACCGACGACAGCGAGGCCGCCCTCGCACCCTTGCTCGACAAGGACCCCGAGAGACTCCGGGTGCTGCGCCGGACGCGCAACGGGGGAAAGGGCCGGGCCGTGCACCACGCCCTGGACGCCGCGGCAAACGCCGGACACAGCCATGTCCTTACCATGGATGCCGACGGCCAGCACCCGGCCGACCGCATCCCGGAATTCCTTCGGCTGGGGAAACGCTTTCCGGAGGATCTGATCATGGGCGCCCCCGTTTTCGGACCGGACGTTCCGACGGCCCGTCTGAAAGGACGGAAACTGACGATCTTCTGGACCGATCTCGAAACCCCGGGCGCCGCCCTCGGCGACACCCTTTTCGGAATGCGCCTCTACCCGCTCGACGGACTTCGAAAGGCCTTCCGCCAAACCGTTTTCGCCCGCGGATTCGATTTCGATCCGGAGATCGCGGTGCGCCTGACGTGGCTGGGCTGCCGGCCGCGGCAGCTCGCCGTGCCCGTGCGCTACCTCAGGCCGGACGAAGGCGGCGTCTCCCATTTCAACTACCTGCGCGACAATATCAAACTGACCCTTCTGCACGTCCGCCTCGTGCCGGAATTTCTCCTCTTGCGCCTCGTTCCCTACCTCAAGTACCGTCGGCAATGGAGAAAGGAACCGCCAACCGCCTGACCGGTGGCACCCGGTGCGGCAAAGGAGAGGCGGGAGTTTCGGTTTCAGTGTTCGGGATTCGGGTTTCAGAACTACCAAAAGATGCAGCGACCACTCAGTTTACTTATCACCGGACTTCTACGTCATATCCGATCCACACTGACGAGGCTTTCCCCGTTGGCGCTCATTTTTTTTGCCCCCATCGTCGAGGGTACCGGGGACGCTCACTCGCCGCAGCCCGCGCAGCGGTGGGAGGCGTTGTTCGAGCACCTGGAGTCGGTTTCCTCGTTTTCCGCCTCCTTCAATGAAGAGCGTCACCAGTCGTTCCGCCGGACGGCCCAGCGGTTTTCCGGGGTTCTCCGGGCGCACGAAACCCGCGGCGTCGCCTTTCATTATCAGGAACGAAGGGAGAGGCTGTTCCTGATCCGGGACAACACCCTGCTCGACGCAACGGACGGACGGCCCGAAGCCGTCTCCATCTCCGACGATGCACGGGACCTGATCCTTGCCGTCAGCCGGATCGTTCAGTGGGACCGGGACTGGATCGAGCGGAACTTCCGGCTCTCCGGAAGTTATGAAAACACGGAGTGGGAACTCGCACTGGAACCGAGTTCGGCCCGGCTTGACGGTCTCTTGATCGAGATCG
Organism: Opitutia bacterium; assembly: GCA_003558065.1. Lineage (GTDB taxonomy): Bacteria > Verrucomicrobiota > Verrucomicrobiia > Opitutales > T3Sed10-336 > PXDC01. The sequence goes on along the minus strand of PWMU01000073.1, from coordinate 12,933 downwards.
TCATCCACGGTTCGGATACCGATATCCGGAAAATCATCATTCACCAAACACGAAACCGCCGGGTTGAATTCTCCATCGAGTCCATCGAGATCGATCCCTCCTGGAGCTCCTCGGAACTGGACACCTACTTCCCGCCCGATTCATGAAGCGTCCGGCGGCCGGTGTGATTTTTTTGCTCCTGCTTCTGGCCGGGCTGCTCCCGGCGGCATTCATCCCGTGGAATCAGGTCCTGGAAACCCGCGTGCTGGCGCTGCTTCCGGAAACCGCCCGCTCGGACGACGCACGCCTCGCGCGGGAGTTCATGGAAGGCACCGCGAACCGGGTTCTGCTGGGGATACTAGCCCACCCGGAACAGCACCCACTCGAACCGGACGCCGTCGAGACGTTCGAGGAGGTCCTGCGGCGGAACCCGGCAATCGAACGCGTGGAATCCCCGTCCGGCGACGTGTTGCGGGAACCGGGAGCGGTCCTCTTCGACCACCGCTTCTCCTGGCTCCTTCCCGGATGGCTGGACGAACACTTTCCCGGATGGGAAACCAATCCGCCCGGCGCCGAATCCATGGTGGCCCGTGTGGTGGAGGAAATGGACGCCTTTCTCGAGGATCCCGGTTCGCATCACGCCGGCGACATCCTCCCCCACGACCCGTTCCTGCTGGTCCCCCGGCAGTTGGATCGCTTTCCCGTTCGCACCCCGTCGCCGTCATCGGCGCGCAAGCTGTACTGGATCACGCAAAAGGACTCGCCGCTTGAAGCATCGGGGCAGGAGCCCGTTTTCGAAGCCCTGGCTAAAGCCCGCGACCACGCGCGGGAACAGCAACCCGGGCTTCGCTTCGACTACACCGGAGTCGGCGCTTTCGCCGAAGCCAGCCGAACGCGTATCCAAATGGAAGTGACACGGCTCAACACCCTCACCTTCCTGTTCGTCGTCGGCGTTCTCGGCTTTTTCCTGCGCCGGCCGCGGCTGGTACTGCCGCTTGCCGGACTGCTGGCACTCTCGATCGCCTCGGCCCTGTACGTCACCCTGGCGGTCTTCTCAAGCGTGCACATTCTGACCCTGGTCATCGGTTCCATTCTGGTCGGAGTGGCGATTGATTACGGTCTCCATATCTTCCTCCACAAGCCCTCCTCCGGAAGCCGGAACACCCTCCTGCGCCCGCTCTTCACCGGCGCCGTATCCACGGCCGGAGGCTTCGCTTTTCTCCTGTTTTCGGAACTGCCGCTCCTCAACCAGGTGGGGACCTTCACAGTGACCGGCCTTCTCGCCGCCCTTCTGTTCGGCCTCCTGCTCAAGCGCCTCTTCCCCGATTCCGTGGCAGTCCCGTACCTGACGCCCCGGTTCCGGCCCTTCTCGCTGGTTCCCGGCTACGCGGCGCTCCCCCTGGTCCTGCTGGCAGCCGCCGCGGCGTTCCTGGTTTCCTGGCACGACGATATCCGGGAATTGGATTACCCGCATCCGGAACTGCAGGAACGCGACCGGGAGATCCGGGGGCTCTTCGACTCCCAGGCGTCCGGTAACGCCTATTTCGTCCTGGGTTCGACGCCGTCGGAAGCCCGGGAAAATCTCCAGGCCTGGCTTGCCGGGACGCCTGACCGGGACGCCGAACACCTCGGCGCGATCCTTCCCGTTCCTTCCCGCTCCGAATCGGCATGGCGGCTCTTCCAACCGGCCGGATTTCTTCCCGCGCTCCGCCAGGCCCTGGATCATGCCGAGTTCGAACTCGAAGCATTTTCTCCGTTCGAAGAGGACTGGAAAGAATTCCTCCAAACCGAACCGACGGAGCGCCTCTACAACCGGCAGCTCGAGGCATTCAGCGACGCATTGCCGCTTCCCCTGTCCATGCTGCTCCAGGTCAAGCCCGACCTGACCTGGTTTCTGGTCCGCCGCACCGGCGACTCGGATTCGATCGACAAGCTGCCCTCATTCGTCCGTCCGGTGCAACAATTGGAAACTCTCAATGCCTCCTTCGCCCTGTACCGCGAATCCTCCACGCGCCTCATTCTCACGGGGTGCGCCCTGCTCGGATTGATCGTCCTTCTGGCCTACCGAAGACAGGCCCTTTCCTGCGTCTATCCACCGCTCCTCGCCGCCGCCGCCACCCTCGGCGCCGCCGCACTGGTCTTTGAACACCTCAATCTCTTCCATCTGATCGGGCTTTTCCTTGGAACCTGCATCGCCCTGGACTACGCCCTCTTCGCCACCGAACAACGCCTCGCCGGAGGCAATCTTCCCGCTTCGGTTCCCCTCTCCGCACTCACCACTTTCGGCGTATTTTCCATCCTCGCCACCAGCGCCATCGGCGCCGTCCAGGCACTCGGCTTCTCCGTGGCCTGCACCATCCTGTTCGGATTCTTCCTCACCCTGGTTCGCCCACTGAGGTAAAAGGGGGCTCTCAAAATGATTCTCTTCCGTCCGTCAATTCGGTCTCCTTTCCACGGCATAATCGCCATAACTGAAGCGTTACCGATGTCTTTGGGTCGTACCAGCACCCTTCGAACACACCCAAAGCGTCTATTCCAGCAAAAGGCGCTCGGGATAGACCGAAATGTCGAGACCCTCTCTCAACTGCTTCCGGCGTTCCTTTTCCCGTTCGTCTTCGCGGGCCATTCTCGACTTCCGAAGCAATTGCGGGCGCACAGATTCAAATGGCCGGTAGCGGGCCTCCTCCCGTTCGATCAAACGCAGCAAGTAAAGGCCGTCCCGGGCATCCAATACTTCGCTCACTTCCCCGCGCTCCTCCAGGCCAAATGCCGCTTCGCGAATGTCGTCGTCCCATTCGCCCGATTCGTCGTCGGAAAACCACCACCCCAAATCGCCTCCCGCATAGCGAGAGGGATGGTGGTGTGAGTAACGCACCGCAAACTCGCCGAAATGCCCCGGGTCCCGGCCGGACTCGAACCCGGACACTTTTTCGCGCACGGCTTCGAGCTTCTCGCGGTGCGGCCGGCGCTCGCCGCGCTCAGCTGCCTCCGGTACATCGATGAAAATCACTGCCACCCGAACTCTTTCCGGAATCCGGAACTCGTCACGATGTTTCTCATACATTGCCTCAAGCTCCTTCTCTCCGGGAGATTCCATCTCCTCAACCCGACCCGACTCCTCCCGCTCTTCCATGGCTCGGGCAAGCATCCGTTTGAACCGGAACCGCATTTCCGGATCTTCGTCAAGCCCCTCTTCCTTCGCATTCCTTACCTGCAGAGAAAATGTCACAAACGCCTTCACGTGCGCCTCGCGGCTTTCCGCGTTGACCCGGCGTCCGGTCCACTCGGCCCAACGCTCGAAGTCCTCCACTGTGAGCGTCTCGCCGTCAATGCGCGCAACGACCGTCTCCTCGGGCACGCGCTCGCCGCATCCGGCAAAAAGCGCCACCGTCAACCACGCAAGCCCGCTCCAAAAACCGAGACGCCAAAGCGGCTTCAAAAAAGGAGGGTTCCTGTCCGGGGCACCCGGACAGTCGTTGGAAGCGGATGTTCGAAGAGGCTTCCTCATTGGCTCCAATCCTCCCTCAATCCGCCTCCACCAACCGCACGGCCAACCGGTAAAATCGATGGTCGTCGGCGATCGTACCGAGCTCCGAAATCACTTCGTCCACAGAGGTGGCCGCGTCCACCGTTTTCTCCCAAACCGTCTCCCACGTATCGAGATTCGCGCTCGCCTCGACGGCAACCTTCACCCCCCACCGCGGCGGATCCGGCTGCGCCCATTCCAACCGGAATGCAGCACCTTTTCCCGAGGGCGCCTGCCTCTTTGCAATCGGGTCAACGGCGGCGTGCCCGTCCGGTATCACCGGATCCGTATCCAGAAGAAACTCGATCAGGTTCGGAAATCCGTCGCCGTCCGGATCCGCGCCGGGTGCCGCCTCAGCCCCCTCAAGCCCGTGTTCGGCCGCCCACGTCTGGTAGGTCAGGAAAAACGCGTTTGGATTCGTACGCATTTCATAGTGACGAATCGCGGTGATACCGTCGCCGGAATGATCGCGCTCGGCCTCGGTCGGATCGTACGGGTCGAGACCGTGCATCTCCGCCCACCAGTCCGGCAGTCCGTCCCCGGATGTATCCTCGAACGGATGCATCAACACAACATCAAACCGCCGGATCTTGCCACGATCCCGTTCGGAATACGCAATCGTCGAAACAACTTCCCCGCCATCCGGAAAAACAAGCTCCGCTTCGCGTCCATCGACCGTCACCTTTTCGGCATCATACGTTGATTCCTCCGGCCCGGCCGTAATGGCGGCTTCCGCCGAAAATCCGTCCGGCACGCGCTCGACGGGAACTTCGACCCGGTACGAAAACTCCCCGCCGATATCTTCGAGTTCCCCGGGTATCGCAAACGCCCCTTCCGGATCATTCGCGGGAACGATCGTCCACTCCAATTCGCCCTCCTGAAGAAGCAGCTCGTACCCGTCGTACGCGTGATGCACCTTGCCGTACAACAACACGGGAGGTTCGGCAAATTCCTGAGCGGAAAGAACGCCCGCCCCGCTCAAAAAGGAAAGGCAACTGATAAAAAGCTTCTGCGTCATACGGCCCCTCGATTCGGTCTAAACGGATACATCAGTTTCCGGAGAAAGAATACGTCTCAAAGAAAAGCTTGATGTCCCGGATCCCTTCGTTGTTCTCGTCGCCAATGAATACGTCGAGCCCTTCGTCCGGATCGGCGAGCAACGTGCCTCCGGGAATGACCATCAGCCATTCCGTGTTCCATACCGATCGACCTATCAGCCGGCTGTCGGTGACCATTTCCGAAAGATCGAACCCGTCGTCGTGGAAGGCACGGAAACGGGAGTACCGCCGGTGGGTTCCCAGCGACGTGTCGAGGGTATCGTTAATCGGTATCCAATCGGGATTGTTGAAATCGGTCCCGCCCACCGGAAAAGGAATCGGTATCCGGTGATCGATGATCTGGAACTCGCGCGTGGCCAGCGTATCGCCGCGCGGCGAGCGCAGAATATCCATTCCAACCGGAATCAGGTAGATCCGCGGCGTCGCCGAAAGTCCGGAGCCGTCATAATTGTCGAACCACACCCCCACCGAACGGACCTTTGTCGAGAAGTTGCTCGGATCGTACGCGCTGTCGCCGCCGCCGAGGGTACGCCCGAAGAAGTTGTGTCCAAACGTAATATCGCTGCTGAAGCGCAGTACGATCCCCGGTTGCGGGCCCGCCGCTTCGGGCGCAAACGGGCGCATGTACCGGCGGAACTCGGGGATCTCCCACAAGTCGTCCACGCGATGGTTGTCGAGTGTATGGCGCCAGTTCTCCTCGGAATCCTCCCGGATCCGGAACAACTCCCGCCGCAACGAAAAGCGTCCGGTTTCCACCTGTGGATTGTTGAATCCGAGCTGTCCTTTCAGGACGTCAAAGTTCTGCTCCATACGCGCAAGCGGATCCGAAAGCCCTTCCACCCCGTGGATCGGGACCCCGTCGATAAACTGACCTATCGCGCGCTCGCGGATAATATTGTTAAAGAACCGTTCTCCCGATGCGGAATCGCCGCCGACCAGGTTGGTTTCATAGTCGTAAGTTTTCGCTGCCAGGTACACGTAGCGCGCCGCCAGGTCGAAAGAGGCCCGGTACTTTTGCAGGGCATCGTTACGGAAATTCCGGAAGGTCATATCCTGGTACCGCGCGACCTGGGCCGCCCCGGCCACCCGGCGGCGAAACGCCGCCCGCTTCTCCAAAACCCGCTGGCCTTCGGCAATGGCCTGTTGGACGCGCCCGGAAGCCGACTCGAGTTCGAGCTGCTTTTGCAACAGATCCAACCGGAAAGCCATCTCCTCCCGCAGCCGCTCCTCGATTTCCTTGAGCTGCTGCCGGATCTCGAAACGGAATTCCAATTTTTCGATCTCGACATTGGTGGTAAGCTCGAGGTTTTCCTTGGCGAGCTCCATTTCGTTCTGCCGGATGCGTTCGCGCTGCGAGAATCCGCCGGCAATGCCGTCGAAAATGGCATGCCTGGCGCGGACCGCCCCTCGCGCCACCGAGGTGACGTCGGTGCTGAAACCGGCGACAATCGGCATGGCCTCGACGATCGCTTCCGTAATGTTTGCGGAAATCTCCCGCGCCAACTCGAGTCGCTCTTCGGTGCGCCGGGAATCCAGGATGCCTTCGTTAAGCGATACCGTTTCGTCGGCCAGATAATTCAGTAGCTCCAACTGCTCGGCGCCCATTCCGTACTGGGCTTCGAGCAGCTCGATTTGATCCTCAATGCCCTGCACGTGACGGCGATACGCTCCCAGCGCCTGGAGCAATTCCGCCTCCAGTTCCACGATGGCCTGCAGCGCCATCTGAATTTCTCCCGGCGCCCGCCGGCTGCCCATGTCGGGTGTCGCCTGAAAAGCCCATCCCGAACCGGTATCCTCGGGAGTGCTCAGGCGGTAATCGATTTCCAACAACTGATCCTGATTATCGAAAGTCTGCACCGACGGCGCATCGCTCTCGAAGAAATGAGCAAACGCATCTTCGATGGACTCGTCGTCGGCGGGTCCCAGGCGAATACCTTCGTAATAGGCCGTGATCTCATCCGCGGGTTCGGGAATTTCTCCGACAATCTGCGCAGTGTCGATGTACATGTAATTGTAAATATCCGGCCCGTCGTATCCGTCCGGGTAAATTTCACCGGGACCGATGTCTCCGGCATACGGGTACCCAAAGATTTCAATCAGTCGGTTTTTGAAATGCAGTTCCTCTTCCTGAACCTCCCGGGCGAAGTCGTCGGACGTGACCTCGAGCTGGCGCAGGCGATTGGAAAGTTCGTTGGCGTAGTCCCAGAGAAGGCGCGCATTATCCGTTGCCCCCAGAGCCCGCTCGTAGATTTGCTCGAAATGCGTGTCCCCTTCGTCGACCCGGGAGGGATCGATATCAAAGGGGATCGCATCGCCTTCGGCAATCCCCAGCGGGTTCAACCCCCGGTCGGACTCGTCGAGCCGGCCCTGGACGCGGTTGAACGCCGCCGGGATCTCCCGAAGATCCTTCACGGTCTCCCGGTCGATGCGGGCAAGCCCGCTCGGCTCGTCGGTCTGCTCCGGATCCAGGTGTTCGTCATGACGCTCCGGAAGCACCGCATTGGCGGTGGCCCAATCGAAGTACGCCCCCTGCCCCGCACGACGCCCCCAATCGTCCACCCCCCAGGCGCGCTCGCGGTCCGTGTCCCGGTACCCCTGCCACTGGCCCGCCGGATTGGCGGTGTATTCCTTGCGGTACGTCACGTTGACGGTTTCCGCTCCGGCGCGGGCCCGCGCCGCGGCCGCCCGGGCGAACTTCTGCTCGTCAAAGTAGTCCACTTCAACCCGGATTCCGCCTACGGTCGTCGATTGGGTGCGGGGGATCCAATCAAATTCGGGATGCCGCATGAGCCGGTAGTGACTCTTCAATGCGGTCAGGTAATGCCCCCAGGCATCGCCGTGGCCCTGCGGATACATGATTGCGGCGTCCTGCTCGGTCACCGCGCCGTCGCCGGTTTGATCCGTGATGTTGTAGTTCTGCACGTAGGCGGGTTCGCCCTCCAGGCCGCCGGTGAAATTCCAGAACAGTCGATTGTAAACCGGCCGAATCGTAACGCTGGCACCCGAACCGTCGCGTCCGCGCAAAAGCGCAAGCTCCTCGTGCAGGAGCGACGGTTGCTGGTTCGCAAACGCGTGCAAGGCGGGGGCGAGCGAGCCGATTTCTCCGTCGCTGGTCGTAAAACCGATCGTCGGGTCCTGCGCGTCCGCGTACGCTTCGTTGCCCAGCAGCATGTAAAAGTCGGAAATGCGCGTGGCCGCCCGCAGAAGGGCGTTGTTGACCGCGGGGTTTGTCACGGGATCGCCGGCCTCTATGCTCAGATTCATCCCCCGCCGCAACACCGTTTCGTACAATTCAATCAGACCCACCTGCTGAAGAAACTCCGGATCGTCGTTCAACGCGACCGGTCCCTCGAAACGCTGCCCGGCCTGACGAATCATGCTCACATACGTTGATGCCGGCGTTGTATGCAGCTCGTTCGCGCGCTCTTCAAACGGTCCGATCCCCTCCAACACCCGGTCGATCCACCCCTGCACCAGCAATGGGTCATTCCGGTCCTGGCCGACCCACTCGGTCACGAAGTCCTCGTCGTTCTCGTTCAGGTCGCCGTAACCCGTATATCGGCCGATCACGAACAGGTTTGAAAGTGTCCGCAGCCCCGGACCGCCGATCCGGATTTCGTGCAGCCCTTCCGTCTCTTCACCGGCTCCGGTCAAGGTGTTCCACGCGCCTCCGGGATCTTCACCTGGTTCGGGCATCTCGGGAGGGGTATCGCCCGTGTCCAGAGTGTAGTACCAATCAAATTCCAAAGCCCCGGGATCCCCGGAAAAATCAAAGGCGTGCCGGATCCAGATGTATTCGTTGAGCGCGTTCACGCTCGGCACCACGACCAGACGCCCGCCCGAGGGAGGCGTTTCCACCCGCAATATATGCAGCGAAACCGGCGAAGTCAGATCCGGGTCGTTGTTTTCGGCAAGAGTGACGTAGCCGGTGCCCTGCGCGAGCCCGGCGGTCAGGGCGAGTCCGCCCTTTAGATCCTCGAACCGCAGAACCCCGTCGTCGTCCTTTTTCAAACCGGTAAGAATCCGCTCGTCCGGATTGCCGAGATCGTCGAGATCGAGCAGGTTCGGATTACGCGTCTTGATAAACAACGCCTCAACCAACTCCTCCCATGACGCGAGTCCGTCGCCGATTTCAATCGCGTTCTCCTTTTCCAACGGTGTCATGATATTGGGCATCAATACCGGCGGAATCGGTTGCGTAAACTCATGGCCCCGGAAGGCGAGCCGGAGATCGTCGAGACTGCGGGCGTCCAGACGCAGGCGATCGCGCAGACTCTGCGGCAAATCGGGGAATTGAAAATACCCGCCCTCGACCGGGAAAATATCCAGAAAACCGTCGCCGAGATCCAGGCTCAACCCGTCCACCTGACCGTTTTCAATCGGAACGGAACGCTCGGAAGTCGCGTCGATTAAACGCGAAGTCGTGTTCAAGGGGTTGGCCTGCGCGGCGATCTCGGAATCGGCGTGGCCGAGTTCCGGCTCGTTGTCGTCGTAGATCATCGTTCCGGCAACCCAATCAATGACACCGGGAAGCCCGTCTCTGGGCTCGGTCAGCGTATCTCCCACCCGCAGCGTCGGCACCTCGTCGGGCCAATCCACCGTAAAACGGATCTCAATGGCCTCACCCGGCGGCGTCGGATTGAAGTCAGGTTCGTAATACCCCAGCCACGGCGTGCTTTCCGGCGCCGGCTCTTCCCCCGGAAAATCAAACTCCTCGAGGACCGGATAATGGTAGCGCGCGATCACCTCGCCGGCCGAACGCGCCCACACATCCCCGTTCACATCCACCCAAAACGCATCACCTCCTCCTTCGGTCTCCGGCGCGGTTCCGATCGCACTCAGCGGATAAGGCGCAACCATGAGATCGCCGGCCTGCGCGGTATAGTCTTCAAAATAATACGAATCCGTTTCGCCGGTCACGCTCGAGTCATCGTCGATCTCAATCATCCGCTCGGCCGAGCCTTCGACCAGAACCCGATAAACCCGGAACCGCCACGCGTTCTCCTCATCGGGGTCTTCGTACTTCAAAAGAACATAAGGATCCGATGTGTACTCTTCTTCGAAATGATTCAGGTCGTTACGCAGTGCGTACACCGCCGCCTCTCCCGTACGTTCCGAGGGAAGAACCAATGCGTGTTCCTCATTCGGATTGTATCCCGGCAAATCCCGATCCGGCTGTCGGTACACCTCTGGAGAGGGAAACTTTTCTTCGGTCAGAAGAGGCTGCTCGTAAACGTGGGTGTTCTCTTCGCCATCCATCCCCTTATACGTCAGCTCCGATCCCCGCTGGCTTGCGATAATGATGTGATCGGAGTGTTCCGGCCAGTCCGGCTTGTACCGCACCGCCACCGACGGCCAGCCCACGCCGATTTCGTCGCTCCGGTACCAAAGTACGTCCAATGGATCGACACCCTCGGGATTACTGGTGTTAACCGGTATGATACGTCCTTCACGTTCTTCACGAATGTGGGAAGCGGACCCGCCGGCGCCGTCGAAAGGCGCCGTCGGGCTCACGACAAAGCCGTTTTTGCCTTCGGGATCGTCGTGATTCCATTCCGATCCGTCGAGCGGCGCTCCGATCGTTGCCGCCTGCGGGTCCCGAGTCTGCACATCCTCCCGCCAATCCACGGTTTCCACCACCTGAAGACGCGCCGGGGCTTCCCCCTGAATCCCGTCTTCCCCTTCGAAATACAATAGCGTGCTGAAGCCGACCCCGTCGGGAATCAACCGTTCGTCGGAAGTCAGTTCGGCATCGTACTGGGAAAACAGCACCGACCCGAAGCGGTAGGCTCCGTTGACCGGATTAAGCGGTACCACGGGCTCGTTTTCCTCGGGCCCCGCCAGGCCGAGGTGCCGCTCGAGCCCTTGCGTCTCATCCGGCCAACTCACGGCGACGATCTGCTCGATTCGTTCCTCGTTCTGAGGATCGTCATCCACCGGCCACCGGAGTTCGGCCACGATCGGCGAAACCGCGTGCAACTTGCCGGCGTAATCGTCCCAGAAGAAGTGGGGCGACCAATCGAACTCGGACCCGTCGGGCCGAAAAATCTCCGGCTGCAGCGTGCGTCCGTTCTCTTCATGCGCGCCGTCGGGAGGTTCGATCGCCTGACCGGCAACAAACCGGGCCACGGGAGCAAACTCCCCTTCGAGCTCGCCCCCTGCGGACAGGGAATAAAGGGATGCACCGTGGCCGAAATGCTGGTCGGGCCCCTGCTCGAAACTAAAATCCTGATCCAAACGATCGCTCAGGCCGAAGGGACTGAATTCAACCGGGCTGCTGACCGTGCTCATGGCTTTCTCCGTCCGCAAATTCTCTCCCAGCTCACCGTGGGAGCCAGTCCGCAAAGCCCAGATCAGATTTCCCGCCGGCCCCAGGAGGAGTCCCGCATCGTGATAGGCTGTATCAATGCTCGAAATCACCTCGTCCTCCGACTCGTAACGCGGCTGAACCGGTGGGGCCAAAGCCCAACCCCACTCTCTCTCCTCCTCGTCGTTCCGAATCAGACGGGCCAAATACGGCGCTTCGAAAACCGCGGAATGATGCGAGACTGAATGGTCGTCAAAAACCGCTCCGCCCTGAAAGCTCCCCGACACATAAAAATCGCCAAGGGAATCGCGCAAAAGGTTGCTCACCAAAAGCTGCTCCTCTCCTTCAAACGTCTCCACCCAGTTCCAATTACCCGTGGCGTCGAGACGCCCGACCCATCCCCATCGTTGGCCGGGCCCCGCAACGACCTTTTCTCCGGGATCCTCCGAAAACGCCGCTTCGTTGCTATTGGACACCACGCCCGCCGCATAAATCCGCTCGTTTTCCGCGTCGTACAAAACGGCTGACGGATCCACCCACCCCGACGAACGGATTTCCCGGGCCAATCGCACATCGCCGTCGCTATTCAATCGGGCCACCAGCCCGCTCCAGTCGTCGGTTTCATAAGTCGTGCCGCCAAAATCAATCACGTCATTCCAGGCGACTCCCAAAACAATATCGCCTTCGGAACTCACCTCCATATTGCGCATCCGGATCCGGTTCGTTCCAGGGTTTTCGCCTTGAAAGCTTCCCATTCCGGAAACAGGAAACCGTTCCACCTCGTGGACCGGCCGCATCCATTTCCACTCGCGTTCCTCCTCGCTTCCTTCAAGATCGAGTTCGGGCGCACCCAGTTTGGCAATAAACGGATTATGAATACGCTCGGTGTGTATCCGCGAGTAAAGCCATAAATTGTAGACCGGATTGAACTCCCCGTCGCCGTAAACGCTCGCTGCGATGGGCACATCGATACGTTCCTCGCCAACCCCCAGGACCAGGCCAGAGAGCAGCGAAAATTCCATCGCGATAAATGAGCGCCCGACTGTATTCCACGAACGTATCGTATTGTCCCGCGTCACCCCGGTAATGTACAGATTACCATCCTCGTCGATGCCGAGGGAATTACCTGCGCCGCCGTCCTTATTCATTCCAAACCGGTTGCGGTCGGATACAAGGGCCAGTTCACCCGAGCTTGTATCCGCGTCGGTCGATTGATCCCGGCTCTCAAAAGTGTACAAGGAAAGCTCAAGCGGCTCTACCCACTGCCAACCCCCGCCCGGGCTGAGTTTCGCCACAAACACGTTCGCAGTGAGCGAGACCTGGCCACCATCAAAATGAATCTCCGGGGTCACTTGCCGGTTGAACGTCGTCGTTCCCTCGAACCAGCCGGAAACATACACGTTTCCGTCCTCATCGGTCACGACCCCGGTCGCGGCCGCGTTTTGTGTACTCGGCGCGATCTGCACCCATTCCGCTTCCCCGTCCGATCCGAGCTTCGCTACGAAGATATCCTCACCGGACCCGCCGTGAACCTGCTCGCTAAGGTCCAGATTTACCACATCCCCTTCCGGATTTTCGATGTCGGCTTCGCCGAAAAGATTCAACTTCAGCGTGTCGGAGGTAAAGCTTCCCACTACATAGATGTTTCCCGACGCGTCGACATGGGTGGCCAGCACGCGGTCCTGATCGCCGCCATCCACGCGCACCGTCGCGGCGGCGGGCATGAGGTCGTCCTCGAACGCACCGGCGCGCGGAAGCGCGGCAAGCAGGACCAGTACCGGAAGGACCGAAACGAGAAACGCTCTGGCAAAAAAAGAGAATGACATGGTCAAAGCTCCGGGTTCAGTTCGGTGATGGCGTTCACCCGGCGCAGTGTAAACTCGCCCCGCAGGTGAATGGACTGGTGATGCAGATTGTCGAGGGTCTCATAATAAACGCCCCCGGCCCGGGCGTGGCCGCCTTCCGGCGAACCGTCGTCGTTGGCTTCGAACGCCAGACGTATCTTCCGCTCCACCGGCCAGACTTCCTCCCGCGCGACCGAAACCTCCCCGAGCGGCGCTCCT
>PWMU01000105.1 GCA_003558065.1 Opitutia bacterium | reverse complement strand
CTCAGTCCCAGCACGTAGATCGCGAGGGTGCCGAGCAGGCCGGCGGCGAGGAGGTAGTAGGTCATGGGGATGAGCACGATGCGGATGAGCGAGCCCTCGCGGCCGTTGAGTCCGACGGTGGCGGAGGCGGCAACGACGTTGTGCACGCAGATCATGTTGCCGGCGGCGCCCCCGACCGCCTGGAGGGCGACGATGATCGCCCCTGAAATGCCGATCTGTTCCGCGGTGCTGAACTGGAAGAGGGAGAACATCATGTTGCTGATGGTGTTGCTGCCGGCGATGAACGCGCCGAGGGCGCCGACGATCGGCGAGAACAGGGGCCAGGTGCCCCCGGCCAGGGCGGCCATGCCTTCGGCCAGCACGATGGGCATGCTGGCGATGTCTTCGGCTTCCACGTTGGAGTTGAGGAAGACCCGTGCCATCGGCACGGCGAACGCGAGGGCGAGGGCGGTGCCGCGGAGGGTCTTCGCGGAAACCCCGGCGGCGGACCCGAGTTCCCGCAGATTCATTTTCTGGATGAAGAACGTCAGGAGCACGACGGTGACGAAGACCGCGCCGGGCAGGTAGAGCGGGTTGATCGCGGCGGAGATGTCGCTTCCGAAAATCTCCGGCCACCGGATATTGCCCGCCTGGAGCCACCCCTTGACCGGAAGCGCTTCGAGACGGGTGAGGACGAGCAGGAGGCCCACGAGCACGTAGGGGAACCAGGCGCGTATCAGGCTCATGTTGTTGCGGCCCGCGGAGACTTCCCCGCTCAGGGTTCCCATCCAGAGAGCGGGCCAGGTTTCCCTGGGAGGGAAATCCCAGTTTTTTTCGGGTTTGAGAACGCCTTTGCGTGCCGCCGTCACGACCAGGGCCAGCCCGATGAGGCCGCCGAGAAGGGAGGGAAACTCGGGACCGAGCACGAGGGCGGTCAACATGTAGGGCACGGTAAAACAAAGCCCGGCAAAGAGGGCGAAGCGCCAGATGGCAAAGCCTTCCCGCCACGATTTTCTCTCGCCGAAATAGCGGGTAAGCGCGGCCACCATGACCAGGGGAATGAAGGTGCCGATGATGCCGTGGAAGAGGGCGACGCGTACGCCGATGCCATAGATGTACTCGGCCTGGGTGAGCCCGAGCTGGGAAATCCGCTCGACGACGATCGAGGCCTCGCCGAGGCCCGTTGCCACGCCGATCAGAATGGGCGTGCCCACGGCACCGAAGGAGACCGGGGTGCTCTGGATGATGAGGGCGACCATCACCGCGGCCATCGCGGGGAAACCGATGGCAAGCAGCAGGGGGGCGGCCACCGCCGCGGGCGTGCCGAATCCGGAGGCGCCTTCGATGAAGGCGCCGAAGAGCCAGGCGATGATGATGGCCTGAATGCGGCGGTCCGGAGATACGTCGAGCAACCCTCGCCGGATGGCGCTTACCGCGCCCGATTCCTTCAGGGTGTTGAGGAGCAGGACGGCGCCGAAGACGATGTACAGGATCGAGAGGGCGATAATCAGTCCCTCCACCGTGGATGCGGCCACCCGGACGAAGGGGACGCCCCAAAGGGTCAGGGCCACGAGCGCCGTGACCGCGAAGGCGATAGACATCGCCCGGGTCGCGGGCCAGCGCAGGATAACGAGGAAAAACAGGACCGAGAGTATCGGGATCAGCGCGAGGAATGTCTGGAACAGGAGAGTCATGCGTTCAGGGCGAAAGCGTTCCGTGGAGGTGGTTATGGTGACGAGAAAGCCGGCCTGACAGCGACTGCCGGCCGAAAGCGGGGGCCGGCTGTGAGAGGAGAATCAGAAGAGGGGGAAATGTCAAGAAAAGGCTGATCCGGGCTCGTCGGGCCGCACGGTCTTTTCATTTGCAAGCTTTAATCCGCTTTTTTTAACCAAAAATCTCAAATTTCAAATTCAGGATCTGAAATGCTTTTTCATGCGGCCTTCAGAGGCCAAATGAAAAAGCCGTGCGTCGGGCCGGCCCGGGCTCTACGCGGGATATGCTGCGCCGGACCTGCCGCGGACGATTCAGGAGTTCCTTTGTCCGGAGGGAGCTGCGGGGGAAAAAAGCCGGCAGGCCCTGGCCCGCAAGCAGCGCGCGGCAAACCCGCTTCTACTTTTCCCGCTCGGCCAGTTCCTTTTCGCGGCGGTCGAGTTCCTGTTTGCGGAACTCCAATTCCTCCCTCATCTGTTCCAGGCGGGTTTCCTCTTCCTGCTGCTGCTGGAATTTGTCGAAGAGAGTGTTTTCGCTGGCGTCGAGAAATTCTTCACGCTCCTTGAGCGAGGCCTTGGATTGCTGGAGGACTTTTTCCTGTTTCTCCAGTTCGGCTTTCCATTCCTCGATGGCCTGTTTTGACTCCTGCGAGAGCTCGCCCGTGCCCGATGAAGCGTTTTGCTGGTTGCTTTGGAGAAGCTTTTCGCGGGCTTTGATCAACGCTTCGGTTTCCCAGATGTCCCGTTCCTTCTCCTGAAGGCGGGCTTCGGATTCCTGGAGAGCCTTTTCCCGTTCGTTCAGGGTATCTTCAAGCTCCCTGAGCGACGATTCAAGAGCTTCGAGATCCGTCGAAGCCAAAGGCTTGGCTTCTCCCAGCTCCGAGCGGGTCAGGGACCGGATGGTTTCGACCGAGCGCCGGGACTCGCGCGTGAGCTGCGCCGAGTAATCCGCCAGCCTGGGGAGGCTTAGCTTACGCTTCAGTGGAGGCAATGGCCGGCTGTTCATAGTCTCCATTATACTTGGAAATCAAAAAATCCCAACAACAAAGCGGCGACAGGCTATTTCCGGAGAAGTGTTCTGAAGAACTCGGCGGTTTTCCTGAAGAAGCCGGTCACTTTATCGAGAAGACCCTCCGAAGCTCCTCCGGCCGACCCCTGCGGGGTCTTTGATTCGGCAGGGGCCTCCGGTCTCGCGGGTCCGGCCGGTTTCTTCAGAGAATCACCGACGATTCGGGTGGCAATCAATTCCCTGACGGGGTCATTGATCGGAATAAAGAAACGATCGAGCGACTGGCCGTAGTGGATCATTGATTCGAGGTCTTCCCTTTCTTTATCAAACCACTCGAACAGGGTTCGGACCTGTTGTTTCAAATCCTTCTCGACCTCGCCGACTCGCTGACCGGGCACCTTTGCCGCGAGGCCTTGCTCATCCTCCTCAAGTCGTCCCCCGTACTTTCGGTACAGGGCGAGGCGTTCTTCGGTTTCGACGTTGTTAATGGCGAACCCGATCGCTTCAGCCAGGTGGAGGCCCTTGCTCCCGGGGCGGAACGGCAGGAAAGTGGCGATCGTATTCTCGTCAACGTAAATGAGGGAATTCAGCAACTTGCGGAAGTCTCCGGCGAGGACGATATGCTGGGCCATGTTCTGCGAGAAATCGGCGAATTCCTGCAGGGTCTTCAGTTGCTGGTTCTCGCAGAGGCGGAGCGACTCTTTCGAGAGATTCGTCAGAGAAATCGGGTATTCCGGGGGAATCTGCAACCGGGCGAGGTTCTTCAGGACGTCGTTGTCTTCTGAAGCGCTGGCTTCTTCAGCCTGAACCATGTCGCCGAACGGATCGTCGAAAGCAAGCGTGCCGTCCAGAATGTCGATGAGGAGCTCGATACGGTGAGGGTGCCCCGCCAGTTCCTGGGTTTCCTCAAGCTCTTCAAACGAAAGATCGATGTACTTGGCGGGGGTTTCATCTTTTCCCTTCAGGGGCCAGCTTTCCGTATCCAGGCTTTCAGCCAGGCTGGAAAGGCGTGTGTCAACGAGCATGGAGCTCTGGAAGCTGGCACGCAGTTTGTCCCAATGGGCCGGAGTGTACTTCTTGGACTTAGGATCCTCTGATTCGGACATGGCAGGAAGGTTAATTGGGTTCGTGATCAATCAATTCCAACGCGAGTTTCTTGTAGTCGGTGATGACGCTCTCGCCTTCACTTCGCTGTTCACCCACGAGCGGAACGGGGAGACCGAGAGTGACCGCTCTGCGGACGATGTTGGCATCCCGGATCTGGGTACTGAAAATCTTCGCCTGGGAAGAGACCTTCTTCTGGCTGCGAAACTGGTTCATGCGCAGCTGCATCCTGATCTTGGGAACCTCGATATCGGTGTTGCCCTTGATGGAGTTGAAGATGATGCCCCGGATCTCCGCGGGAACGCCCATTCCGCTTTTCCGGAAACTCGCGGAGGCCCGGTGGAATTTCTGCAGCTTCTCGACGAGCAGGGTGAATCCGATCAGACTGAGGGCGTCCGGGTTGGAGGGCACGTAGATCTCGTTGCTGCTGTAGACACCGCACTGAGAAGCCCGGAGGATGTTCGGCGGACAGTCGAAGAGGATGAAATCGTACTCATCCTCGATTTCCTCAAGCTGTTCCCGGAAAATGGAGTACGGGGGTTGTTCCGGATTCCCGGTCTCCAGATCGCTTTCGAGGTCGACAAGATTGAAGGTGGTGGGGATGAGGTCCAGCCCCGGAATCAGTTTTTCGCCGTCTTTGTTCTCGACGACGTCCCGCACGAGGCAATCGGCGATGGTGGTGGTTCCGGGATTGAAAATGGAATAAACCGCTCCCTCTCCCGAGCTGTTGATCTGGTTCCAGCGGTCCAGACGCAGCAGCCAGATGCTTGCGTTCGACTGTGTGTCCAGGTCGAACAACAAGACACGCTTGCCTTCCAACGCGAGACACGAGGCGAGGTTTACGATCAGAGAAGTCTTGCCTACTCCTCCCTTGTAATTGAGAAAACTGATTTTACGCGCCATGTTAATGAACTGAGGACCTGCTTTTCGATCATTACACGAGCCCTGCAGGCGATAGGCAATAGCCTCGTGGAACAGCTGCCTGTATCGGATTGCCGGCTACCTCGACTGCCGGCGGGAAAGCTTGGACTTGTTGATTCAGTGTAAGAGACTCTTATACAAATATTTTGCGGTCAAGGGTGAAAGCGGGTGCCTGGCGCGGTCCGGAGCCGTAGGGGTTTCCCTTAAATGAATTCCCGAAAACGGCCTGAACAGCGGGATCAAGGGCGTTGCCGGCGTTTCGGTCCTGATTAAAAAAAATGTGAATCTTCCCATAAGGATTCAAAGGAGGGGGGCGCCCGTCCGTTGGTGAGCAGACCCTTGCAGGCACTCTTCCGGCAGGGTGCCCGTGCGTTTGCCCTCAGTAAACGGTCTCGTCGAGCAGGCGGAAGAGGTCCTCCTCGTTCATCCGCTTCTGCTCCATGGTATCGCGCTCGCGCAGCGTGAAGGAACCGTCTTCGAGGGAGTCGAAATCGAACGTGACACAATACGGCGTGCCCGCTTCGTCCATGCGCCGGTAACGCCGGCCCACGGCGCCCGAGGTGTCGAAAAACACGTTGTAGTGGCGCTGGAGCTTCCGGTAAAGCTCCTCGGCGAGCCGGACCAGTTCCGGCTTATTCTTGACCAGCGGGAAAACCGCCACCTTGATCGGCGCGACCCGGGGGCTGAATTTGAGGATCGTCCGCTTTTCACCCCCGACCTCCTCCTCGGCATAAGCCGAGCAGAGGACGGCCAGGAGGATCCGGTCCACGCCCACGCTCGGTTCGATGACGTGAGGGATGAATTTTTTCTTCGAAGCCTCGTCGAAGATTTCCATCGACTTGCCGCTGAACTTCTGGTGCTGCATCAGGTCGAAATCGCCCCGTGCGGCGAACCCCCACAGTTCCTGGACGCCGAAGGGGAACGCGTACATGATGTCCACCGTCCCCTTGGAGTAGTGAGACAGCTTTTCCTTCGGATGGGTGTACTCGCTCAAGGCCGATGCGGGAATGCCGATACTTTCCAGCCACGAGTTGCCGGTATCGATCCACTCGCGGTGCCGGCTCTGCCAGTCCTCGTCGGGCGAGATGAAGTATTCAATCTCCATTTGCTCGAACTCGCGCGAGCGGAAAATAAAGTTCCGGGGATTGATCTCATTGCGGAAGGCTTTTCCGATCTGGGCGATACCGAAGGGTATTTTGGACCTGCCGCTGTCGACGACGTTCTTAAAATTGATGAAAATCCCCTGGGCCGTCTCCGGGCGGAGATAGACCAGACCCGAACCGTCCCGGAGGGCCCCTGCCTGCGTTTCAAACATCATGTTGAACGAGCGGGGCGGGGTGAGGCTGCCCGGCTCGCCCGTGGCGGGGGAGGGGATCAGGCGAATCTCTTCGGGAGTGGCTTCGGTGAACTCGCGCGGCCGGACGGGCCCGAGTTCCCCCTGGATCGCCTTTTTGCGTTTCAACTTTTCCGCGGCTTCCCGCAGTTCCGCCTCGACGTTGTCGCTTTCGAGCGCCGAGACGTAACCGGCGGTCCGGCCGTCCACGACGACCGGCGCGAAGAAGAGCTGATCGGCGCGGTAGCGCTGTTTGGAGACCTTGCAGTCCACGAGCGGGTCGGTGAAGTTGTCGACATGGCCCGAGGCCTCCCAGGTCTTCGGGTGATGAATGATGCTGGAGTCGAGACCGACGATGTCGTCGCGCCGCTGCACGAAATCCTTCCACCAGGCGTCCTTGATGTTGCGGCGCAGTTCCACGCCCATTGGCCCGTAGTCGAAAAAGCCGTTGATGCCGCTGTAAATTTCGGATGATTGAAAAATAAAGCCGCGGCGGCGGCAGAGAGAGACGATGGACTCCATGGAAGGAGCGGTTGATTTGTCCGTGGCCATAAGCGCTCAATCCATTGGCGGTTTCGGGCGGGGGGTCAAGCACGCAACGGCTTGACCTCACAGCCAGGGACGGCATGCTCGGGGAAAACTCAACCCTGACTTCAGCCATGAACCGAACCGCCCGATTGACGACGCCCGTTGCTTTATCCCTGGCCGCTCTGGCGGCCCTGATCGTTTTCATCGTGCCGGTCGGCGGCGAGACGGATGCGGAGAAGGAGTTCGAAGTGCTGGTCTTTTCAAAGACCGAAGGGTTTCGTCACGGGTCGATTCCCGCCGGTATCGAGGCGATCGAGGAGCTGGGAAGGGAGCACGGGTTCGCCGTCGAGGCGACGGAGGAGGCCGCGGTCTTTACCGACGAAAATCTCGCCGGTTACGCGGCGATCGTTTTTCTCAATACGACGGGAACGCTATTTGACGAAGACCAGCGGGTCGCGCTCAAGGGGTATATACGGTCCGGCGGCGGTTATGTCGGCGTTCATTCGGCCGCCGACACGGAATACGATTGGCCGTGGTACGGCGAGCTGGTCGGCGCCTGGTTTGAGAACCACCCTCCCGTCCAGGAGGCTGTGATCGACGTGGAGGACCGTGATCATCCTTCGACGCGGCATTTGCCGGAACGCTGGGAGCGGCGCGACGAATGGTACAATTACCGGCGCAATCCGCGCGACGAGGTCGAGGTGCTGCTGACGTTGGACCCGGAGACCTTCGATGGCAGCGGGATGGAGGAAGACCATCCGATCGCCTGGTGCCGCGAATTTGACGGAGGCCGCTCCTGGTACACCGGCGGCGGCCACACGGAGGAGAGCTACAGCGAGCCCGAGTTTCGCGAACACCTCCTCGGCGGCATCCGCTGGACGGCGGGGAAGCGTTGAGGCGGGCGCAACGCGCCTCAACAGTCAAAGCTTCGGGATCGTGCAGCGACGGTTGGAGGATTGAAATTCCCGGGCGAGGCCGCACCTGGGTGACCCCCCGGGCCTTGAAGCCGCCTACGCCCGGCGGTTCTCGGCCAGGTCCTGGGCTTTGAGGCAGAGTTCCGCCGCCTTAAAGGCGTGTTCCTGGGTCATGGCGTTTTCGGTGCGGTTGAGGCAGTCGAGAATCAGCCGTCCGAAGAAGGGAAAGCCGACTTTGCCATGGAGGTCCATGTGCTTTTCTCCGTCGCCGTTGACCAGGTAGAGCTGGTCGCCCATGCGGTCGGTGGCGACGTCGATGTACTTGCGCAATTCGATGTAACCCTCGGTGCCGAGGATAAAGGTGCGTCCGTCGCCCCAGGTGCGAAGACCTTCCGGGGTGAACCAGTCCACGCGAAAGTAGAACGAGGCGCCGTTATCGGCCTCCAGGGAGGCTTCGCCGAAGTCTTCAAGCTCCGGGTAGTCCGGATGATTGAAGTTTTCGACCCGGGCGGAGTTGACCACCGCGTCCCGGGCTCCGGTGTAGTGAAGGAACTGTTCGCACTGATGACTGCCAATATCGCTGAGAATTCCGCCGTACCGGGCTTTTTTGTAAAACCAGTCGGGCCGGTTCTTCGGGTTTCCGATCCGGTGCGGGCCGAAACCGACAACCTGGAGAACCCGGCCAATCGCGCCCTGGTCGACGAGGTCGCCGGCGAACATGCCGGCCTCGTTGTGCAGGCGTTCGCCGTAGTAGACCATGTACTTCCGCCCGGTCTCGGCGGTCTTCTTTCGTGCCGCATTGAGCTGGTCGAGCGAGGTGAACGGGGTTTTGTCGGTGAAGTAATCCTTGCCCGCGTCCATGACCCGCAGCCCGAGAGGCCCCCGTTCGTTGGGGATGGCCGCCGCGGCCACGAGTTTGATTTCCGGATCATTGAGAATTTCCTCCTCGGAATTCACCGGTTTCACCTCGGGATACTTCTCGCAGAAGGCTTTCACCTTCGCGGGGTCCGGATCGTACACATACCGGAGTTCCCCCCCGGCTTCGATCAGCCCCCGGCACTGGCCGTTGATGTGGCCGTGGTCGAGGCGGCTTGCTGCGAATGGAAAGTCACCTTTCCCGACGACCGGGTCCGGCTTCCCTTCCGGGGCGTAGTTCATTCCGTCTTTTGAGCTCATGATTGACAAAGATGGTCGCGAAGGTACTCGAAGCTCTGCCTGGCGGAGTCGAACGGGTCGCCGGGGCAGGTGTCCTGTTCGACGGCAAACCATTGACAGCCGCTTTTCTCGGCAGCGGCGATGATGGCCGGGAAGTTCATGTTGCCGTTACCGATCTCGGCGAAATCCGGTTTGAGTTCCGGGGTGATTTTGTAATCTTTGAGATGAAGGACGGGGAGTCGGCCGGCCAGCCGCTCGCACCATTCCAGCGAACTGGCGCCGCCGTACTGGACCCAGTAGGTGTCGATTTCACCCTGGAGATGGCGGGGGTCGGTTTTCTCGAAGATCAGCTCGTAGATGCACTTGCCGTCGAGGTGCTGGAATTCGTGATGGTGGTTGTGATAGGCGAGGACCAGGCCCTCGTCGTGAAGAACCTTGCCGGCCCGGTCGAGTTTCTTCAGCCAGGAATCGACCGCCTCGCGGGAGGTGAAATCAATCCCTTTCGGCGACGGGTAGGCCGTGATTCGGCACCCGAGCTTTTTGAGCCGTTCCGCGACTTTTTCCGGTTGTTCGAGGATCGTGTCGGAGGGTTCGTGAGTGGCGCAGATCGTCAGGCCCTCGCCCCCGGTGATCGTCACCAGTTCCGCCTCGTCGATCGGCCCCATGGCGCTCACCTGAATGGCTCGATAGCCGATTTTGCTTACCTTTTTCAGCGAGGCGGCGATGTCGGCCGGCGTTTTGGTGTGCTGGCGGATGTTGTAGGTCTGCAGGGCGACTTGGTCGATATTCATAAGGCGACGTTGGACGGTATGAAGCGGTTCGGGAGTCTCAGCCGTTGAAGGAGGAGGCGAGGTCCTCGTCGGCCTTCTTGACCACTTTTTTCTCGAAGGTGGAGTTCTTGATCCTGTCCCGCAGCGCGGCCTCGTACGCCGCCCCGTCGAGCGGGAGGCTGACCGGTTTGTCTTGAAACGCGGAATAGAGCATGGCGTTGGCCAATTCGACCGAGTGGATCCCCTCTTCGGCCGGGGCGATCAAGTCCTTTCCGGTCAGGATCGCGTCGGCGAAATTCCGGATGATTTCGTTATGTTGTCCGGCCTCCTGGGAGACCGGGATCGAGACGTCCCACAGGGGCGGCTTGGCAAACGCTCTTTCAGAGGTGCGACTGAACTCGGACATGGGCACCTCGTTGCGGAGAAAATGCAGCCGGTCGTTTTCGACGACGAGCCTCCCGCGTTCGCCGACCGCCTCGAGACGGTTGGTGCCCGGGGCCTCTCCGGTATTGGTGATGAAAACCGCGGTGGCTCCGTCGGCGTATTCCATGTAAGCGGTGACATCATCCTCGACTTCGATGTCGTGGTATTTTCCGAATCCGCAGTGGCTGGTGATTTTTTCAGGCATGCCGAAAATCCACTGAAAGAGGTCGAGCTGGTGCGGACACTGGTTGAGCAGCACACCGCCGCCTTCGCCGCTCCAGGTTGCCCGCCAGCCGCCCGAGGCGTAGTAGGCTTCGGTGCGGAACCAGGTAGTGATAATCCAGTTGATGCGGCGAATCTGACCAAGCTCCCCGCCGGTGATCAGTTCGCGGACCTTCCGGTAGCAGGGGACGGTCCGCTGGTTGAACATGGCGGCGAAGACCAGTTCAGGGTTCTTTTTGTGAGCGTCGATGAGCCGCTCGCAATCCGCCTTGTGCACCGAAATCGGTTTTTCGAGCAGAACGTGCAGTCCGTTTTCAAGACCGTCGACGCCGATGGTGGTGTGCGAATAGTGGGGAGTGCCGACCAGAATGGCGTCCACCTTGCCGGAACGGATCAGCTCGGCGCTGTCGGTGTACCCTTTGATGTCGGGAAACTTCTTCAGCGCCTCCGGGTCCTCGTCGCAGACCGCCCCGAGCTCGCAGCCCGGGATCCTGCCGTCGAGGACGCTTTTGGCGTGGGCCGTGCCCATGTTTCCGATTCCGATTATTCCGAGACGTACTTTGTCCATGATTTCAGTAGGATTGGATGTACGATAGGACTACGCCGCATCCGCCCGGTTTGTCTATGGGAAAAAGAGTTTACACGTTGCATAAAGTTCCCCCCGCGCTTCAGGCGGGACCGTTTGCGTCAAGGAAACTCCGGAGTCGATCGGGGGCGTCGGTGGTGATGGCGTCGATCTCCATCGACGCCGCGTCGTGAAACTCAAGCTCGCGGTTCAGCGTCCAGGTCCAGACCGGGAATCCCTGCTGATGAAGGTGGCGTATGTCGCCGGCGGTCAGGCCGTAATAATCCCAGTTGATCACATCGACGCCGATTTTCCGTATCTCCGGCAATAGGTTGCGGGAAAAGGCGCCTTTCCCGAGGGCGGCCAGGGGGGTCACGGGTTCGGCGGCGCGGACGGCACGGAGAAACTCCCAGTCGAAGGCCTGGAGACAGACTTGTCCGATCAGGTCCAGGCGGCGCAGGAGGGCGATGGTTTGTTCCGGCGTGCCCGTCTTGCGCTCCAGGACCGGCACCGCGCCGCCGCGCCTGATCTCGCCGACCGCCTGTTCGAGGGTCGGGACGAACGCGTCGGCGGAGGTTTTGAAACCTTTGTGAAGGAGGGGCCATCGGGCAATCTCTTCGGTGGTCGAGCGGGAGATTTTCCTGCCTTTGGACTCCGGGCTGCGCTTCAGGTCGACACAGCGTTCCGTCGTGTCGTCGTGAGCGCACACGAGCCTGCCGTCGGAGGTGGCGCGGTAATCGAGCTCAACCATTTCCGCGCCGGCCTCGACGGCGGCGCGGAACGCGATCAAGGTGTTTTCCGGAAACCGTTCGGCGTGGCCCCGGTGAGCGATTACCCGCGGGGCGCCGTGACGGATCCGGCACCAATCGGGTTTCCGTGCTGGCCTCGTGTCGGGTTCCATGAGCGTGGCGGATTCCGGTGATCGGTCTAAAAGAGCGACCATGAAAAGATTGCAGGGGGGAAGGAGGCAAGCCGATTTCAGGAGCGCCAGGCTGCCAAATTGGGGGCAAGGTGATCGTTGGAGGAAATGAAGCGGCTGTTCCATCTCGCCCGTATTCGTACACGGGAAGGCGGAGCATTGGCTTCAGAAATGCCGAAACCGGTGAAAAAGACCCTCGCAGGGCCGGCTGGCGCCAACATTCAAAGACAAGACCCGGGGATTTGCCGCAATCTGAAAAAACCACCGTTGGCAGTCCGTCGAAATCCCAGTAAAAGTCACCGGCCTTCCGAATGTTCCGGAATTTTCGACGATTTCCGAAAACCCAGGCCGGGCGGACTGCTCGGAAAAGGGTTTTCTCGACCGGGAACGCCGTAGTAGGATTCCATTCTTTTCGGCAATCAGCAACCGATGGATAAGACGCTTCGACTATTAACAGGGTGTACCGCGGCCGGGAAGACGGCGCTCGCCCTGGAGTGGGCGGAAAGGTTCGGGGCGGAGATCCTGTCCTGCGACTCGATGCTCTTTTACCGGGGAATGACCATCGGGACGGCAAAGCCGACCCCGGAGGAGCAGGCGCGTGTGCCGCACCACATGATCGACCTGGTGGCGGCAGGGGAGACCTTCAGTGTCGGACGCTACGTGCCGCTGGCCCGGGACGCGGTTGAGGAAATTCTCGGCCGGGGAAAACGGATCCTGGTGGTCGGGGGGAGCGGGTTTTACTTGAAAAGCTTCTTCGAGCCGGTGGTGGACGAGGTGGCGGTAGACGCGGGGACGCGCGAACGGGTGATGCGGGTGAAACGTGAAGGCGGCCTGAAACGGATGACCGAAGAGCTCCTGCGTCTGAATCCGGAAGGGGTGGGGACTCTCGATCTGGCTAATCCGAAGCGGGTGGCCCGCGCGCTGGAGCGGTGTTGGGCGAGCGGACGGACTTTGTTGGAACTGCAGGCCGCCTTTCGCCGGCAGCCGATCCCTTTTGCCGGGTTTGACAAGCAAGTCACTGTACTCGACCGCCACCCCGCCGAGCTCAACCGGCGAATCGAGACCCGCGCGCGGCAAATGATCGAGCGGGGATTGATCGACGAGGTTCGCCGGTTGCGTGAAGCGGGTATCGAGCGCAACCCGGCCGCCGCCCGGGCAATCGGCTACCGGGAAACCCTGGCCTGGCTCGATGCCCCGAACCCGGGATCCACGGAGGACCTCGTCGCCGAAATTGCCGCGAACACTCGAAAACTGGTAAAGAAGCAGCGAACCTGGTTTCGGGGGCAGCTTTCCGAAGCGCGTTGGTTGAGCGGGGAGGAAGCGAGCGCCGAAGTGTTGTTCTGAGAGGGAACCCGCCGATTCGCGGGCCCTCCTGAATGAAACGCGTACCCCTTTTGCCGCTTCGCCGGCTTGTCCCTGTGGCCCGCGGGGTCCAGTGCCTGCACGTCCGACCCTCGACGTCGCCGCTATTTCCTCTCATTCGGACTTGCACCAAAACCCAATTTCCCACAAATTATCTTGTTTCGGGTGTTCCCGAAAACGGCCATGTGAGCCTGCGGGGAAGTTCCGGGTTCCGGGTCGTGTTCAGCCGGCACGTCGGATTTTGTCCAGTGCCGTTCCTGAAAAAAGTTTAGAAAATCAAAAAAAGGGCTTGCCCGCCATTGGGGCAGTGCTCATTTTGGTCTCTTTTCACCGATTAACCGTCATTCAATTTTCACATGCCCACGATTAATCAACTCGTACGCAAAGGCCGCAAAGCCGTCAAAACCAAGACCAAATCACCGGCCCTGGACCGGAATCCGTTCCGGCGTGGTGTGTGTGTCCAGGTGATGACGCGTACGCCCAAGAAGCCGAATTCCGCCATCCGCAAGGTGGCGAAAGTCCGACTCACCAACGGGACCGAGGTCATCTCCTACATTCCCGACGAGGGGCACAACCTCCAGGAGCACAGCATTGTGCTGGTGCGCGGAGGCCGTGTGAAGGATTTGCCGGGGGTGCGTTATCACATCGTTCGCGGCGCGCTCGACACCCAGGGTGTGGAAAAACGCCGCCGCAGCCGTTCGAAATACGGAGTCAAACGTCCGAAAAAATAAAGGATCATGTCACGTCGCCGAAAAGCCGTTCGCAGAACGATCATTCCCGATTCCCGTCACAACAGTACGTTGGTGACGCAGCTCATCAATATCATCATGGTTGACGGTAAGAAGTCCACCGCTCAGCGCATCGTTTACGGGGCGTTTGAACGGGTCAGCGAGAAGCTGGGCAAAGGCGATCCGATCGATCTCCTCCTGGGGGCCATGGAGAACATTCGTCCCCGCCTGGAAGTGAAGAGCCGCCGTGTCGGCGGCGCCACCTACCAGGTGCCGGTCGAGGTTCCGTTCGACCGGCAGCAGAGCGTCGCTTTCCGATGGATGATCAAGTCGGCCCAGGGCCGCAAAGGCACGCCGATGCGCGATGCCCTCGCCGACGAAATCGTGGATGCCTACAACAACACCGGGGCCGTGGTGAAGAAGCGTGAAGACACTCACCGTATGGCCCAGGCCAACCGCGCCTTCGCGCACCTGCGCTGGTAAATTTTGTTTTGTTATGTCGAGTTCAGTAAAACATGAAATTGCCGCGGCCAATAGCAAGAGCCGCAAGTTCCCGATGGAGTTCACCCGCAATATTGGTATTGCGGCCCACATCGACGCGGGAAAAACCACCACCACCGAGCGAATCCTTTACTACACCGGTGTCGTTCACAAGGTGGGCGAGGTTCACGACGGCAATGCCGTGACGGACTGGATGGATCAGGAGCGCGAGCGCGGAATCACCATTACCTCCGCCGCCATTTCCTGCAACTGGATGAACGCCACCGGTCCCTACGCGGACATCCAGCACCAGATCAACATCATCGACACACCCGGGCACGTGGATTTCACCGCCGAAGTCGAGCGTTCACTTCGGGTGCTCGACGGAGCCGTCGCGGTTTTCTGTGCCGTGGCGGGAGTTCAGCCCCAGTCTGAAACGGTGTGGCGTCAGGCCGACAAGTACAACGTCCCGCGCATCGCACTGGTCAACAAGATGGACCGGACCGGTGCCGACTTCTTTGCGGCGGTGAAAGACATGCGCGAAAAACTCGGCGCCAATGCCCATCCGCTGTATCTGCCGATCGGTGCGGAAGAAAAATTCATAGGCCTCGTGGATCTCGTTAACATGAAGGCTTACTATTACGACGAAAGCGATCCCCTGGGCGTCAAATACGACATCAAGGAGATCCCGGACGAGCTCAAGGACGAGGCACGGCAGTACCGGGATGCGTTGATCGAAGCGATTTCCGACTACGATGATGTCGTGGCGGAAAAATATCTCGAAGGCGGCGAGTTCAGTGAAAACGAGCTCAAGACCGCCATTCGAAAGGCGACGATTTCGCTCGATTTCGTCGGGGTCGTTCCGGGCTCGGCGTTTAAAAACAAAGGGGTGCAGCGCGTTCTCGACGCGGTCGTGAACTATCTTCCCTCTCCCGTGGATCTGCCCCCGGTCAAGGGGACCGACAGCGAAGGTGAGGCGGTTGAAGTCAAACCCGATGACTCCGCCAACATTACCGCGCTCGCATTCAAACTGGCGAGCGATCCCTATGTCGGCAAGCTCGTCTTTGTTCGTGTCTACAGCGGGACCCTCAAGAAGGGCGACGAGGTGTTCAATCCCCGCACGCGCAGAAAGGAACGGGTCAGCCGCCTGATGTTGATGAAGTCCAACGCCCGCGAGGACGTGGACGTTGTGTACTCAGGGGATATTTGTGCCGTGATCGGTATCAAGGACGTCTCGACGGGAGACACCCTGGCGAAACCCGGCTTTGATATCCGCCTCGAGCCCCCCTCCTTCCCGCAGCCGGTCATCTCGATGTCAATCGAACCCAAGACCAAGGCCGACCAGGAGAAGATGTCCAACGGACTCCAGCGCCTGGCCGAAGAAGACCCGACTTTTGTGGTCAGCTCCAACGAGGAGACGGGCCAGACCATTATCGCCGGTATGGGCGAACTGCACCTCGAGATCATTCGCGACCGCCTGTTCCGTGAGTTCAAGGTGGAAGCCGACGCCGGCAAGCCGCAAATCGCCTACCGCGAAACGGTCACCGCTCCCGCCGAGGCGGAAGGTAAATTCATCCGCCAGTCCGGCGGGCGCGGCCAGTACGGGCACTGTGTGATCAGACTCCAGCCGAACGAAAGTGGCAAGGGGCCCGAAATCGTCAACAAGATTGTCGGCGGGGTCATCCCGAAGGAATTCATCAAACCGACGATGGAAGGGATTCTCGAAGCTGCCAACAACGGGGTTGTGGCCGGGTATCCGGTCATCGATTTCAAGGTCGAGATCTTCGACGGCAGCTTCCACGAAGTCGACTCCTCCGAAATGGCCTTTAAGATGGCCGGGATCTTCGCCTTTCGCGAGGCCATGAAAAAGGCGAAAGCCGCCCTGCTCGAGCCGATCATGAAGGTGGAGGTCACCACGCCCGAGGAATACCAGGGCGACATTATGGGCGACCTCAATCGCCGCCGGGGCCGGATCCAGGAGATGGGCAGCAAGGGCAACGTCTGCATCATCAATGCCCAGGTGCCGTTGGAGACGATGTTCGGGTACGCCACCGACGTTCGTTCGCTCAGTAAAGGCCGCGCCAGTTACTCGATGGAGCCGTCGCACTTTGAGCCGGTTCCCGCCAGCCTTTTGGACAACATTGTGGAAACCTCCTCTCGCGCCCCGGCGAGAACCTAAACCTTTCGCAGGTGTGATATGAGCGATCAGAAAATCAGAATCAAACTCAGAGGCTACGATTACCGGGTAATCGACCAATCGGCCTCGGAGATCGTCGAGACGGCGAAGCGTTCGGGCGCCCGCGTCTCCGGTCCCGTGCCATTGCCCATCCGTATCGTGAAGTACACGATCAACCGCTCGCCGCACGTCGATAAGAAGTCGATGGACCAGTTTGAGATGCGCACGCACAAGCGGCTCATCGATATCCTTGATCCCACCGCTCAGACGGTGGATGAACTGAAGAAACTCAATCTGCCGGCCGGCGTCGATATCACCATTAACGTCTGAGGGTAATCACTCATTTTAATCTGACCGGAATTCCGCGCGACGAAGAATACAGCCACGACAACAATCGTCTAATGTAGGTCCTGCTGTCTGAAACGGGGGATTCTTTCCTCCACCTACCGCTTAGCACTATGAAACTAGCACTATTAGGAAGAAAGCTGGGCATGACCCAGGTCTATAATGGCGACAACCAACTCGTTCCGGTTACGGTTATCGAGGCGGGTCCCTGTCCTGTCGTCCAGGTCAAAAATGCGAAAAAGGACGGCTACAACGCCATTCAGATCGGCTTTTCGTCGCAGAAGCCAGCCCGCCTCTCCAAGGGCGAACTGGGGCACCTGAAGAAAGCGAAGGTCGATCCGGTTTCCCAGCTGCGGGAAATCCGTCTCCCCGGTCCCCCGGATCAAAAAGAGGGGGATATCCTCGGTGTATCGCTGTTCAGCGAAGGCGAGTTGATTGACATCGTCGGGACCACCAAGGGGAAGGGCTTCCAGGGCGTCATGAAGCGGTATCGTGTGAGGGGCGGTCCCGCCACCCACGGTTCCATGACACACCGCCGGGTCGGTTCCATCGGGCTTTGCCAGACGCCCGGCCACGTTTTCAAGAATCAGATCATGCCGGGCCACATGGGCTCGGTCCGCCGCACCATCCAGAATCTCCGCGTGGTCAAGGTCGACGAGGGGAAAAATCTGCTGCTTATCCGTGGCAGTATTCCGGGAGCCAACGGTGAGACCGTTCTCATCCGGGCGGCAAAGAAAGCCCGCCAGAAAGCCAAGGCAGCCTGACAGGAGGGAATTGAGCGATGAAATTAAAAGTTTACACAGCAGACGGCTCGTCGAGCCGGGAAAAGGAATTCGACGGTATTCCCGGCTTCGAGGGTGAATCGGGCGCGCAGGCGGTCAAGGACGTCATCACGGCCTACCGCGCCAACGCGCGCCAGGGCAACGCCAGTACCAAGACCCGCGCCGAGGTCAGCGGCGGAGGCCGCAAGCCGTGGCGCCAGAAAGGGACGGGCAACGCCCGCGCCGGAAGCCGGCGATCGCCCATCTGGGTCGGCGGCGGTATTGTTTTCGGACCGCGCCCGCGCGACTATTCCAAAAAGGTCAACCGGAAGGTCAAGGCCCTGGCACTGCGCCGCGCGTTCTTTGATCTCGCCAGCGCCGGCGGGCTCCAGGTCATCGAGGAATTCTCCTTTTCCCCGGTCAAAACCAAAACCTTCGCGGAGATTCTCGGGAAAATCGTTCCCAAAGGCCGCCTGCTCCTGGTCGACGAATCGTTCACCGACGAGACCATCATGGGCGGACGGAATATCAGCCGGGTCGCTTTCCAGGAAGCGGATACGATAAACACGTACGATCTCGCGCTTCACCAAAACATCCTGATTTCAGAGAAGGCGCTCGCGCGGCTGCTGGAACGTTTGAACGGAGGTAAACAATCATGAAGACGCCCGACCAGGTTATCAAAGCCCTGCGCCTGACCGAAAAGTCGACTCAGCTGTCGGCCAACACGGGGCAGTACACATTCGAAGTTTTCGAGAATGCCGACAAGATTTCTATCAAACAGGCGGTGGAGAAGGTCTTCAAAGTGACTGTCAGACGAGTCAACGTGATGCGCACCAAGCCACGGGTTTCGCGCAACATGCGAACCGGGAAAATGGGCCGTAAGAGCGGGATGAAGAAGGCCATCGTCACCCTCCAGGAGGGCGATAAGATCGAAATCGCCTAACCGTAAAAGCACCGACTGAATTCAGACATGTCTTTAAAGAGCTACAAACCATTGACGCCGACCCAGCGGTACCTGCTGCTGAACCCGCAGCCGGACCTGGCCGAGAAACGTCCCGAAAAGCAATTGTCCAGGTCGAAGCGCCGTACAAACGGACGGAATTGTTACGGCCGGGTCACTTCGCGCCGTCGCGGAGGCGGGCATAAACGCCTTTACCGAACGGTCGATTTCCGGCGTGACAAGAAGGATATTCCGGCCACGGTCCAGGCGATCGAGTACGATCCGAACCGCTCCGCGAACCTGGCTCTTCTCGCTTACCGCGACGGAGAAAAGCGTTACATCCTCGCACCCCGGGGAATCCGCGAGGGAGATACACTGGTGACCGCCGACAAGGCGGCGTTCGATCCAGGCAACTGTATGCCGTTGGCTGTCATTCCTCCCTCCACCAAGATCCACGCGATCGAAATGCTTCCCGGCAAGGGTGCCCAGATAGCCCGATCCGCCGGAATGACCGCACAGCTGGTATCCGTCGACGGCGACCGCGCGACGGTGAAGCTGCCCTCCGGCGAAATCCGCGTGGTGCATTCGCGCTGCCGGGCCACCATCGGAGAAGTCGGCAATCACGAACACGGCAGTGTCATCGAAGGCAAGGCGGGCCGCCGACGGTGGAAGGGGCGCCGTCCCCGGGTCCGCGGTGTCGCCATGAACCCGATCGACCACCCCATGGGCGGCGGCGAAGGCCGCACGTCCGGAGGCGGACATCCGGTGTCTCCCTGGGGCCAATTGGCCAAGGGCTTTCCGACCCGCCGCCGTTCGAAACCCTCCAACGCCTTTATCCTGGTTCGCCGGGACGGCACTAAAGTTAAGAAGAAATAGAGGTTATGGCACGTTCGATCAAAAAAGGATTTTACGTCGATCCGTCCCTGCAGGACAAGGCCGAGCAGGCCCAGCAAGCCGGGGGCCGCAAAGCCGTGCAGACCTGGTCGCGCCGCTCCACGATTACGCCCGACTTTGTCGGTCTGACTTTCAACGTCCACAACGGGAAGTCCTTCGTCCCGGTGCATGTCACCGAGAACATGGTGGGACACAAACTCGGCGAGTTCGCCCTCACACGAAACTTCAAGGGACACGGATCCCACACGAAGAAATAACGACGGCTTTGTCCTTTCAATGACCTCCGCCACGCACAGTTTAGCAGCGTTTTCCGGCATTCTTTCGGGTTTGAAAAGAAGCGTTCCGGCCTGTGCGGCGGTGGTTGCGTCGGGGTTGGGAGCGGGAGTGTTGGCGGCTGAAGAGGCCGCGTCCCCGCCGGCCCGCCCGGACTTCGTCCATCGCGACCAGGGGAGCGTGATTCCAGCCAGGATACACGATGTGGTTTCCACTGAAATCACCGATCTTGTGCTGGTTCCAGCCGGCTACGCCTCCGGTTATCGGCCGGGAATGGTTTTCCGCGTTACCCGCGACGAGAGCCAGGTTGCGGAGATCATGATGGTTGAGGTCCGCGACCAGGTCAGCGCCGCTGTGATAGTGGGTCTTTCTCCCGAACAGATCATCGAGCCGGGTGACCTTATCCGCGTAAAAACCGTGCAGCATTAACAGTATCTAAACATGGAAGTCCAATCTTTAACCAAGTACGCCAGAATGTCTCCCAAGAAGGTCCGGGAGATCGTGATGGAGATTCAGGGCCGGAATCCGTCCGCCGCCCTCGAACTGTTGTCCTTCATTCCGCGGAAGTCCGCCCGGCTCGTTGCGAAGACGCTCAAGTCCGCCGTCGCCAACGCGGAGAACAACAACAATCTTTCCTCCGACGATCTGGTCATCAAAAAAGCCGTGGTGGAGCAGGGCCCCGCATTTCGGCGTTTCCGCGCCGGGGCTCGCGGGATGGCCAAGCCTTACCGCAAACGCACCAGTCATATCCGCATTGTTCTCAGCGACGAGCCCGCAACCAAGTAATCAGTCATGGGTCAAAAAATAAATCCAATCGGCTTCCGCCTTCCCGTCCGCCGCAACTGGCAGTCCCGCTGGTATGCCAGCAAGAAAGACTTTGGAAGACTCTTGCGGGAGGACCAGTTGATCCGCGAGCGCCTGCATGAGAAGCTGAAATTCGCCGCGGTTCCGCGCATCTTTATCGAACGGGCTTCCAATCGGGTTCGCGTGAAAATTTTCACCGCCCGCCCGGGAATCGTCATCGGGCGCAAGGGCGGGGAGCTCGAAAAGATCAAAGAGGATCTCTCGAAGATGACCGGCCGCGACATCCTCCTCGACATTCAGGAGGTGAAAAAGCCCGAACTCGACGCGCAGTTGGTGGCGGAGAATGTCGCCCTGCAGCTTGAGCGGCGCATTTCCTTCCGCAGGGCCATGAAGAAAGCCGTTCAGATCGCGGTCAGTCTCGGTGCCGAAGGAATCCGAATCCAGATTTCCGGCCGTCTCGGCGGCGCCGATATTGCCCGCACCGAATCGCAGCGTTACGGGCGTGTCCCGCTTCACACCCTGAGGGAGGAGATTGACTACGGTTTTGCCGAAGGCCGCACGATGTACGGGATTATCGGAGTGAAGTGCTGGATTTGTGCGCCCGGTGATTCCGACAACAGCAGCTAGGGCCCGGTCGAGTCTTCCATTCAGTCAGATAAACAAAACGATTTTTCTTGAGTCATGCCATTACTTCCTTCCAGAACCAAGTACCGTAAAGTCCACCGGGGAAGCCGGGCGGGCAATGCGACCCGCGGAAACACCCTCTCGTTTGGCGAGTTCGGTATCCAGGCCCTCGGACGCGGGTGGATGACCTCGTCTCAGATCGAGGCCGCCCGTGTTGCGATCACCCGCAACATGAAGCGTAAAGGCAAGGTCTGGATCCGCGTGTTCCCGCACAAACCGGTAACCAAAAAGCCGGCCGAAACCCGTATGGGAAAAGGCAAGGGGGGCGTCGAGTTCTGGGTTGCCGTGATCAAGCCCGGAACCATGCTTTTTGAGGTTTCGGGCGTTTCAGCCACCGTGGCGAAGGAGTCGCTCCGGCTCGCCGACACCAAACTGCCGTTCCGCTGCCGCTTTATCTCGCGGGAAGAATGAGCGAACGCCGGGTTTAAATTTTTTCCAATGAAAGCCGAACAGATCAGAGAATTATCCGTCGAAGAAATTTCCAAGAAGTTGCGCGATTCCCGCCAGGAACTGCTCGACCTCAAACTGCGCCAACAGCAGGGGCAGCTCGAGAAGACTCACGAGATCAAGTTGCTGCGACGTGACGTTGCCCGCTGCGAGACCGTACTGGCCCAAAAGGCCGCCCCTGCCGAGTGAGGCCAAACCCGTACCCGAAGAGACCATGAGCGAACAAACGCGCAATAAACGTAAGACTTATACCGGATTTGTGACCGCCCGTTCCGGCGAGAAATCCGTAAAGGTGACCATTCCGTACAAGATCCCTCATCCTCGTTACCGCAAGACGATCAACCGCAAGACGGTCGTACACGCGCACGATGAGAAGAACGAAACCAGGACAGGGGATAAAGTGGAGGTCATGGAGACCCGTCCCCTGAGCAAACTCAAGCGATGGCGCATTCTTCGGGTCGTTGGCGCCGCGCCGGTGGTGGGCGTGCCGGCGGAGGAAACACCATCCGCGGCTTCCTGACCGGGGACCCATTTTAAAGCCTTTTTGCCGTTATGATACAGCTTCTCAGCAGTCTACATGTCGCCGACAATACGGGCGCCCGGAAAGCGAAGATGATTCGCCGCCTCGGGCAACTGAAGAAAACCGCCCATGTCGGGGATGTTATCGTCATAAATATCAAGGACAGTGCGACCGACGCCAACGTCAAAAAGGGTGAGGTGGTCCGGGCCGTGGTCGTTCGGACCAAGGCGCCGATCCGACGCTCGGACGGGAGCTACCTTCGCTTCGACAGCAACGCGGTCGTGATCATCGATGCGAACAACAACCCGCGCGGAACCCGGATTTTCGGCCCGGTTCCCCGTGAGCTGCGCCAGAAGCAGTTTATGAAAATCATTTCTTTAGCACCGGAGGTGTTGTAATGGCTTCGAAGCACATCAAGAAAGGCGACCAGGTACTCGTGATCAGCGGCAGCCATCGCGGCAAACAGGGGAGGATTCTGCAGGTCATTCCCGGAAAGGACCGTGCGATTGTCGAAGGGGTTGCGATGATCAAGAAACACCAGCGCAAGGACCGCGACAATCCCGAGGGAGCCATTATCGAACGCGAGGCCTCGATTCACATGTCGAATCTCAAGCTGGTCGAGAAGGCCGAGACGGCCGGCGCTGCCCAGAACCGGGAAGGGGAGGCGAAAAGCTGACCGTTTTCTTCCGATTTCACTTCACGACTTGCCACCCGTTGAAAATCGTCTCATAGTCATTCCTTTTTCACATCGACAAGCGTGCGTAAAACCTGGCCGGGACGGAAATCCGGCCGAATTCAGAAATCATGTACGAGCCCATTCTCAAAAAGCATTATCGCGAGTCCGTCGCGCCGGCCCTGATGAAAAGTCACGGCTTCAAGAATCCACACCAGGTTCCCGCAATCGAAAAGGTTGTGATCAATACGGGTATGGACGCCTCCATCGACAAGGCGGCGCTGAACGATACCCTGCAGGATATCGCGAATATCGCCGGGCAGCGCCCGATCCTGACCAGGGCGCGCAAGAGCATCGCCCAGTTCAAGCTGCGGAAAGATATGCCCATCGGGGCGAAAGTGACCCTTCGCGGCGTCAGTATGTACGAGTTTCTTCACCGCCTGATCTCGATCGCGCTTCCGACGATCCGCGATTTTCGCGGTGTTTCGAGCCGTCTTGACGGAAACGGGAATTACACCATCGGCATCGGCGACCATACCATTTTCCCGGAAATTTCCATCGACAATGTCAAACGGGTTGTCGGAATGGACATCACCATCGTGACCACTACCCGAGACGATGAAACCGCCCGTGAACTCCTCAGGCATTTCGGAATGCCGTTTCGCCGGCCGGACACGCCCGCGGCGACCGAGGCGGCGACCGCCTGAACCGTCAACGATTACAGATTAAACAACCATGGCTAACGCTTCCGCAATACAGAGAAACCTGAAAAGAAAACGCCTGGTGGCGAAGTACGCCGCCAAACGCGCCGAACTGAAGAAGGTCCTGGCCGATCCGAACACGACCGACGAGGCGTTCTTCGATGCGCAGCGCAAACTCGCGAAACTTCCGCGCAATTCGTCTCCGGTCCGGGTCCATAATCGCTGCTGCGCCACCGGCCGCCCCCGCGCATACATGCGTCGTTTTGACCTTTCCCGTCTCACCTTCCGCGAGCTGGCCCTTTCCGGGAAGATTCCCGGAGTGACCAAATCCTCCTGGTAATTCTTCGGTTGGAAGTCCGGATATCATCCAACTCCTTTTACGCACCACTCTTTTATGAACGATCCGATCAGTGATTTTTTAACCCGTATTCGCAATGCCAGCAGCGCCGGCAAATTCGAGTGCCGGGCCCAACATTCCAAAATGAAGGCGGGGATCGCCTCCATTCTCAAGGACGAAGGCTTTATTCGCGGCTTCCGGGAAGAGTCCGACGAGCGCGGACACAAGCTGCTGGTGGTCGACCTGAAGTACGTCGACAGCACGCCCGCTATTGCCGGTATCGAGCGCCTGAGCAAGCCGGGTCGCCGCATGTATTATAAAGCGGACGACATTCCGCGCGTGCTTGAGGGGCTCGGCGTGGGGATTTTGACCACTTCGAAGGGTTTGATGAAGGACCGCGAGGCCCGGCGCAACCGGCTGGGTGGCGAACTGGTCTGCACGGTTTGGTAAGCACAGGAGAACGTACTATGAGCAGAACAGGCAAATTACCCGTAACCATTCCTGAAAAGGTCAACGTTTCCGTTTCGGAGACGACCGTCACCGTGGAAGGTCCCAAGGGGACGCTGAGCAAAACCTTTGCGCCCGCGGTGGAGATCGTCGTCGGCGACGACGGCGTGCTGGTGAAGCCCACGAATTCCGGGCGTTTCGCCGATGCGATGCAGGGCACCGCCCGCTCGATCATTTCCAATATGATCCGGGGCGTCACCGAGGGCTTCAGCAAAGATATCGAGATCAAGGGCGTCGGTTTTCGTGCCGCCTTGAAAGGCAACGTTCTGGATCTGGCCGTGGGGTACTCGCATCCGATCCAGTACACGATTCCGGAGGAAGTCACTGTGACCGTGGCCGAGAACACGAAGCTCAAAGTCGAAGGTATCGATAAACAGAAGGTAGGGGCGGTTTCGGCCGACATCAAACGGTTCTATCCGCCCGAGCCCTACAAGGGTAAGGGCATTCACATCTTCGGCGAAACCGTCGTTCGCAAGGAAGGAAAGACGGTTTCCTAAACCCGATTCCCGGGAGAAAACTTTTCAGCATGAAACTCGAAACAAAAAATTCGCTCCGGCAGAAGCGTCGCTGGCGTATCCGCCGCAAGGTCAGCGGTACTGCCGAACGCCCCAGGCTGGCGATCCACTTCAGCGGAAAACATATTTACGCTCAGTGTATCGACGACGATGCCGGCCGCACGCTGGTTTACGCCTCGTCGCTTTCCAAAGATCTGCGGGAGGAAAAGCTCTCGCCCACAATTGCAGGCGCCGAAAAGCTGGGAAAACTGTTTGGGGAAAAGGCGAAGGCCGCCGGTGTGGAAACCGTGGTTTTTGACCGCGGGGGCCGTCGTTATCACGGAAGAGTGAAAATGTTCGCCGACGCCGCCCGGGAGGCGGGACTCAAGTTTTAAAGGTCACCATGAGCCAATTCAGATCATCATTTCAAGGCGGCGCCAAACAAGAGGCGGAAACCGAATTCACCGACAAAGTCGTCAACATCAATCGTTGCGCCAAGGTCGTGAAAGGCGGCCGCCGTTTCAGCTTTTCGTCGCTCGTTGTGACCGGCGACGGCAAGGGACGCGTCGGTGTCGGCTACGGCAAGGCCAACGAGGTGCCCGAAGCCATCCGCAAAGGGACCGAGCGGGCCCATAAGAACCTGGTCGCCATCAAGCTCAAGGGAGACACCATTCCCCATCGGGTAATGGGTGAGGCCGACGGCGGACGCGTCCTGCTGCGGCCCGCGAGCGAAGGTACCGGCGTTATTGCGGGCGGGGGCGTCCGAGCCGTTCTCGAAGCGGCGGGAATCAAAAACGTTCTTTCGAAATCCCTCGGTTCCAATAATCACGTCGCCGTGGTCAACGCCACCCTCGACGGGTTGCGGCAGCTGCGTTCGGCCGAAGACATCCGCGTTCTGCGGGAAACCGCCGACAATCAGCAATAAGGAGTTCATTCGATGAGGTTGCATTCTCTGAAAAACACGAAAGGCGCGACCCACCGCCGCAAGCGGGTGGGTTGTGGTGAAGGCTCGGGCCGGGGCAAGACCTGCGGGCGCGGCGGCAAGGGGCAGACCGCCCGTTCCGGCGGCAGCATCCGGCCTGGATTTGAGGGGGGACAGATGCCCCTTTACCGCCGGCTTCCACAGCGCGGGTTCAATAATAAAAAGTTTCGCAAGGAATACGCGCACATCAACCTGAGCGTGATCGAGCGCCTGGAGTGAGTCGACGAGATTGACCGCGAGGTGCTGGTGAACAAGGGCCTGGTGAATTCGAATGCCGGACCGATCAAGATACTTGCCGACGGCGGGATTTCACGTGCCGTCAAGATCAAGGCGGACAAGTTCTCCGCCGCGGCGAAGCGGAAAATTGAAGCGGCCGGGGGTGAGGCGATCGTTGCCTGAACGGGCGCGCTCCTTTCTCCGACGTTTACACCTGCCAGAATTTACCAGTCTCGATGCTGTCCGCCTTTACCAATTGCCTTAAGATTCCCGATCTTCGCCAGAAGATCCTCTTCACGTTGGGCCTGCTCTTCGTGGCGAGGGTCGCCGCGAATATACCGCTCCCGGGACTCGATCCTCTTCCACTGCAGCTGTTCTTCGAGGACCAGGCCGGCCAGGGCGGGGCGGGAGATCTTCTCGGCCTTTATAACATGTTTACCGGGGGGGCCTTGCTCATGGGAGCGGTGGCGGCTCTCGGGATCATGCCCTATATCAGCGCGGCCATTATTTTCCAGTTGATGACGGCGGTGGTACCGAGTCTGTCGCGCCTCCAGCGCGAGGGCGACGTCGGCCGGCAGAAGATCACCCAGTACACCCGCTACGCCACGGTCGCCATCTGCCTGGTCCAGGGAGTTCTCCTGATTCTCGCTCTGGAGAATCCGGGCCGCCTGTTCCAGGGGTACAGCGTCGAGGAGTACGGCGAAATCATCATCATCAGCCGAACGTGGTTTTTAATTACGGGCACGCTCCTTCTGACCGCGGGCACCGTGCTGTTGATGTGGCTCGGTGAGCAGATCACCCAGAAGGGCGTGGGCAACGGAATCGGGCTGCTCATTACCGTGGGCATCCTGGCGGACCTTCCCGGCGCTGCGGCGCAAACCTACCGGCTGTTCTTCGCTCCCGTGGGAGTCGAGAGCCTCGGGGTCGGCCAGGGAATCCTGATGTTCGGCCTCCTGATCGGCGTTATCGCAGCCATTGTCGCCGTGGTGCAGGCCCAGCGGAAGGTTCCGGTTCACTACGCCAAGCGAGTGGTGGGCCGCAAGGTCTACGGCGGACAGAGCTCCTACCTCCCGCTGAAGGTCAACTATTCCGGCGTGATGCCGGTCATCTTCGCCAGTGCCATCCTGATGTTTCCGCAGAAGGTCCTTTCGCAGCTGGGCGCCGCGCTCGACCTGAGATTTTTGATCGATTTTGCCGAGTATATGAGGCGGGGCACCATGACCTATTACCTGGTGATGGGCGGTCTGATCATGGGCTTCAGTTATTTCTGGGTCTCGATCATGTTCAAACCCATTCAGATCGCCGACGACCTGAAGAAGTACGGCGGGTATATTCCAGGGGTACGTCCCGGCGAGCCGACGGCGAAGTACCTGGACTTTATCATGACCCGGCTCACGCTGGCCGGTGGTATCTTCCTGACCATCATTGCAGTGATGCCCGATGTGGCCCTCTTTACCTACAATGTGCCGGGCCGGATAGCGATGTTCTTCGGCGGCACGGGCATGCTGATTGCCGTCGGGGTGGTTCTCCAGTTGATGCAACAGGTGGAAACACACCTCCTGCAGCGACACTATGACGGTTTCCTCCGGAAGGGAAGGATCCGCAGCCGAAGCACCCGCCGCGAGACGACGCGCGCGGTCGACACGTCCGAGCTTAAGAGTGTCGGCATTTTGTGGACCGTGCTGGGAATTCTCCTGGTTGTGGGAATAGCCGCATGGGCATTACAGCAGTTTTAACTCCCCCGCCGCCTTTTCAAGGTATGCGGGCAGAAGCCGACTACTGTTCCATCGATCATTCCAAACCAAACGATTCCAGGGTTAAATTTATCCTGATGGGTGCGCCGGGTGCGGGCAAGGGCACGCTGGCGGCGAACCTGCGTACTTCAAAGAGAGAGCACATTTCTTCCGGGGAGCTTTTTCGCCAGGAAATCAACGGCGGTACTCCGCTTGGGGTGAAGATTCAGGACACCATCAAACGCGGCGAGCTCGTTCGGGACGATCTCACGATCAGCCTCATGCGCAAATGGTTCTGGGGCCGGCGGCCGTCGCAAGGATTTATCCTCGACGGCTTCCCCCGAACCTTGATGCAGGCCCGCTGTTTCGACGAGTGGATGGACGCGCGTAATGAGGTGCTGACCGGTTGCCTCTTGCTCGAACTCAGCGAACAGGCGACGATCGACCGGCTTTCCCGCAGGCGCATCTGTCCCGTGGATGGGTCCGTCTTCCACCTCGAGTACAAGCCGCCCCGAACCGATGGGAAATGTGACGCCTGCGGAGGGGACCTCGTTCAACGGGAGGATGACCATGAGGACGTCGTCCGGCGCCGGTACCTCCTTTACCAGCAATGGGCTCACCCTCTGGCCGAGCATTACCGGAATCAGGGACTCCTGTTCGAGTTTTCCGCGGATGTCGCGCCGAAGGCGCTGTCCGAAAAGGTTCTCCACACGTTTGGCCTGACCCCTGTGCCGGAATGATTCCGATCAAGACCAGGGAAGAGATCGAGAAAATGCGCACCGTTTGCCGCATCGCCGCCGAAGTGCTCGATGTCCTGAAAAGCCGGGTGGCTCCCGGCATGAATACCTACGACCTCGACCAGTTGGCGCGGGAGCAGATCGCGAAACGCGGTGCGCGAAGCGCCTGCCACAACTATCAGATCGGCTCTCTGCGGTTTCCCAGTTACAGCTGTATCTCGGTCAATGAAGAGGTGGTTCACGGAATCGGCTCTTTGAAACGGGTGATTCGGCCGGGCGATGTCGTCGCGCTCGATGTCGTGGTTCATTACGACGGCTACGTCGGCGACAACGCGAGCACCGTCAAGGTGGAACCGGTGTCCTCAGAAGTCGCCGGCCTGGTGGAGGTGACCGAGGCGGCACTGATCGAGGGGATCCGGATCGCCCGGCCGGGCAACCGTGTGGGCGACATCTCGAGTACCATCCAGAAGTACGTGGAGTCCAATGGGTTGTCGATTGTTCGCGAATTCGTCGGGCACGGAGTGGGAGCCGCGATGCACGAAGAACCCCAGATCCCGAATTTTGGGCGGAGAAATTCCGGCGCCAAACTGAAACCGGGCATGGTTCTCGCCATCGAACCGATGGTGAATCTCGGACGGCCAGAAGTCCAGGTCATGGAGGACGGCTGGACCGTGGTCACTTCGGATCGCCGACCCTCGGCACACTTCGAACACACCGTGCTGATTACCGAGGATCAACCGGAAATTCTGACTTTATTAAAAAAATAATTGCCAAACCCCACGCCTCCTATCTATTTTGTCCTGTTTCCACACTTTCCTACTCATAATCGCAAAGACTTATGCCGCGCTTACTTGGAGTTGACATTCCGAACAACAAAAAAGTTGAATACGCCCTCCGTTATATATACGGAATCGGGCCGACCCGTGCACAAGCGGTCGTGGCTGAAGCTGGGATCGATCCGGTGACCCGTGCCCAGGATCTGACCGAAGAGCAGCTCAACAAGCTGACCGGCGTGATTACTGACCGCAATTACCTGGTGGAAGGTGATTTGCGACGGTCGATTGCCGCCAATATGAAGCGCTTGCAGGCGATCAATTGCTCCCGCGGGGTTCGTCACCGCCGGGGTCTTCCCGTGCGGGGCCAGCGGACCAGCACGAATGCCCGAACCCGCAAGGGTGCCCGCCGTACCGTCGGTGTGATGAAGAAAAAATAAACACAGAACGATTTGACCATGGCTACAGAAGAAAATCCGTCTCCGGAAAACGATAAGAAACCCGCCGCCGAGGAACAGCCCGAGGCCGTGGCGCAACCCAAAGAGGAGGCGAAAAGCGAGGAGGCTCCCAAGAAAGAGGTCACCGCCCAGGATCTGCTCAAGGCGGATGTCGGTGCGGTCAAGGTCCGCAAGGCCAAGGGCAGCAAGAACATCGCTTCGGGGGTCGCGCATATTCTCGCCACCTTCAACAACACCAAAGTGGCCATTTCCGACCAGAGGGGAAATATCATTTCCTGGTCGAGCGCCGGCAAAATGAATTTCCGCGGCTCCCGTAAATCGACCGCGTACGCCGCCCAGATCGTGACCCAGGACGCCGCAAAAGCCGCCATGGCTCACGGTCTCAAGGAGGTCGTCGTGCATGTGAAGGGGCCCGGAATGGGGCGGGATTCCGCCGTTCGCGCCCTTCAGGCAGTCGGACTGGAAGTTACCGCGATTGTTGATACCACACCGGTTCCACATAACGGCTGCCGCCCTCCCAAGCGCCGGCGCGTGTAGGCTTTCCGCCCGCCACGCGTTCCGTCCACCATCAGAAAGAAGCATCACGACTCATGGCTCGTTATACAGGACCAACCACTCGAATCAGCCGGCGATTTGGCCAGCCCATTATGGGCAGCAACAAATCCTTTGAAAAAAAGAGTTATCCACCCGGGATCCACGGCCCAAGGCTGCGACGGAAGATCTCCGAGTACTCGATCGGGCTCAACGAAAAGCAGAAGCTCCGTTACGCCTACGGCCTCATGGAGAAGCAGTTTCGGCGCTTGTTCGAGCGCGCCAAACGCGAGCGCGGGGTTACCGGCGACCGGTTTCTCCAATTGCTCGAGACGCGTCTGGACAATGTCGTTTATCAGCTCGGACTGGCTCGCAGCCGGAATGCGGCTCGCCAGTTTGTGAACCACGGCCACATCAGGGTGAACGGTCACAAAGTGGATATTCCCAGCTATACGGTGAAGAGCGGCGATGAAATCGAAGTCAAGCCCGCCACTTCGTCCCGTCAGCTTGCCACGCGCAATCTGGAGGAAACCCGCATACGGACCGTTCCTTCCTGGCTCACGCTTCAGGAAGACGCTCTCAAGGCCACTGTCAACCGGCTGCCTGAGCGCGACGATATTCAGCCGCTCGTCAACGAGCAGTTGATCGTCGAGTTTTACAGCCGCTGATTTCTCTCACCGGACCCTTCCCTTTGGAGGGTCCTAACAACTGTCTACAGCTTTGGAATTATGCCAAGACGTCTAGGTAAATTTGAGTTGCCCAACCGCCTGATCAAATCAGAGGAGGGTGCAACGGATACTTATTGCAAATTCACGGCCGAACCCTTCGAAACCGGGTATGGTCATTCAATCGGCAATTCTTTGCGACGGGTCCTGATGAGTTCAATCGAGGGCGCCGCGATCTCTT
The DNA here is from genome assembly GCA_003558065.1 of Opitutia bacterium. GTDB lineage: Bacteria > Verrucomicrobiota > Verrucomicrobiia > Opitutales > T3Sed10-336 > PXDC01. The sequence goes on along the minus strand of PWMU01000105.1, from coordinate 21,770 downwards.
CGGTGAAAATCGAAGGGGTCAACCATGAGTTTCAGAGTATGGACGGAGTGGTGGAGGATGTCACCGATGTGGTTCTCAACCTCAAGAAGGTTCTGATTGTCTCCGAGCGTCGCGAGTCCAACCGGCTTATTATCGACGTAAACCGCGAGGGACCCGTAACCGCCGCCGATATTCAGGAGGAGACCGGCATCAAGGTGATCAACCCCGAGCAGCATATCTGCACGTTGAGCAAGAGCCGGCGTTTCCTGGCTGAACTCGAGATCCGGGTCGGGCGGGGGTATTGCCCCGGCGATGACAACAAGGAGGAGGATCAATCGATCGGCGAGATCGCCATTGATTCCCTCTTCAGCCCGGTCAAGCTCGTCAAGTACGCGGTCGAAAACACCCGTGTCGGGCAGATCACCGATTACGACAAACTCATCCTAGAGGTGTGGACCGACGGACGGGTGACTCCGGAGGAAGCCCTCAAACAATCCGCCGCCATCCTCAAACACCACCTCAGTGTGTTTGACCAGGTATCGGAAGAGGAGGTCGAGTTCGATGACGAGGGTTCCGAGGCCAGTGAAGAGCAGAATCGCCTCCGGAAGTTGCTGAATATGAGCGTCAACGAAATCGAGCTCTCGGTTCGCGCGGCGAATTGCCTGAATAATGCCAATATCACCACGGTGGGCGAGCTCGCAATGAAATCCGAGCAGGAGATGCTCAAATACCGCAATTTCGGCAAGAAATCCCTCAATGAAATCAAGGATAAGCTGGAACAGCTCGGCTTGTCTTTGGGGATGAAAATAGACGAGCGCCTGCTCGATCGAAAAAACGACGTTTAATTTTCAACCGTCTTCGCACCCATGCGCCACCAGAAGCACAAGAATCAACTCGGGGTCAAAAAAGAGCATCGGCTTGCTTTGACCGCGAATCTCGCCTCCGCCCTCATCAAGGAAGGCCGGATCACCACCACGCTCAAAAAAGCGAAAGCCATCCGGCCGTTCGCTGAAAAAATGGTGACCCTGGCGAAAAAGGGTACCCTCCACCATCGTCGTATTGCTGTTGCCCGGCTGCGGGATAAGGAGGCCGTCCAGGTGCTTTTCGACGATAAGGCAGCCGACTTTGCGAAGAGGAAGGGCGGGTACACCCGGATCTACAAGCTGGGTAACCGTATCGGGGACGCCGCTGAAATGGCGATCATCGAGTGGGTCGGCCCCGAGGACGAGGGCTACAAATCCACTCGCCGGAAGAAAGGCGGGGGCAAGGCGAAATCCGCCGCCGCTCCGACGGAGCAGGCGGAGACCGCTACTGCTGAATCGGAGCAGCCCGAAGAGGGAGGCCCGGCGGCTGCCCAACAGGCTGCCGAGGAGCCCGTGGAAGAGTCAGCCGAACAGCCCGGGGGCGATGCGCCTGCCGCGGAAGGGGATTCGGATGAATCCGGCGATTCGGAAAAGAAGAAGGAGGAGCAATAGTTTTCAGTCGACGGTTCCGATTTGCCGTTGCCAGGCGCGTCTTCTCGTTTTAGCAGACGCGCTTTGTGTTTAAAATTTCGAGAACAGGGAGAGGCAACACCGGGGGATTTCCCCGGTCGGTGGCCGGGTAACTCAACTCCGGCAGATGATCGCCTCGAAGGAAGACATCGTTTTCGCGCCGTTCCGGCTATTGGAATCTTGAAGACCGAAATTCTGGGGTCGTGTTTATCGTTGATCTAACGTTCGGAGCTCTCGTTTATCTTTTCAGTGCCGTGGGTCTCATCCTGGCGCTTTGGTTTTACACGGACTTTCGCGACAAGAATTTGTACGAGGCGGAGCGAAAGAAAATCATATTTCATTGCATCAAGTGTGATAAAATTTATTCAAACAAGGCGGGCACCGAAATCTCCGGATGTCCCCGTTGCGGTTTCGTCAACTCCCGCCTGAGGTTTTAGTGTCTATGCATGAGACGATTGCCGTTCTTGACTTCGGTTCCCAGTACACTCAGTTGATCGCCCGAAGGATCCGGGAATGCAACGTCTACTCCAGGATCTACCATTACACGACCAAGGCGTCCGTTCTCAAGCGGGACAAGGTGTGCGGGATTGTTTTGTCCGGCGGTCCCTCCAGCGTTTTTTCCAGGCGCGCTCCCGTTCCCGACCGGCGCATCTTCGAGCTGGGGGTCCCCGTGCTCGGGATCTGTTACGGCCTTCAGGTCATGACTCACCTGCTAGACGGAACCGTTGAAGAGACCGATCGCCGGGAGTACGGCCATTCCACCCTGGAAGTCTCGGAGAAGAGCCTGCTGCTGGCGGGGATTTCGCGGAATATCCGGGTGTGGAATTCCCATGGCGACAAGGTTATCAAGCTTCCGAAGGGGTTTGGCGGGACAGCGAAGACGCCCAACTCGCGTTATGCGACGATCGAGCACCGGAAAAAGAAGCTGTTCGGGCTGCAGTTTCACCCCGAGGTCTCCCACACCGAACAGGGGATCCTCATCCTTCAGAACTTTCTCCTCAAGATTTGCGGCTGCCACGGCGACTGGTCCATGTCTGATTACCTGGAGCAATCCCTTGAGAGCATCCGCGAGACAGTCGGGGACAAACGGGTCATTCTGGGCCTCAGCGGGGGAGTCGATTCTTCAGTCGCGGCCGCTTTGATTCACAGGGCAATCGGAAACCGCCTCCAGTGCGTGTTTGTGGACAACGGTCTGCTCCGCCTCCATGAGCGTGACGCTGTCGTGAACCTGTTCCGGCGGAATTTCCAAATGAATCTCCGTGTGGTCCGCTCGGCCTCGCTGTTTCTTAACAAGCTTCGCGGCGTGACCGACCCGGAAAGGAAGCGCAAGATCATCGGGAAAACGTTTATCGAGGTGTTCGACGATGTCGTGAAATCCACCGGACCGGTTGATTTCCTGGCCCAGGGGACGCTCTATCCCGATGTGATTGAGAGCGTGGCTATCGACGGAAATCCGGCCTCCCTCATCAAGAGTCACCACAATGTCGGGGGGCTTCCGAAGCGGATGAAACTGAAGCTGCTCGAGCCGTTGCGGGCTCTCTTCAAGGATGAGGTGCGCGTGCTCGGCCGCGAGCTCGGCCTCCCCAAAGAAGTCCTGCTGAGGCAGCCGTTTCCCGGTCCGGGGCTGGGTGTCCGGGTGATCGGGGAGATTACGGCCCGGAATCTGAAGGTATTGCGGGAAGCAGATGCCATTTTTAACGAGGAGATGGTGAGCTCGGGGTACTATTACAAAGTCTGGCAGTCGTTCGCGGTTTTTCTGCCGGTGCGTTCGGTCGGCGTGATGGGTGACAAGCGCACCTACGAAAATGTGATTGTCCTGCGGGTGGTCGAAAGTCTTGATGCCATGACCGCCGACTGGGTTCGACTTCCCTATGAAATTCTGCAGACTGTCTCCACGCGCATTATTAACGAAGTGAAGGGCGTGAATCGGGTTTGCCTCGACATCAGCTCAAAACCGCCTGGAACTATTGAGTGGGAATAATGTTCAAACTAAAAAGGTCACAAATTATTAAATGAAGGTTAAGCCAATGATTCCCTCGCTTCGAATAAAAGGCCGTGGCTACTTGTCCTTGCTGGGCCCGCTTGTTCTTTTCTGGTGCGTTCCCGCCGCGCTGGCGGAGCCGTCCACCGAAGAGGTGATTGCGAAGGCCCGGGAGTACCTCGGAGGGGATGAAGCCCTCGATGCGGTACAGTCCATCTATTACCGGGGTACGTTTGAGAGCGGAGACGGCCGGGTGGGCGAAATTGAGATCATCTTCAAAAAGCCGCTGTTCCAAAGGGTGAAGACCGTCATGGACGATCTCGAGGAGGTGACCGCCCTCAGTTATTACGACGGCTGGCGCAAGGTGACTCAGCGAGGCAACGATTCGAATTGGACCATCGTTTTCCTCGATGCCGACCAGATTCGCGAATTACAGGCCAATACCTGGGAAAATCTCAATTTTTTCAAGAATATCGAGCGTCGCCGCGGACGTATCGAAAACCACGGTTTGGTGAATTTCGAGGGCGAATCGGCGGTCAAACTCACCTTTCGTCATCCGGGCAATATTCACTTCGACCGTTATTTCGATCCTCAGAGCGGACGACTTCTCATGACTGAAGCGTCATCAGGCGGCCAGATTCGCGAGCAGGGCGAAAATCGGGTGGATGGAATTCTCTTTCCCGAGAGCATCACCATGTCCCAGGAGGACGATGTCAGGAATCGGATCCAGTTCGAAGAGATCGAGGTGAACCGCGAGTTTGACGACGACAAGTTCGATGTTCCCTCAATGGCTCCCGATGCTTCCGGCCGGCTGCCGCAGCCCGCCGAGGAGGATCTTATGGATATTCCTCCGGCTGTTCCTGAACAACCATGAAGCGGTTGGATTTTGCTTCCAGGGGGTTCTTCAAGCGCCTCGGAGTAACGCTACGGTCGGATACCCGCGGCGATCGCCTCGCCGATGACGTGCGAGGTATTATCCGCGGCGTCGAAAAGGATGGGGATCGCGCCGTCGCCGAATATACCGAGAAATTCGATCGGGTCCGGCTTGCGCCCGGCCGCTTTCGTGTGGGAAGGGATGAGCTTCTTGCGGGCCTTCGCGCGCTCGCCCCTGCGGAGAGACGGGCTTTGCGCGAGGCGATCGCCTGCGTCAAGGACTACAATCGCCGCAACCTGCCGAAGCGTTGGACGGCGCGGAATCCTCACGGGGCTTGGGTCGGGGAAAGCTTTTTCCCGATCCAGCGCGTCGGCGTCTACGTTCCGGGCGGGAGGATGCCTTTGCTGTCCACCGCGATTATGACCCTAACCCTGGCCAAAATCGCAAAGGTTCCCGAAATCGCCGCTTTCACTCCTCCCGGTCCGGAGGGCAAGCTGCCGGACGGCACCCTGGCCGCAATCTCGCTGGCCGGAGCGACCGAGGTTTACCGGGTCGGCGGAGTTCAGGCTATCGCCGCCATGACTGTGGGGACCCGGACAATCCCGGCCGTCGACAAGATTTTCGGCCCCGGCAACGCTTACGTTGTCGAAGCCAAGCGCCAGGTCTTCGGGCGCGTGGGGGTGGACCTTCTTCCCGGGCCCAGCGAGGTCATGGTGATTGCGGATGAATCCGCCCGGCCGGAATGGGTCGCCGCGGATCTGCTTTCGCAGGCCGAACACGGCCACGGGGGCAGGATCTTCCTGGTGACTCCCTTTCCGGACCTGATTCAGGCGGTTGCGACCGAACTGCGCCGCCAGTCACGGGGGCTCCGTCACAGGAAAACGATCGAGTCCACCCTGAGCGAGAATTTTTTCGCCATTCGAGTGGGCGATTGCGAGCAGGCGGCCGAGGTTGCCAACTTTGTCGCCCCGGAACACTTGGAGCTTCACGTTACGAAGAAGTGGATCATGCGTTACCGCCGCTCCATTACGACCGCCGGCGCCGTCCTCGAGGGGCCGTGGACTCCCACCGTGTTGGGAGACTTTACGGCGGGCCCGAGCCACGTGCTTCCGACCGGGCGCGCCGGAAGGTTTTTCAGCGGACTCCGGGTGGACGATTTCATGCGTCGTACCAGCCGGATTGCCTACGATGAGAAGAGTCTCGAAAAGGCCCTTTCCGTCGTGAAGACATTCAGCGAGCTGGAGGATCTGGACGCTCACGGGGCTTCAGCCGCGATCCGCTTTTCGCAGGCCGGGGATTGACCGGACCTCCTTTCAGCGTCAACGCCGGTTCCTCGACCAGCCGCACGGCATCCGGACCAGGGGCTTAACAACTACAGTGCGCTCCTCCGCCTTTGGGAGGACGGGGCGCCGGTCTTCCGGGAAAGCGGCTTCCCTGAATCCCGAAATTTGAAACCCGAAAACTTTCTCGCTCACATGAGTCACCGTACCTTTTCCGCCAGCGACGTTGCACGGCCTCACATTCCCGGTCTGACTCCCTACACACCTGGGAAACAGCCGTCAGGGCCGGGGTGGGTCAAGCTTAACACCAATGAAAACCCGTACCCGCCCAGTCCTTCGGTCGAAGCCGCGATTCGCCGTGAGGCCGAATGCGGCGGGTTGCGCCTTTATCCGGAACCGCGCAGCACGGAACTCCGCGCCGCCCTGGGCCGGCACCACGGGCTGGCGGAGGAGAATGTCTGCGTGGGGAACGGATCCGACGACATTCTCAATCTTCTGGTGCGGGTGTTTTGCAATGACCGGAATGGAGCCGTCCTGACCGTTCCCGGCTACAGCCTGTATCCGGTTCTGATTGCGATCCGGGGCGGGAAAACGACCGTGTGGGAGTTTGACCGGCGTATGGAACTTGACGTCGACCGCCTGGCGGCCTCGGAGGAGGGCGGACTCCTCTTTCTCACTTCCCCCAATGCCCCGACCGGGGTGAGGGTTCCCGCATCACGTATCGCCGAACTGGCTGAACGGTTTCCGGGGGTCCTGGTCGTCGACGAGGCCTATGCCGATTTTGCCAAGGAAAACGCTGTGGGCCTCGTACACGAACACCCCAACCTCTGCATCACGCGGACCTTTTCGAAGTCCTACTCCCTGGCGGGCCTGCGCGTGGGCTATGCGCTAGCCTCCCCCGGCATCATCGAGTTGCTCGACCGGGTGCGCGACAGCTACAACGTCAATCGCATTTCCCAGGCGGCGGCCCTCGCGGCATTGGAGGATCAACGGTACTTTGAGGCGATTCTGGGGAAGATCAAGCGCACCCGGGACTACTATCAGCGCGAGTTTCGGCAACGGGGATGGTTCACCTACGAAAGCGAGGCCAACTTCCTGTTTACCGAGCCCGTCGGGAAATCCGGTGAAAAGGGGCCGGAAACCGCCCGTTCACTTTATGACCATCTTTTCCGCAACCGTGTGCTGGTCCGGCACTTCCCAAGACATGCCTTGACCTCCGGGTTTCTGCGCATCAGTGTCGGCAGTGAGGCGGAGATGCTCGCACTCAGCGAAACAATCGAATCATGGGCGGAGAACGAATAGCCGAGGTGGAGAGAAAAACGCGCGAAACCGACATCGCGCTCAGGCTGGCGCTGGACGGAAAGGGGGAGAGTTCCGTGGCTACCGGCATCCCGTTTTTCGATCACATGCTGACGCTCTTTTCCAGGCACGGGCTCATCGATCTCAACCTGCGCGCGAAAGGCGACATCGAGGTGGACTACCACCACACCGTCGAGGATGTCGGGCTCGTTCTCGGGGAAGCATTCAAGCGGGCGCTTGGCGACAAGAAGGGGATCCGGAGATACGGCTTTTTTCTCCTTCCCATGGACGAGTGCCTGGCCGGTATTGCCGTCGACCTGAGCAACCGCCCGTTTCTGGTTTACCGGGTGCCGCCCGCGCCGGGCTACGTGCGTGATTTCAATGTCGCGTTGGTCCGGGAGTTTTTCCAGGCTTTTGCCAACGCCGCGGGCGCCAACCTGCACGCGGAACTGAAATATGGGGACGAACCCCACCATGTGGCGGAATCCCTTTTCAAGTGCCTGGGACGGGCTTTGGACCAGGCTTGCGAGCGGGATCCCCGCATGCCCGGCGAATTGCCGTCCACCAAGGGGATGCTGACCTGAATCCGCCTGCCGGGCGAGGCTATATGGGGTTGCAGCGGCAATCCAGGCGGGCCTGAATCCTTCTTTTATTCAGAGCGCTTCGAACACGACGATTTTCCATGGCTCAAGCTTCCGAGAAACACGACAACCCGGTCAGAATTGCAGTCATCGATTACGGCATGGGGAATCTGCGCAGCGTGTGCAAGGCGCTCGAGCACGAGGGAGCCCGCGCGCGGGTGGTGACCGATCCCGCTGTCCTCGCCGGTTTCGACGGGGTGGTTTTTCCGGGACAGGGCGGTCTGGGGGATTGCGTTGCCAGCCTTGAGGCCGGCGGAATGGCGGAGGCATTGAAGGCCTGGATACGGGACGACCGGCCCTATTTGGGCGTCTGCCTCGGACTGCAGGCTCTGTTTGGCTTTTCGGAGGAGGGCGAGACCCCGGGATTGGACCTGTTTCCCGGGAAGGTGCTGCGATTCCGGCTCCCGCCCGGGTTCAAGATTCCCCATATGGGCTGGAACGAGGCCCGTTCCTGCCAGCCCGCATGTCCCCTGATTCGGGGGTTGAGGCCATCCGGAGAGCAATTCTATTTCGTTCACAGCTATTATGTCGTTCCGGAGGACCCGAGTCTGACGCTCTTTGAGACCGACTACGGGGGACCATTCGTCAGCGGTATCGCCCGGGGCAATTGCTTTGCGACCCAGTTTCACCCTGAGAAGAGCCAGGAACAGGGGTTGAGGCTTTACCGGAATTTTGTCTCACTGACCGAGAAAATTCGCACCTAGTTGATTAACTTTTCTTTACCGCGCTTTTATTTTCGTATTAGGTTTATCAACTATGGCAAAGGAAGCTCGAATTATTATTGGTGAGAAAGAGTATAAATGTCCGGTGATCACCGGTACCGAGGGGGAGAACGCGATCGACACCCGGAGTTTACGGGCGGACAGCGGCTACATCACCTTTGACGAGGGGTACGGTAATACGGGCTCCTGCCAGAGCGACGTAACGTTCATCGATGGTGAAAAAGGCATTCTCCGTTACCGCGGCTACCCCATCGACGAGCTGGCCGAACGGTCGAATTTTGTCGAAACCGCCTACTTGATCATCTACGGAGAACTCCCTACCCGGGAGCAATTACAGGGATTTTCCAGTCGCCTGACGCATCATGCGGCCGTGCCGGTCAATATGGAGCATTTTTTCGAGGGCTATCCGGCGCACTCCCATCCCATGGCGATCCTTTCGGGCCTGATTAATTCCCTGAGTTGCTTTTATCCCGAGTTTGCCGTCAACAACCACAAGGCGGACCTGGAGAATTTTGACGAAGTTGCCTCCGCCGCCCTCTCGAAGGTGCGCACGATTGCGGCAATGAGTTACCGCATGAGTCAGGGCCTGCCGTATATTTATCCCAGGAAGGACCTTAACTACGCGGAGAATTTCCTCCACATGATGTTCACCGAGCCCTATGCGAAGCATGTGCCGTCACCGGAGATTTCCAAGGCGCTCAATCTGATTCTTCTCCTCCACGCCGATCACGAGCAGAATTGCAGTACGTCCACCGTCAGGATGGTCGCCTCCAGCGAGGCCAACCTGTTCGCATCAGTCGCGGCCGGCATCTGTGCGCTCTGGGGCCCCTTGCACGGGGGGGCGAATATGGCCGTGATACGGATGCTCGAGTCCATTCACGCCGAGGGTGACGACGGAAGCACGTTTATAAAGGATGCGAAATCCGGCAAAAAGCGCCTCATGGGCTTCGGGCACCGCGTTTACAAGAACTACGATCCGCGTGCCAAGATCATTGGCCGTGTCTGCGAGGAGGTTCTGGAAAAGCTCGGGATTGATGATCCCTTGCTGAATATTGCCCGGCACCTCGAGAAAGCCGCGTTGGAGGACGATTATTTTGTTTCCAGAAAGCTCTACCCCAATGTCGATTTCTATAGCGGCATTATCATGCGAGCTGTGGGGATTCCCATGAACATGTTCACTGTCATGTTTGCGATCGGACGTATGCCCGGATGGATTGCGAACTGGAAAGAGGTGGCCAGTCACCCTCAAGGTCGAATCTACCGTCCGCGCCAGATCTATATCGGGGAGAATCAACGGGAATACGTGCCCATGGACAAACGCTAGGAGTCTGTCGGGCTCCGTCGACAGGCTGCTAGCCCGTTTCTTTCCGCGCGTCCCGCAACAGCATTTCCATATCGAGTCCGGTGAGTTCCTTGATCCCCTTGAACAGGCGGAACAAGGCGATCATCATGATGATCATGCAGGGCACCACGATGACGAGCAGACTCCAAAGGGTCATGCGTCCGAGCTCGTCGTTGAAGGCTTCCGTGCCGCTTGGACTTTGAACGACGATGCGCGCCAGCACGAAGTTCAGGATCGCGCTTACGAGAAACGAAAAGGCCAGCAGGTAGGTGCAGTGCTTGAGAAGGCGCTCAAAGGCGGGATGGTTGTCCCGGGCGTCGAGTTCCCGGTTCAACTTCTCCACGTCAATGAACTCGTCCCTCAGCAGAAGCAATTTGATGATTGGCCGCCGCGTTTTCATCGACACCAGCACCGCGATTCCCAGCAAGGCCGGAATGCCCGCTTCCTTGACGGCAATCCATTGGGGCGACATCTCAAGCAGGCCGATGCCTCCTGTCAGGAGAATGCTGACGAATCCGATGATCGAAAAAACGTTGTACTTCCGGCGGATAACGAAATCGTAACAACCGTATCCGATCGGGAACGCCAGCGCGACCACGAGATTCATCGCAGGCGGAAATCCGAACCACTGCGTGCCCTTCATCAGAATGAGAGCCGGGAGGAAGATGTTCAGCCCGAGGCTGACAAAGGTGTTTTCCTTTTTGGCTTGGCTTGGTGCTTGAACTGTCGACACGATGAATTCTGGATTGGGTTCGGCTCGATTCCTGTCTGAATTTTGTTCAGCCTCTACCAGAACGCAATGAAAGCAAGTAATTTCAGCTGCCTGGTCACCGCAGGTCCAACTCGCGAGTATCTGGATCCCGTCAGATTCTTCAGTAACGCTTCAAGCGGCAAGATGGGGTACGCGCTGGCTTCCGCGGCCGCCGCCCGGCGGTGGTCCGTCAACCTGGTGAGCGGCCCGGTCTGCCTCGCTCCGCCCTCGGGGGTGTCGCTCCACCGGGTCGTGACCGCCGCCGACATGGAATCGACTTGCCGCCAGTTATTTCCTTCATGCGACCTGCTGATCATGTGTGCCGCGGTGGCCGATTACCGGCCGGTATCGACTGAGAGACGGAAAATCAAAAAGAAACAGGAATCCCTGGAGGTTCATCTCGAGGCAACAAGGGATATCCTCAAGGCGCTCGCTTCAGAGAAACGACACCAGCTCTGCGTCGGGTTCGCCGCCGAAACGGATCATGTTGACGCCCACGCCCGGAAAAAACTGCGTGACAAGAATCTCGATTGGATCGTGGCCAACGATGTCAGCCGGGCAGGGGTGGGCATGGAGGCCGATGACAATTGCGTTCGCCTCTTTTCCCGGACAGGGGAGAGCACGTCGTTCGGGCCGGCGCCCAAGTCAGACGTCGCTGAATTCATCCTGCGCTCAATCCTGGGGCCCAAGTAATTATACCGCGCGTCATCAAGTTTTGGTATTCTTTTCCCATTCAAATGCAAGAACATTCCCCTCTTGAGCGGGGGGCCATGCGCAAGCATGGTGGGGTGTGTTTTCCGAAAACTTGATGAAGGACAGTGTAATTCCGGATCGAATTGCCACCCGCCCCTCGCCTGTCCCTGCAGGAGCAGCTTCATGCCCCGAAACCCCGAAATCAACCCCGAAACCCGGGACCGTGACGATTCCCTGGCCTCAATGGGCGTCCATTGAGATGGCGGCCACGCGCTCCTCTCCCCGGAAAACCTCCGCATGCTCGACCCGATTGCCGCCGGAGAAATGAATCCGGTAGGCCGGTTGCTCCGGGCCTCCGAGTACGACGTTCCACTCTCCGTCTCGGAATTCGGTCGTCTGGATCGAGATTCCGGCTGTTTCACCGGCGGGGGAGGGGACTTTGAGGGTGAACAGGGCGACCTCACCGGCGGCTGGTTCGGAAATGATTCTCAGGCAGGGGATTGGCGTATACGTCCGTTCCTGCCCCCGGGCCAGCCAGCCGCGGATCTCGGGCTCTTTTTCGCCTTGGCTTACCTTGAGAGAAAACGGCCGATCGCCCGCCGCCTGAATAAACAGTTCAGGTCCCCCTTCGTGGGAGGCGACCGCCGAATCATCATTCAAGCTCACCGAATCCACGTCCAGGTTCCAGAGCCATTCCCAGGAATGCTCTTGGTTCGCCGGCGGTGTCATCCTGTCGAGGATCAGCCAGCCAAGACCTTCAATATCCAGCACAATACGCTCATGGTGAAAGGTCGTCCCGGCCTGATCCACCAGGCGGAGCTCCCGCTTCGCCCCGGCGGCGACGACATCGCCGGCGTTGACAAAGGTGATGGGCATCGGTTCCTGAGGGCGGCGGATTTCCTCGGCCGGCGCATGGAGCTTCCCGTCCATTAAGACCACGTTGTGGGCTGCGGAACTCCGAAGATGACGGGAGATAGGCTCGTTCGTGTACTGGGGCGAGGCCGGATCAATAGCAAAATGCCGTCCGTAAGCATAGGAGAAAAACTGCAGATCATCGTCGTGAAAGTGCGAGGTTCCGCGCGGACCCGCATCAAAAATCGCGTAGCGGTCCGCACGCCGCAGTACCGCGTAACCTCCCCAGGGGACCAGGTCCGGCTCCTCACTTAACCAGGGTCGTTCCTTTAGAGTGGAGTGACCCGTACTCGCGGCCAGGTCACGGTACAAATCAACAATGTCGATGGGGGGCGAGTTGTGAACCCCGGGAGCCACTCCTTCGGGATCTGCGATCCGGCCCAATGCCGACGTCATGACAACCAGGTCATCCCAGAAGGATTCCGGGAGGGTGAAGTCGTTCTTTTCCGCAATCCTTGCCAGGGCATAGAAATTCGCGATGCAGCCCGCCGCGGCATAATGAGGCGCGAATTCCTGGTGCGTGCCATCCGGATAAAACTGCCGGTCGATCTCCTCCTGAACCCTTTCGATGGCGGTTTCGGCGAACTCCCGGGCTCCGCGAAGCTCCGGAAACATCATCCCGGCATGACCGAGTCCGTTGCTTTCCATGATTTTCCAGTTGCCCCCGGTCGTCGAAGCCATCAGGTGAAGGGCCTGCTCCCTCTGGGCGCAGACGAGCAACCAGAGAGCTTCGTCGGTCACATGGGGACTCTGCCGGAATACCTCGAAGGCGTAGGGCCAGCTCGAGCCCGCACGTATGCCGGTGTCGAGTGTCCGCCAGGGACTGCCGGCATAATTCCCGGAATCTTCCGGCCGCCGGCATTGTGCCAGCCAACTGCGCAATTCCCGCTCCCAGGCTTCGGCGTATTTGGCATCTCCCGTTTCCCGGTAGGCGTCCGCAAGATTGATCCAGTGCAGGTGGCGGTTCAATTGCCAGGTCCACTCGTTGGTTCGTCCTTCACTTGCGTCGTAGTGCCAGTCAATTTCGTCTTCGAACTGGTGTTCGATTCCGTACGCGCCTCCGTAACGCAGGTCCACCACGGCATCCGCATCCAGGTTCATGCCTCCGACTTCATTGATGCCCACTCCAAACCAACGCTTTCTGATCGATGGAATGCTTTCCCGGGGCTCGATCCGCGAGGCGCCCTTCCGCAATTCTTCGACAAAGACCCGGATTGCGCCGGCGGAGTCCCCGGCTTTCAGCTTTTCCGCCCAGGCGGCATCAGGAAAACGTTCGGCGTCTAGAACGGTTTCGGGCTGATAGATCTCGGCACTGACGTCGGGCTCAGACATTGAGGATTCCAGGGTTGGCAGGGCGACCGCGAAAAGAATGCCGCCCACGGAAAGTTTGCGAAGAATCGGACACAGGCTCATGGTGGCTTTTTGCCTCATCGGCCGCCCGATGGCAAGGTTTTCGGGGACAGGATTGTTTGCGTTTCTGCCCACTCGGTCCCGTGCCAGGTGCGCGCACCTCTGCCCGGGCCCCGCGCCTGAACGCCGAGCCTGACAGCGTGGTTGTCACCGGAGAACCAGCCGACCGGGAAAGGAGAGTAGGGATCCCGCGGAAACGGAGGTTCGATTCTAACTTCCCTGGCTCAGCGAGGACCATTCCCGCCGCGAAATAATTCCGAAATGGACCAGTCCTTCCAGTATGCCGGAGACGTAGTTGCCGTTGAGAGGAAGGTCCGTCTGGCCTGAGGCGAGGTAGAGCCGGCTCGAAAGGTTTCTTTCCCTGGATTTTCCGATCACCTCCGTGCGGATTTCCTCGATGGCATTGGCAACAAGAATCGCTTTGTAGCCGCGGGTCAGGGGGAGCAGGTCGTTACCGCTGTCGCCGGCGTAGATAACAGCTTCCACAGGCAGGTCCAGGTGATCACGCAGGTACTCGAGAGCCTCCAGCTTATTGGCTTTTCCCGGAAGGACGTCGAGGAGGCCCAGATTCCGCGTTTCATCGATACTCCAGACCAGTTGGGTGTCGGGGGAAATCCGCTGTAACCGTTCTCTTGCCTGATCCACGGTCGTGGCGGCGGTTTCGAGGTTGTCGACATAAAAACTGAGTTTGAATTCGTTTTGGTGTTCGATCGGCTGAAGGCGGAGCGGGAGGACGTCGAGCGCCCGCTTGAAGGTTTCGATATTCCAGTTCGTGGTGCTTTCGGCAAGAAAAGCGGAGAACTCGCCGTCTTCCTCGAACCCTTTCGGGGTGCGTCGATAGATTCTGGTGCCGACTTCGGCGATGGCATAATCGGGCGACGGGGTTCCGTATTCTCGAATACCGGCTTCGATTTGCGAAAGGTTTCGGCCGGTGACAAATACGAGGCGCGGACGCTTCCTCTCCACGACCTTCCGGAAGATCTCCATGGAATTGTCGTCGGGCTGGTTTCCGTTCGGAAAAAGCGTGCGGTCAAGATCAGTGGCAAGAAGCGCTGGCGTCATTGAAATACGAAGAGGAGGGGCGGCCGCATGGGCGGGTTGCGGAACCGAATTTTCTCAGAAAAAGCATGACGGATCCTGCGTTCGCGGGAGGCGGCCCCTCCCGGTATCTATCCGGATTTTGTGCGGCTGTGTCAAATTGAGGTTCGTTTTCTGTTCCCGAGGCTCCACGCGGGGTCCCGCCTTCCTGTTGGGTGAATGAATGGGCTTTACGTGCTCGGAAACAGGGGCTGTCCCGCACTCCGGGTTCCGGTCCGGCCGCACGTGCCGGCACGCCCCTTCGCGTGAGGTAATCCGCATGGCTCGATTGCATAATTTGCGCCCGATCAAGCATTTTGAGGCGACTGCCCAACGGAGTGTCGAGGGGCGGGAAATTTAAATTTGTCGTTGCCATCGCCCCCCACTATGTCCTCTTTTGGTTGTTTCCGTTATGGTGGATTTTCTATTTTACTTTTTCACCGCGGTGACGTGGGGAAGCGCCGCAATGGTCGTTTTGAGCAGGAATCCCGTCAATGCGGCGATGTTTTTGATCGTGGCGATGGTGGGGATCGCCGGGCTTTTCGTGCTGCTGTCGGCTTTCTTCCTGGCGGTTCTTCAGGTCCTGGTGTACGCGGGAGCGGTGGTCGTCCTGTTTCTGTTCGTTATCATGTTGCTGGACGAAGGGGAGAAACGCCGGATCCGGGCGGGGAAGGTGAGCTCCGTGGCCAGTGTGATGGCGCTGGTCCTGCTGTTGGTGGGAGCCCTGTCGGTTGCGGTTTCGCCGGACCTGGTGGTGCCCGGTATGGGGGAGGCGCGAACCCTCGGGACAACCGAGCCCGTGGGTGATGCGCCCAGGGAATACGGGTACCATCTGTTCACCGCCTATATGCTTCCGTTTCAGGTCGCGGGCTTTCTGCTCCTTGTGGCGATGATCGGCGTCATCCTCCTGAGTAAGCGTTATCGGGACGAATCCGAGGTTCGGGCGCAGGTGTGAATGCGCCCCGCCGTTTTGTTTAATGAAAGCGAGTCTCCGCAATGAACATCGGTATCGTTGATTTCTTAGTCGCCAGCGCGCTTCTGTTTGCCATCGGGTTTTTCGGAGTCCTTCTGCGCCGCAACACCCTGGTGGTCTACATGTGCCTGGAGTTGATGCTTAATGCCGTCAATCTGGCGCTGGTGGCGTTTTCGCGTTTCAACGGCACGATGGACGGAAATATTTTCGTTTTCTTCATTATCACGGTCGCCGCCGCCGAAGTGGCGGTGGGCCTGGCGATTATAGTGACGCTTTTCCGCAGGCGCGAGACGGTGCAATTGCCGGATCTCAACCTTTTAAGGCACTGATATGAGCAACGAACAGTTGATCGTCTCCCTCCTGGTGGTGCCGTTTTTGTCGGCGCTTGTCATCGGGATCTTTTTTCGCCGCCGGCATGAGATTGCCGCGGCGGTGTCGATCGCGGCCGCCTCGGTGGTTCTGCTCGGTTCGTTGTACCTGATATTCGGCAACATTCGCGAGGAGTTTTCCTATGAATGGATGACCTTCGGCGACTACACGGTGTCGATGGGATTCTATTTCAACGATCTGGCGGCGCTTCTGTTGTTCGTCGTCGCGGTGGTGGGGTTTCTGATACACATTTTCAGTCTCGGATACATGAAGGAAGATCCGGGGAAGGCGCGTTATTTCGCCGGATTATCGCTCTTTATGTTTTCGATGATGGGCATTGTTTTCGCGAACAATCTCATCATGATTTTCATCTTCTGGGAGCTGGTGGGGTTGAGCTCGTTCCTGTTGATCAACCACTATTACCACAAGCCCGCGGCCTCCGAGGCGGCGAAAAAGGCGTTTATCGTCAATCGCCTCGGGGACTTCGGCTTCCTGCTGGGTATCATCTGGAGCTACTGGCATTTCGAGACGCTCAACCTTTTTGAAATGGCCGCGCTGGTGGAGGCGAACCCGGATATCCTGCACGTCGGGATCGGCTTGCTCCTGTTCTGCAGTGCGCTCGGCAAGTCCGGGCAGATTCCCCTGCATGTATGGCTTCCGGACGCGATGGAGGGCCCGACGCCGGTCTCCGCCCTGATTCATGCGGCGACGATGGTGGCGGCGGGGATTTACCTGCTGTGCCGGATTTATTTCCTGATTCCTCCGGAAGCGATGGTTTGGATTATGTGGGTGGGGGCCGCCACGGCTATTTTCGGTTCGTTGTGCGCCATTACGCAGACGGATATCAAGAAGATCCTGGCCTATTCCACGATATCGCAACTCGGTTATATGGTGGCGGCTTTCGGGCTGGGCTCTCTGGTGATTGACGGAGATGCCGGAACCGCCATTCAGGCCGGGATCGGGGCGGCGATGTTCCATCTCGTGACTCACGGATTCTTCAAGGCGTTGCTGTTTCTCGGGGCCGGGTCGGTCATTCACGCCTGCCATCACGAGCAAGACATTTACCGGATGGGCGGGCTGTGGCGGAAGATGCCCGTTACGTTCGCCGCTTTCACGGTCGGCGTTCTCGCATTGGTGGGGATGCCCGGTCTGGCCGGCTTTTTCAGCAAGGACGCCATCCTTTACCTGGCCTGGGAGAACAACAGCGCGCTCTTCCTCATCCTCGCGGCGACCGCGCTATTGACCGCGTTCTATATGACCCGTCTTTGGCTGGCGGCTTTCTTCGGCGAGCCGAAGACCAGGGCGTCGCGTGACGCGAAGGAGAACAACTGGATCATGACGGCGCCCCTCGTGATTCTCGCGATCTTCTCGGTGGTCGCCGGATACGACTTCATGCACCCGGCGATCTTCGACGGGATTATGCAGGAAGTCCCACACGCTGAAGGCGCCGACTTTGCGTTGGTGGCGGGCGTTTCGGTAGCGGTGCTGCTGGCGGGCCTGATCGCGGGTTGGCTGTTTTATGGAGTCGGGGCGCGGGAGGACCGTCTCGAAAAGCAGTTTCCCGGTCTTCACGGATTCCTCTCGGCCAGGTTCTTCTTTGACGACGTTTACGAGTGGTACGTGGTGAACGTACAGCAGCGTTTTTCCAGCCTCCTTAATTTTATTGATCACATTCTGATTTCCGGCCTGATCGTGCGAGGTGCGGCGGGATTGGTCGGCTTGTTCAGTCTCGGGGCCCGGGCCGCGCATACCGGGAATCTGCACGTCTACGTGTACTGGATTTTCCTGGGGGTCGTGTTGATGTGGCTTGTCGTGAAGGGAGTTCAATAACCCCTGAAATTATCGCGTTATGCCTGAGAGCTATCCATTTCTTCTTCACCTGGCGATTTTTATCCCGATGCTTTTCGGGACGATCCTGTTGCTGTTTTCCGGAAGTCTGGGAGAGGCGTTTGTCCGGAGGATTGCCTTTGTCGGGTTCCTCGTTCCGGCTGCGGTCGCGCTCTGGCTTTGGATCGCCTTTTCACCGGATCCGGTGACCGGATACGCATTCTTGAGCACGGTGCCCACAGGATTGGAGATCGTCGATATTTCCCTCAAACTCGGCTTGAACGGCATATCGCTGCCGCTGTTCGTGCTGGCGGGAGTGGTCGGATTTGCGGCGGGCTTTTACGCGCTGGTTTCCGGGGCGGAGCGCCTGCGCCAATACCTGGCCTTGCTCCTGATTATGCAGGGAGGGCTGATGGGCGTTTTTGCCTCGGTCGATGTGTTTTTCTTCTATTTCTTCCACGAGATCGCATTGATCCCGACCTTCGTGATGATCGGCATCTGGGGCGGTCGCGAGCGGCATTATGCCGCGATGAAGCTGACGGTTTATCTCTCCCTCGGCGCGCTGCTCTCGCTGGCGGGCCTGATCGCGCTATACGTTCAGAGCGGGGCGTCGTCGTTCGATATTATCAGCCTGAAGGCCGCGCTGGAAGGGGAGTCGATCAGCGAGGTGGCGCAGAATTACACCTTTGCCCTGTTGCTCTTCGGTTTTGGAATTCTGGTTTCGCTGTGGCCGTTCCACACCTGGGCGGCGCTGGGTTACGGGGCGGCTCCGACATCGGCGGCCATGCTGCACGCCGGAGTTCTCAAGAAGTTCGGCTTGTACGGGCTGATTCAGATAGGCGCTCCCTTGCTGCCCCAGGGGGCGGAGAACTGGATGTACTTTCTGGCGCTTCTCGCGCTGGGCAACGTCATCATCATCGGGTTCGTGACAGTCGCGCAACGCGACCTCAAGCAAATGATCGGTTTCAGTTCCGTGATGCACATGGGCTACTGCTTCCTTGGCCTGGCCTGTCTTTCCGCGGTGGGCGTGGGCGGAGCGGTTATCCTGATGTTCGCCCACGGATTGACCGTCGCGTTGCTGTTTCTGCTGGGCAATTGTATTTACCGTCGCACGGAAACCTTTGACATGCGGGAAATGGGGGGACTGGCACGGAATACGCCGGTGCTGGCAGCGTTTTTTGTGACGGCCATGCTGGCGAGCATCGGGCTCCCCGGTCCCGGTTTGGCGAATTTCTGGGGAGAGCTGACCGTCTTTATCGGCCTCTGGCAGTACCGCGAATGGATGGTTATCCCCGCGGTCTTCGGAGTGGTGATTTCCGCCGTTTACGGATTGCGTGCCGTTGGAAATATATTCTTCGGCGAGCCGACCGAAGCGTTTCAATCGGCGTCGAAAGGGAAGCGAATTCCCGACATCCAGTGGCATGAGAGAACGCCGGCGCTGGTGCTGCTGGTGGTGTTGATCCTGGTGGGGTTGTGGCCGCGTTCATTAACCGACTCGATCGACGAGAGCGTTTCCCCGATGTACCGGATCGTTGTGCCGGGAGAGGAGGCGTCTGTGACCGGGGACGACGGCGAATTCGAGGCGGTTTCTTTCGAGCGCGCGGAAGGACCGGTCTCCTGTTGCTCTCCGCCGAAACGCGGCCCGGCCGGCGGCCTTTAGAATCGGAAAGATTTTCATGAACGACACTTTGAGCCCATTCAAGGAAATAGCGGCCTCCAATCAGTGGAGTGCCATTCTGCCGGAAATTTCGCTGGGCGTTCTCGCGCTGGCGTTGCTGGTATTGGAAATTCTCTTTCCGCGGCACCGGCGGAAACTCATTCCGGGTGTCGCGATCTTCGGGCAGCTGCTTGTCCTGTTCTGGCTTTTGCTCTTTTATCGGGATGGCGGGGGATTTCTCGGCCAGGAGACGTTTGCCGGCATGCTCTTTCACGATGAACTCGGGCAGGCCATGCGGGTGTTCTTCCTGTTGACCTCCCTGCTGGTGGGGTACCTGGGGACGATCACTCTGGCGGGCAAGCCGCTGCCGAAAGTCGAGTTCTACCACATCACGCTGGTGGTGACGGCGGCGTTGATGCTGCTGGCCCAGAGTAATCATTTTGTGATGTTCTTCATTTCGCTGGAAACCGTAACGGTGGGTTTTTACGTGCTCGTCAGCTATTTCCGTCACCAGTCGATCTCCCTGGAGGCGGGTCTTAAGTACCTCATTCTCAGCGGAGTCAGCTCGGCCATTCTTTTGTTCGGCATCGCTCTGCTTTACGGAATTGGCGGAAGCCCCCTTCTCGCGGGCGCGTCGGACGACGCCATGAATTTCGGGGCCTTGAATGCATTTCTGAAAAACCACCCGGAGAACGGTCTGGCACTGATCGGAATGGTGATGGTGATCGCCGGGGTCGCTTTCAAGATTGCCGCGTTTCCTTTCCAGATCTGGGTTCCGGATGTCTACCAGGGGGCGTCGACACCCGTGACCGCCTTTCTGGCGGTAGGGTCGAAAGCCGCCGGCTTCGCGGTGTTACTGACGCTCGTGTTAAAGGTATTCCAGCCTATGGAGGCGGTGCTCGTCCCGGTGTTGACGGTGCTGGCAACGCTGACGATCCTGTTTGGGAACATCGCGGCGTTAACGCAGCGAAACACGAAGCGGCTGATGGGTCTTTCGGGGGTGGCGCATGCCGGTTATCTGCTGGTCGGGGTGATCGCGTCCCTGTATGTGCCTTGGGCCCAGGGGGCGGTGCTGTTCTATCTATTCGTTTATCTGCTCGCGTCGTTTGCTGTTTTTGGTGTGATGGCGCACCTCTCGCCCGAGGACGGAACAGGGGATGAGCTTGAGGACTACCTGAACCTCGCGAGAGACCGCCCCTTTCTCGCGGTCGTGCTGGTGATCGGCCTCGGGTCGTTGGCGGGGATTCCGCCCCTCGCTGGCTTTATCGGGAAGGTGTTGATTTTTATCGCGGCCTTCCAGGCCGGGCTGTACTGGCTCCTGGGGGTTTCGATTTTCGGAGTGGTGCTGTCGATCTATTATTATTTCGGATGGATCAAGACGGCGGTGTTCCGGGAGTGGAAGGTAGCGCCTGACGACGAGGACGAGCAGGAGGCACCCCGGCGGGAGCACCGGGAAATAGCGCCTCTTGCACGACTTATACTCGGGGGGCTGGCCGTTGCCACCGTGGTGCTCGGGTTTTTCCAGGGGCCGCTGAGTGACTGGCTCGGGCGGCTTTGATGCGCGCGGGTCGCGAGGAGGGCCTGTCCTCACAGGAACACTGAAACCCGAATGAGCGCCGGCAAACCGAGAACAGCGGGTGCGCCCTGTCCGCTGTGCGGAAACAGGGATGTTGCCGCGATCTCCGGAACCGGTGAGGTTGAGTACCGGGATTGTTCCCGGTGCCGAATGATTTCGATAGATCCGTATCATTATCCGGAGCCTGCGGCCGAGAAGGCGCATTATGAGACACACGAAAACGATCGGGAGGACCCCCGGTACCGGGCGTTCCTCGGTCGCCTGGCAACTCCGTTGGTGGAACGGCTTCCTCCCGGTGCCCGGGGACTGGACTACGGTTCGGGTCCGGGGCCCGCGTTATCGGTGATGCTGGAGGAACAGGGGTTTCCGGTGAGCCTGTACGATCCGTTCTATGCGCCGGATGCGGCGTGTTTGGAGCGTGCTTATGATTTTATTACCTGTACCGAAACCGCGGAACACTTTCACGCGCCGCAAATGGAATTTGACCGTCTCAACACACTGCTCAAACCCGGCGGGTGGCTGGGAATTATGACCGAAGTCTTTGAGGAGGAAGGGAGTTTTCCGGACTGGTGGTACCGGAAGGATCCGACGCATGTTTGTTTTTACCGCGGGGAAACCTTTCGGTGGCTGGCCGGGCGATTCGGGTGGGAATGGGAACGGCCGGGGCGGACGGTTGTGCTGTTTCGCAAGCGTGTGTAACCGGTTCAGGTTTCGGGGGCCGGGTTGCCTGCGGGAGGGAACACCGCGGAATTGAGACCCGGAAAGCACCCGCACTGGGCTGCCGATGAATCGGAAATAGTGCTCCCCGCTACAAAATGATAAGACCGAGGAAGCCGAGGGCGAGAAGCAGCAGAAGTACCGAAAGGGTTTTCTGTTCCTGGCGAGTGAGCTGGAAGAGTTTCATACCGATACCG
>PWMU01000093.1 GCA_003558065.1 Opitutia bacterium | reverse complement strand
GGTAGAGCTTCCAGAAGGAATTGTTGCCGGATTGCCCCGAGGGCAGATTGCCGGAATAGCCCGGATGGAGATGAAGTTCGCGGAAAACGCCATGTTGTTTCTCGGTACTGTCGGCAATCTGAATCTGGCGAAAGACGTCGCGCCTTTCGGAAATCCTGCCCATCGGGGTAAAGTCAGAGGTAAGGACCTGATGCTCGTGGTCTCCCCTTCGTTCCAGCTCCTCGACAAGTTGGCAGGTTTGGATCTCGGTACTTCCTTCGTAAAAGGGAGGGTAATAATTGGTGAGGTGAAGTATTTTCATGACCCGCTCCAAAGTTGAGGTCGCCGATGGAACTCCGCCCTGACAGAAGCCTTCACGGCCCTAAGCGCCACCCGCGTTGCCACTCGCTTTTTCCTAGCAGATTCCAAAGGACTTGTCCAGCCTTTATCCTGGCGTGGGAAAAACCGCCTATTCCCTCCCGGCCCCCGCAGGAGCGGGTTTGGCCCGCGATCCGACGGGAATCAAGGGACCGCCCGGGCCTGTCCTTTTTCGCGACAACCGGCAAGCACGTAGGCGAGCCGGCCGCAGGATCAAACTCAAGATATTGATCAATAACACCCTGCCCGATTCCATCCCAGGGGGAATGGCCCGGATTGAGAATGAGGCGAACGGGAGAGAAGCATGATTCCGGAGAACCCTCCCGGCTCAGCTAACGCAACCCGGAAACCAACGGGCGGTGGTTTTATTCCTCCGCGAGCCCAACGCCCGCCCGGCCCTCAGGTCGCCTGGCCCGGCAGGCGAAAACCGCCCTCGATGGGCTGATTCTTGAACGGGGAGTAAATGCGCGGCCCGGCCGCTGCATCGAGCTTCTCGACCGCTTCGCAGGGAAGCTCGGCATCAGCGACCTCATAAATCCGGGTGTAATGCTCCGGCCTGGAGCCGCCAAGTATGATGGTGGTTACATAAGGCTTGTCCTTAAGCCACAGAACAGCCGACTGGTTCATCTGCAGGTCGTTTTCCTCAGCCACCCTCCGATTGGCCTGCACAATCTTCACGACCTCATCCTCCTTCAGCATCTCGCGCCAGCGTTCATTCTCAAAACGAACGTTCTCCTGAACTTTCACATTTCCCTTCTCGTCGTGATACTTGCCCGTGAGAATACCGCCCCCCAACGGACTGTAGCACATCAGCGCCAAATTCATCCGGCGGCACAAGGCGACGGTCTCGCGCTCGATCTGCGGGTTGACGATCGAGTAGTCCGCCTGGATCGAAACCGGAGGGTTAAGATGACGTGCCTGACAGGTTCCCAGCATGAAACCCAGCTGCCAGGCGTAATGGTTAGACACGCCCCAGTAGCGTATCCTTCCCTGTTGCACCAGGGTATTCAAAGTATCGATTGTCTCGTCCAGCGGGGTATGATCGTCGGGATGGTGCAACTGGTACAGGTCTATATAGTCGGTCTTCAACAGCCTGAGGCTCCGTTCCAACTGGTTGATGATATTGACGCGACTGTTGCGGCCGACGCGCTTGTCGCGACTGTGCTGGCGGTAAACCTTGGTCGCCAGGTAAACGCGCTCCCGCTTTTCCGGTGGAAGAACCTGTCCCAAAATCTCTTCGCTGTCCCCGTAGCTGTCCGCCGTATCGATAAAATTGACGCCACAGTCAATCGCTTCGTCAACAACCCGCTCACAGGACTCCTTGTCGAGCTTCCCGCCGAACATCATGGTACCCAGGCAAAAGCGTGACACCATCATCCCCGTGTTACCGAACATCACATACTGCATGGAAACATTCCTTTTCTTTTATTTAATTTCATGCCATTCATTCCCCGCTTGGCTACGCCCCGCGCCCAAGTAGGTATCGGCTTCTTTTCCCAGTTCCCGCCGCAACAAATCGGCCACATCGACGTCCGCCCCTCCAATGATCCCGTCACCTTCCTGTTTTCCCCTGGCAAGTGATTGCAGGCCCGCTTCCACCGCCGCGGTCACCCAAAACCCCGTTTCGTGCGGAGAAAGCAGGCGCTGTCTTTCATCCTCAGTCATCCCGCCGTTTTGAAAGGACTGAATCGCCTCAAAAATCCGTCCGGGTTTGCTCATTCCAAATCCCGAGACCCGCCCGTCCGGCTCGAAGTTCATGAACAGGACATTGCTTTCACACAACCCTTCGCCATGACTCAAGTCGCGCAACCCGCTCCTGGCACCATCAATGTCGAGCATACCGTTTGTGAAAATAAGCCGTGACTCCCCAACTGAAGTCGCCCACGCCGCATTCGGCAGGTGCCAGCCGGTTACAATATTGGCCGTGGTGCCGTTGGTGAACACGATGTCGAGGCTCACCATATCCTGTCCGTTGACCGCCACAGGTTTCAGGTCCGGCAATTTCTGGCTCCAGCACCGCGCCCGAACCTTTGCCGGTTCCAGGCGCACAATCCACAGCAAGGTATCGAGCATATGAGAACCCAGAAAGGTCAAAGGCGAGTTTCGCTCGACAAAGTCTGGCGAGGCGAAGAAGCGGGGTTCATGATTGGGATCGCTTACCAGCAATTTATCGAGCATAAACCAGACGGAAGTCTGATAGTCCCCAAGGCCGCCGCTGCGAACACGGTGCGCCGCGGCAAGCGTCCGCGGGTCATCACGTTTGTGAAAGTCCACGCCGAGCAACCTCCCGGTTCGTGCAGCCGTTTCGACCATAGCGTGGGCGTCGCGAACACCCGAGGCCAGGGGCTTCGGGACCATGACATCGCAGCCCGCTTCCAGGGCGGCGATAACCGGTTGGGCGTGCAGGGTGTCGGGAGTATTAACCTGGACGGCATCAAGCCTGACATTCGCAAGCATCTCCCGATAATCAGTGAAGCGCGCCTCTCTGGGTATCCCGTATTCATCACAGAACCAGCTCAGTGCAGGTTCATTGATATCGGCGGCGGCTACAACATCGAAAAGAGAAGCCCAGTGACTATGAAAAAAAAGGTACTGGTAAATCTCGCGCACCACACTGCCGGTGCCAATCAAACCGATTCGCAACGGCTTGCTCATCATTCGACCTCCGTCAAGGCGCACCGTTCGGCGTTCACCGGAACCCCGTCAACCGTCGCCCGTGGATCAGCGTGATGCCGAGAATCCGGCACCGGCCCGCAGTGACCTTCTCTGTGCGCAAACCCGGGGCCGGCGCTGGAAGAACAGTCCCGCACAGCCCCCGGGTACCCGGAGAAAACAAGCCCTTTCATAGAGATGATCCTGACCGGAAAGGCACCTCAACGCAATCAGGAAAGCGATTCGAGCTCCGGCTTCCCGCTTCGGCAGTCATACTCCTTCCGCCTTGACCCGGCGGCAATCGCTTCTCATGAATGAACCAGGTGCCTGAAAACCGACGTATCACCCAGAAGGATCTCGCCCGTGCCGCGAACCTTTCGAAATCGGCGGTTTCGATGGCGTTACGCAATCACCCGAGCCTGCCTAAAGCAACCCGGGATCGTGTCCGTCGCCTTGCCGACGAAATGGGTTATCATCCCGACCCGGCCCTTTCGGCGCTGATGGGATACCGTCACGGCCACCGCTCTCCGCCTGTCGAGACCCTGGCATGGATTACGGCCTGGCCGACAGAAGACGGTTGGAGACGCGAGTCTCCGGTCTACGCGCATTACTATGACGGAGCCCGTCATCGCGCGCGGGAACTGGGCTACCATTTGGAGCATTTTTGGCTGCGTGAACCCGGAATGAGCCGGTCCCGTTTCGAGCAAGTGCTCGAAGCACGCAACATTCGCGGGCTCATCCTGGCACCCCAGCCGGTCCCCGACGCCCGCCTTACGCTGAATTGGTCCAGGTATGCCGCAGTCAAAATCGGCTATACGCTGAAGAGCCCCTCCCTGCACACAGTGACCTGTTCCCACTTCAATTCGATGAGAACGGTATTGAAAAGGCTGCGCGCCCGGGGCTACCGGCGTATCGGGTTTGCGCTTCAAAACACGGTCGATGCCCGGGTGGAGCATGCGTGGCTCGGAGCGTATCTGCTGGACCGTGAACTGAGCGATCCGGAAGACCCCATTGCTCCCCTTCTCTTCCGGGGCGCCCAGAAACAACGTTTCCAAGGCTGGTTCAACGCTCACCGACCGGAAGTGGTCGTTACGGCCGAACCGGCGTTTGCCGACACGATTATCGATTGGTGCCGGGGCATGGACCTGGCCGTGCCTGAGGACATCGGGGTGGCGGTTGTCTCGAACGTCCCGCTCGACGGCCGGTTTTCGGGAATCAACGAACGTTCCGAGCAGATCGGGAAAACCGCCGTCGACGTTCTGGGCAGGCTGCTCTATCGGAACGAAATCGGAACCCCTGAATCTCCCCAGCGGATCCTGATCGACGGCACCTGGGTTGAAGGCGAAACCATTTTGCGCCGAATCAGGCGGCCGAAAACTCTCGAAACTCCCTGAATGGGTGCGGGGGCGATGGGACGCCGTACATAGGTGCAGGTATCTCCGACCCTGTCATCCTGGCGCTGATGGGCAAAGCTGTCTCGGGCGAAGTAAGGTAATTGGCGACAAGCTTCCCGGCGGCTGCTCTTCGGTCGGGTACCAGCGAACGTGGTCGCATCACTGTATCACTGGTCAGTCTCCACATAGCTAGCCTGCCCGGTGGGTCATGGAACCCGCGGAAAAGTCACGACATTCTCGCGGGAATCGTAACCGCTCACCAATCCCGCGCGGCGCAAGCGTATCTGATCGGCCGCCTCGACGTGACCGTCGAGAAACGCTACGTTGGCGCGATCATTGTGACGGAGATGGACTCCGCCGCCCCTGCCGTCACCCGCGCGCTCGCCGGCGATCAGGAACCGCTGGACGCCACGGTCATCCACCGAATCCATAAATACCGGGTAACGGGACGGCTCCCGGATCGCATTGGCATTCAGCCGGAACATGCTGTTGCCGCTGCTCGTCGCTCCGGAAATCACCCCCACTTCATCCGAAAACATATTGTACCCGTAGGTCCGCCATCCCCAAATTGAATCGAGGTGTACCGCGGTCGACTGTCCGGGGTACCCGCCGTCCCGGCGAATCGCCAGTTGTGAAGGGCAGAAAAACACATCGATATCCCCCGGATTGATGGCACCGGAATTCTCCAGCATGTGCCCCCACTGGAGATCCTCCCGGTTGCCCGTCCCGTCCGAGGCCTGGCCGGACAGGAAAATCCCGTC
>PWMU01000008.1 GCA_003558065.1 Opitutia bacterium | reverse complement strand
TGGCATCGACTCCACGATGCCGCCCTTGACCGGCCCCGGTACCGAGCATCCCACGCGAGAAGAGCGCGAAGAAAGACAGGGAACCAGAATAAGCAGGCCGGCTGCCGGACGATCTCCGGCAGCCGGCCTGAACACGGGCAATATTTTGGTTTTGAGACCGAGCCCGGGGCGTATTTCGGTGGGTCAGACCGCCCCGTCGCCCCGCTCATCGGTGCGGATACGGATCGCCTCTTCGATGGGAAGAACAAAGATTTTGCCGTCACCGATCTTGCCGGTCTTGGCCGCCTTCACGACCGCCTCGACGGTTTTGGTGACGATATCATCCGGGACGACAATCTCCACCATCACTTTGGGCAAAAAATCGACGGTGTACTCACTTCCCCGGTAGATTTCCGTATGACCCTTCTGACGACCGAACCCTTTGACTTCGGTCACGGTCATACCTTCGATGCCGATTTCCGAGAGGGCCTCTTTCACTTCCTCCAGTTTGAACGGCTTGATAATGGCTTTAATTAACTTCATGGATTATTTTCCTTCTTATTTGCATTTCATCTAATTTGCTTTTAAACGCCGGTGCAAGAAAATGTTAGCCTGCCTCTTGCCCGGGGCGCCCGGGGTTCGTCACCCGGTTACTTTGCCAAAATCCGGATAAGCTTCCTGGCCGTGCTCGGACAGGTCGAGACCCTCGTCCTCCTCTTCCTCGCCGACCCGGAAACCGATCGTCGCCTTGAAAAGGAGTGCCAGCAGCAGGGCGACGACGAACGCGAATCCACAGAAGGCCGCGGCACCTGATACCTGGGACAAAAAGCTGATATCCGGATTGAAGAACGCAATGACAATCGTGCCCCAAACACCGCACACGCCGTGGACCGAGATCGCTCCCACGGGATCATCGATCCGGACCTTGTCAAAGAGAATAATGGCAAAGACGACAAGGATGCCGGCTACCAGGCCGATAAATACGGCGGCCCAGGGCCCCACCGCGTCGGCGCCGGCGGTTATTCCGACCAGGCCGGCCAACACCCCGTTGAGCGTCATGGTAATATCCGGCTTTTTCAGCAGGATCCACGAGGTGGCCATCGACGCGACGGCCCCCGTCGACGCGGCCATCGCGGTGGTGGTGAAAACCAGCCCGAGGGCTTTCGGTTCGGCGGACAGGACCGAGCCCCCGTTGAATCCGAACCAACCGAACCACAGCAAAAAGACCCCGATGGCGGCCAGGGGAATATTGTGGCCCGGGATCGGACGCATTTTCCCGTCTTTCAGGTATTTTCCCCGGCGGGGCCCCAGTACAATCACCGCCCCCAGCGCCGCAAAGCCGCCGAACCCATGAACGGCGGAAGATCCCGCGAAGTCGTAGAAAGGTACGGCGAGTTCCGCAAGAAACCCTTCGCCCCAGTGCCAGGAACCGGCGATCGGGTACGCGAGAGCCACCAGCAGAACCGTGAAGACCATGAACGCCGAGAGCTTGATCCGTTCCGCCACGGCACCGGAAACGATGGTTGCGGCGGTGGCCGCAAACATCGCCTGAAAGATAAAATCCCCGAAACCGGTCATCGCCAGCCCCACGCCGCCGTAACCGAATGTAAAGTCTTCATTCAGATCCCCGATCGGGCTCCCCATACCAAAGACATAGGGAATCTGCCACTCGCCCGGGTAATGCATATTGAACCCCACCAGTGCGTAGGTCAGGATTCCGATCGAAATAATGAATACGTTCTTGAAGAGCACGTTCACCGCGTTCTTCTGCCGCGTCATCCCCGTTTCCAGCGTGGCGAATCCGAGGTGCATCAGGAAGACCAGGCCGGCGGCGATCACCGTCCACAGCATACTGGTCACGAAAAAGTCGAATGCATAGGCATGGAAACCGTGCTCGGCCACCATTTCCTCGTATTCGGCCTTGAAGGCCTGGTCGTCTTCAGTTGGTTCATACGCTTCGGCAGCCGCGGCCTCCTCGGCATAGAGAGGGGTCATTTCCCCGGGAGCGAGGGTCAGGGCAATCAGCCCAGAACAAAGAAGAAAGATTCTGTACCATTGCTTCATATTGGTGTTCCTTTGGTTTTAGCTGTCCGGAATCGGGTTTCGTTTGTCATCGGTCGCCGGCATTCCGCCGGGACGAAAACCTCCGAAAGCACGACTTGTGCCAATACCGGCGGGGATTCTCCGAGCGGCGTCTACCCGGGACCCCAAAGGAACGCCCTTTCCCCTACGGCAACAGGGGTTTCCGTATAATGGGCGGCGCCCGGAACACTCGGGGAGCCTGACAGACGACTATCGGACAGCTCGATACCGATTGATCAAAAAGAACCATCCCGACGGGATTCAAGGAACGGTGACGCGCTTCGGACAGCACAAAGGCGCGGCGCCCCGGGGAGGAAACACCCGGCCGATTCCGACAAAGCGTGACTGTTATTTTATTTCAGAAACCTCGGCGCCCGGATCTCCCCACGGGCAACGTGCCCCAAACAGCGGGGGTTCCGTTTTCCAGTGCGGCACTGCTCAATCGTCGTTCAAGCGGCGCCTTTCGGACTCCCAGCGACGGGCCAACCGGCGCTCGCCCTGATCCTCGGCCAACGCCGCGCCCTGCCGCAGCACGGCACGGCGGACCTGCGGAGAAAGGTCGGATCGCTCGATCAGGCTTCGGGAGACTTCCAGCGCCCGGTCGGAGCCCCCGATTGAGACCATAAAATCGATGATGTCGATGATCAGGCCCGGATTCGAACCGGAAACCTCCCCGGGTCCGTCAAGGAGCTCCAACCGTTGCAGGGCCCTGTCGGAATCCCCGTTTTCCGCGTGGAACCGCGCGAGCGCAAGGGCCAGAGGGATCCTGGGGGACGCCTCGTGGAAGCCTTCTCCGAATTCGATCGCCTCCGCCAGCCCGTCTTCGTCCTTCAACAGATTCATTTTCCGGATCACCGCGTATTGCAGCAACCCGTCGTCTCCGGCGGAGGGGGCCGCGGGGATCTGGTCGTCCAATTCGACGAGAAAAGGACGGAAGAGCGGGTCGCCGATCACGATGGGTTGCCAGCTCAAGGCGGGGAGAGAATAAGCGGCGGCTTCCGCCAGGGTGTGTCCGCGCATCAACGCTTCGAACAGGTGGTCCGGCCGGTGGGTCAACTCCAGGTAGGGTTCGTAGACGTTGCCCACCGTAGCGGTGACACCCCGAAACACAAACGGCCCCACCCAACGCTCGTCTCCGGATCGAACCGTCGTGGCCGAGAAGCTGTGAATATGGATGGCTACCGCCCCGGGAGGAAACCGAAATCCCTCCCGAGTGAAAGGTCCCGCCACATGAGGGGCGTACCAGCCAAAATACAGGGCGGGCGCGTCAAAGCGGGAAGCCTCGTCAAGACTCTCGTCCTGACCGTGGAGGGACAAATCAAACCCCAACTCCTCGATGCGCCGCGAGGTGCGTTCCAGCCATTCATCACCTCGGGGATGCGGTCCGCCCAAATCGATATAGGCGCGCCCGCGCAGTCCCTTTTCTTCGGCTTCCAAAGCCGTATCGACGAGGTTCCTGGCGTCTTCAAGTGAAGGCCCGTCGAGCCGGGCCACGCGAACCATCCGAGAGCGATCCTCCGAGGAAGGAAAGCGGTTCTCAAACAGGGGATTCCGGTGAAAGGCATTGATGTCGTAGGCGGTGTGCGGAAGCAGCGCGAGCTCCGAATCCACCGAGCCCCGGTTCGTCTGCAGCGGCTCGGGAAGGTGTTGGCGGATTTCTTCGGGGAGCCGCTCTTCGTCGTGACGAATCCTCAACGGCATGCCGTAACAGAGAACGAGGTTTTCGATACGGTGACCGGAAACGGGATGAAGAAAACGCCCGTCGGGATCCGTGCGGTCCTCCAGGGATCCGCGAATCCAGCGGTCCTCGATCAGACGCTTCTTCAAAGGATTGAAGATCGATTCCACGAACTGGTTCCACCGGATTGTTTCCGAACGAGGCGCGTTGACCTTGTACAGGTTCCCCGCGGGGATGCCCCGTTTCTCCATGTAATACTCGGCCAGCGCCACCGAATCCGGGACATTGTCATTGGCGACGACGAGTGTTCCGCTCGCCAGGCGGTCAGCCGCATTGGCGGGCGCAAGCGGAAGAAGAACCGCGGCCAGTAACAGCAGCGGCGACCACCTGCCGCCGACACCGCACCGAACAGCCCAAGGATTGACGCTCATTTCAGTTCCCAATCTGGAAAAATCCGCGGCTCATTCGCCGACCCGCCTCAGGGTGCTTCCATAGTGGTCGACCGCCGCGGCCAACGACCGAGCGAGCAGGTCCCGGTATTCGGACGACCCGATGCGGCGCGCTTCCCGTGGGTGCGAAAGGTAGCCGGCCTCCACCAGCACGGCCGGGCATGATACTTCGCGCAGAACACTGAAACGCGCCCGTTTGATCCCCCGGTCGAACGTCCTCAGATCGTGAAGCAACTGACGCTGTACGTAATACCCGAAAACGGCGTTCCAATGGTCGAAGCGGTTTCCCGAATGTTCCTCCCGATCCCAGGAGCGACGCGTATTCTGACCGGTGGAACGATGATAACGCGGGGTGAGAATGAACGTCTCGGTGCCGCTTACCGAGGGGTCGTCCACGGCGTTGAAATGAATACTGATGAAGAGATCGGCTTCAATCCGGTTGGCGATAGTCGCGCGCTGCTCCAGGGTAACATAGGTGTCGTCCTCCCGGGTGAGCACCACCCGGTAACCCTCAGCCTCGAGGATGTCCCGCAGCCGGAAGGCCACGTCCAGAGTCATCTCCTTTTCCGTAAGCCCCAGGTCCGGGTTGCGTGTCCCGGGATCCCTGCCGCCATGTCCCGGATCGAGGACAATTGTTCTCAAGGGCCCCCCGGGAGGCGGAACCGCCCGCGGCGAAAGAAGCGGCCTGACAATACTCAGATAGTCGACCTGACTCACGTAAAGCGTGTTCCGCCCCTCCTGCACCGGTTCGCCGAGGAAGATGCGCATGCCGTTCAAACGAAAAGACCGGCTGTTCGAATTGAACTGAAGCCTCAGGCGCGAGCCGGGGTCCGCGAGGATCATGTGACCGTTATCCCGGTCCCAGCTGCGCTCGAGATTCATACTCGAGGCCAATCGGGTCAGGTCGACGTGGGAGGCCGAGTCCGTTACCTCGACTTCGGCGCGGGCGGGCGGCGGAGTGTCGCGGGGCTGGGGTTCGGGGCGCGTCGGCGGCGTGGTGGCGGCCGGCG
>PWMU01000161.1 GCA_003558065.1 Opitutia bacterium | reverse complement strand
TTTTCCTCGGCGATTCCGACCGGGAGGTCTTTGATCCTGAGGACGAAGCCACCTATTACACGCTTCAGCTGGTGTCGGGTTCGGCTTCCGGTACCAGTCTCGTGATGCGGCAGGGGATGGATGGCGCGATCCTGGCCGAGACACCGTTTGCCGAGGTGCCGAACTCACCTGCGGAACCGGCGGCGGGCGCCGAGTATTCCTTCGTCTTCACCGGCCTTTACACCACCGAGGGCAACCTGGTCTTTATTGCGACCGTCACCGATTCCAACGGGGGCGAGGTCGAATTGCTCGCCGAGGTGGAGGACCCGCGCGCCGGAGGTCGATTCGGCTTCGGCGCCTGGCACCGAAGCAACGAGAACGCGGTATGGGACGTCGGCAATTTTTCCGTCCAGCAGCCCACGGCAGCCGGGGCGGAGACCCCCTTCACGGACAACGATCATGTTCTCGGCTGGGCCCACGACGAAGACCGGCTCGGCTACTTTCCCGGAGGCGGCGATGGCGACGTGGGAAGCCGGGGACCGAGCGGAAACATGCGTCACAAGAACCCGCTGCTCGGATTCGAGCTTCCCGACGTTCCCAGAGAAAACATTGTCCGGTTTGAAATCACGGTGTCGCGGGCCGGCGGGCGAAACGATATTCCGGTGGACCTCTACGGACTCGTACCGGCCGATCCATCAACGTACACGGACGGCTCCGTGACCGGGGATCCCGACGGCATCGATGTCTGGTACCGGGGCACCGATCCGGACGACCGGGAGGACCTGGTCGGGGCGGTGTGGCAGGGATTCATGCCCTCGAGCGCCCCTGCCGGAGAAAGCTACCGCCAGGATGTCACGGACTTTGTCCGTTCCTTCTACGATCCCGAAGAGGGGAGGACGCAGGAAAAAGTGTTTTTCCGGCTCAGCCCGCAGGCCGATACGACGCTGAACAATCTTCAACGGACCGAGGTGGTCCACGCCCGCGACCAATCCGACTCGCCGCGGCTGACCTACACGGTCTTCCCGCCGGAAGAGCCCGATCCCTTCATTCTCTGGCCGTTCGGATTTGCCTTCGGCAGCGCCGAAGGCCGGGACGGCATCGAGGATTTCATTCCCGGCGAGCCCGGTGAATGGTCGTTCGAACAAGAGGCGCTGCGCCTGGCCCCCAACCAGTCGGACTACACGAATTCCCTGTTGACCACCCGCGTATCCGACTTCGGCCGGGAGGGGGACTTCTCCATCGAAACGGAATTCACCCTGGAGAGCCTCGGGGACGGCGCGGCCGAAAACCGGGTCGCACTGGTGCTCTTCGGCGAAAACGATGTCGATGTGTTCGATCCCGACGATGCCGCGACGTACTATACCGCTCAATGGATCCCCCGGGGGCCGGAGGGCGGCAGCCTGGTGGTTCGCGCCGGGATGGACGGATCCGAGCTGGCGCGAACGGATTTCAGCGAGATCGAGGATGCTCCCGAAGCCGCCGCGGGCATGACCTACCGGCTTGGATTCCATGCCCTTTATGACGAGTCATCGGGAGGGGTCGAGTTCATTGCCGGTTTGAGCGATGAGGCCGGCCGCTTTGCCCGGGCGGCCGGGGAGGTCGCCGAGCTTCCCGGCAGCAGCCGAAGCCGCTTCGGTATCGGCGCCCGGCACAGCGATGTGGAGAACCCCGTTTGGGTGTTTGATCGCTACGAAGGCCTCGCCAGGTTCCTCTGGGCCCGCGGGGGTACCGTGACCGCTCCGTTCGACTGGGAATTCGGCACGGCGGAAGGCCAACTCGGTTATCACGCGCCCCTGCCGTTTCCGGTTCAGTTGCGCGCGCAGGATTGGAGTCTTCAGGAAAACGGTCTCCGCCACGCTTCCACCGCCCCCAGCAACGATACGGGGCGTCTCGGCGCGATCGTTGAGAATTACCGCCGGGGACAGGATTTCCAGATGACCGGGGAGATCTTCATGGTCGATGCCGGTGGAGGACCCTGGGATCAAATGAACTTTACCGTCCTCGGTCAACCGGACGATCCCGACGACAACCGCGGCTACGCCCTGAGTTTCGAACCGCATCAATCCGACGGGCGGATGCGTATCCGTGCCGGTTATACAGGAAGTAACGTATTGACCCAGGATTGGACCGGCCTTTATGCCGGGGACGGCGCGGGCACCACGTTCGGTTATGACATTTCGGGTGAATTCGAAGACGGTGTGTTGACCCTCAGCTTCACCCTCACCGATCAAAACGGGCACACGCAAACCCTCACCCGGGATTATGAGGACCCCGATCACGGCAATGTCTTCGGACTGGCGGTTCGGGGAGATCATGTCGGAAATCCGGCGTACGACTACACGAACTTTTCCCTCGAACTCGGCGAAGTTCCGGAAGTGCAGGGCTTCGCCGACTGGCAGGCCGATCATTTCGACGATGAGCAGATGGCGGATCCGGAGATCAGCGGCCCGGCCGCGACGCCGGCGGGCGACGGGGTGGCCAATCTGCTCAAGTACGCCTTCGGGTTCGAGCCCTTCACTCCCGTGAGCGGAGCGGATCTTCCCCGGGCCGACGTGGTTTCCGGTGTGCTGACAATGACGTATCCAGAGTTGCAGGATGCCCCGGACATTCTTTATTTCCCGGAGGCGTCCGAAAACCTGGCGGACTGGAGCGGCGACCCGGTTACCGAGGTGAACCGCATCGATCATCCGGACAAGGCCGGATTTGACGAAGTGACCGTCGAGGCGGACCTCGACGGAGCCGCCAGGGGGTTTCTCCGGGTCCGGGTCATCCAGGATTAATGTTTCGGAAGCGGCGGCATTGACGACGACACAAGCATACATGGCAACAACGGCCCCTCGGAATCCGTCCGAGGGGCCGTTGTGATTTCATCCCGCCCTTAACCCCCGATCGGGGTTTGTGGGAAATCGAAGTTATCTATGCTACGGAAATCTCAGCTGGAATGAATGGCACTCATATAAGCGGGTAGATCGATGGAAGGATGGAAACCGCCGGCGCAACGGACACACCCCACCATGCTGGCGCATGGTCCCCCTCTCCATAAGGCCAATCCCTCCGATCGAGCCCCTAACCGAACGCCATTCCATCTGGAATCCACAATACGTACTGATTATGAAAACACGAGTACCGACGGGTAAGCCTTCAAGAGCAGTAACCGGATGTGCGTTCGCGCTTTGGGTGTTGGCATCCGGATGCGGTTCCGGACTGCCGGAGGAAGGGCGCAACAGCGATGAGCTTCGCGATGTGGCGTTGGAGAAACCGGTGCGGGTGACGTCCACCGGGTTCTGGCGAACGCCGGCCTCGCATGTCACCGACGGCAATCCCGAGACGGCCTGGCGGGCGGTGAGTTCCGATCCGCTGCCGTATTACGTCGAGGTGGATCTCGAGGATTTTCACGAAATCGAGCGAATCGAGCTGGTGGAAGGAAGGCGCGGCGGCGCGTTCCGGCTGGGGCGCTTCGGAGTGTTCAGTTCGGTCGACGGGCACCGCTGGCGCCGGTTGGGCGACGGCGGGACGATTGGAGAAGGTGTGTCCCTGGAGGTCGATCCTCATCCCGCGCGTTACGTCCGCCTGGTCATCAAGGAAGACGACGGACTCGATCTTCCCATGATCGCACGGATTGCCGTTTTCAGCCGGGGCGGGGAAGGTCCGTCTCCGGACGAGGTCCCGGAGGCCGGCGAAACCTTATCCGGCGACCGGGACATGCTGGGCTTTGGTTTGAAAGACCCGTACATCGAGGGCGAAATCCTCGGGTCGGACTGGCCGTCGCGCGAGATCGTTCGAGACGACGACGGCTTCTACCGATTTGTGGAACACTACGACAACGAACTGGCGGTGGTCGTCCCGGAGGGGACCGATCTGCGGAATCTGACAGCGGTGTTTGAAACAAACGGCGAAAGCGTGGAAGTGGACGGGGAATCCCAGGAAAGCGGGGTTTCCCGGAATGACTTTCGAGAGCCGGTGCACTACCGGGTGGTCGCGGAGGACGGATCGGAGGAGTTTTATGTCGCCCGGGTTTACGAGGATCCGTCGGCCGCGCGCGTGACCGTGTACAACGAAGTGTCGGGCCAAAGCATGTTGTACGTAGGTTACAGCGCGATGAATCTGACGGAGAGCGACAATCTTTCTCATTGGTATGCCTATTCCAACGTCAACGGGGTGCGTTACTGGCTTACGCCCGGACGGCAGGTTGGGCGGAGGAATGTTACGCCCGATGAAGCCGTCACCGATGCCGATTCCTTCGACGAAAGAAAGGACCACCTGCGGCAGCGGATACAGGAACATCCCCTCGATGACCGATGGATCGATTGGGAAGGTGTCGAGGAGGGGCACCGGGAATTGTTTCAGTTGGGAACGAGGCACACCAGTGGCTACGCGCTTTCCGCCCTGCGGGAACTGGGAATCGAGATCATCGCGGAACTCAACGATACCGGTTGGGCCGATCCTTTTGAAAATGAGGCCGAGCGCTGGCAACGGGCCTGGGTTTTGTGGCAGATGTTTTACGCGCAGTCCTACTATCTGGCCAGGCACTTCGACGTTTGGCACTACCAGGGGCCGAACGAACCGGAGGGGAATCTCGGGCAGTTCAGCGCGACCGCCGAGGAACGGGAGGCGGCGGTGGACCGGTTTGTCTTCATGAACGCGGTGTACGCGGATGCCATGCGTTCCGCGGTGGAGGATGTGAACCGGATCCACGGAAAGCAACTGGAGCCGATCTGGGGGGCACCCACGCTTGCCTCCAGCCCGACCTCGGATGTTTCCATCGCGACCCTGCGGGCAAATCGTACCGATTACCGGGGGGAACCGGTCGATTTCGACATCACCGACTGGTTTATCATGCAGAGTTACTCGGGCCGCGCCTCGTCGTTCCTCAATGCGAACGCCTCCGCCCGGGAAGTCATGCGGGAGCACAACCCCACCGGCGAGGTCCTTCCCGTAGCCTATACCGAGTTCAACTACATGCCCGGCTCGGTTTGGCGCAACCAGGATTTCACCAGTGACGCCCCTCATGTGTTTGGCGCGATGGCGCGGGTCTGGGCGGAGAGCATGGCCGACGGTGTCTACGGCATGTTCCAGTTCCGGATCGGCCGGCCGATCAACTTCGGCGGCAACCACGTGCACCACATGTTCCGCACCCACCAGGATCCGGCCGAGAACCTTTTTTACAGAAAACCCTACGAAGTCAGTTCGGAAGCATCCGGTCATTCGTTGGACCACGTCCTGAAGAATGCCAGCAGCAGGTATTTCTCCTGGAGAACGGAAGCAGGCGTCGAAGGTCCCCACACGGCGACCTGGGACCTCGGCGAGCCGAAGGCTATCCGGAGCTACGTGATGGACCTGGGAACAGCCGAGGAGGGTTTGACGCACGGTGCCCTGCAGTATTGGGACGAGGCAGCCGGTGAATGGAGAAACTTTCCGCATGCGGAGGTCCGTAACGGCGACACCACTCATTATGGAGGAACGGCGAGACAAATGCCCACACACAATCGGCATTCTCCGCTGAGCAGCGTTCCCACGGTTCTGAGGGCGCGGGCGCTCGAGGAACCGGTTCGCACAAGCCGGGTTCGCTTTTATTCGGAGGATTCGGGACAGATTACCGTGCGCCGGCTTTTCGTTTCCGGCAAGGCTCACGGCGGCGACATCGGGGGACCGATGAAGTCGGCCGAGGTGACCCGCCTGTTTGCCGAAGCCTTCCAGGGAGGGCGGCCCCTGTACCGGACGACGGCGCAGGTACCGCACGATGATCGCTACACGGCGTATACGGCCTTTGACGAAGCCCGCGACCGGTATGCCATCTGGATTCCGCACACCGGCGACCGTGTGGATTACGCCACGACCATCGATCTCAGTCGGCTGGACGGCGTGGCCGGAGGGCTGGTAACCGTGCGGGAGGTGAGTGCGACTCACTTTGGCGATGTCATTTACCGGGATCGGCTGGACGAGTCGGGGCAACTGACACTGAAGCAGCCGAAATCAGGTGTATGGCTGGTTACACTTCAGCGCGGTAACAATTTGTCCTCCGTGCGAACGACACCTGTGGATGGCGCGCAGATCGGATTGGGGGCTTTTGCCGCAACCCGCTTCGAACCGGAGCCGGAGATGCTCATCAGGCAAAACACAGCCGATCCGGACAAGAACCGTGCCGTGTACCTGAAGTACGATCTTTCCGGTCTCCGCGACGATGACAGGGGCCCCGTCCTTTTGCGTGTTCGCGGCCGGTGGGTCTCCGAAGTTCCGGAGGACATCCGCAGCGAAAACGACCGTTTCACGATCCATGCTTACGGGCTGGATAACTCGGATTGGCGGGGCGAATCCCTGACGGGCGAAAGCGCGCCGAATTTCGGACGGGGCGATTCCCTGGTCACCGGCTCGGGGGCGCGACCGCTGGCGGTGATGTCGTTCGGTCCCGAGGATGACTGGGTCACAGCCGACGTTACCGATTGGGTGCGTTCGCAAAGCGGGGACGAGACAACGATCGTTCTCGTCCGGGAGCGGCGCCACGAGAACGAGATCAATGATACGGACTATGTTGTCGTGAATTCTCCTCACGCGGACCGAGAGAACCGCCCGTATCTGGAATATCACCCCAAAACAGGAGGTCATTAAATATGAAGGTTGGCGCGAAGGATGTTTACAATCCCAGAGCCCAAGCTTCTTTACTTCGTGTACTTTGCGATTAAATCATCCTGCTTATTTTAGAATTCGGAAGATTCCGCGTACACCGTGGTTCCCCCCGTTGCCAGGATGCGTTTGCAGTATCAGGATATAGGTGGCTAGTAGTTGTAATCGGCGCCCTTGTCGCTCCGGTTGACCGAATGAAAGAAATCGTCGAGCAGGTCGATCATCCGGCGGGCTTCCTCCGGTTTTTCGGTCGCCAGGTCCTTAGACTCCCCGGGGTCCTCAAGCAGATCATAGAGTTCGAAGGTCGCGCCTCTCCCCCCGAAGACGCCTTCCTCGCCAAAGTGTCGTTTCAGGTGTGCGGGCGGATCGGGAACGAGGGCCTCGAGGGAGGTTCCTTCGACGTCTTTGAATGGGGAATCCGGATCGGAAAAGATGAGCTTGTAGCGGTTCTCGATCAGGGCGTGGCGGATGTGATCCCGGTGCAGTCTCTGATAACCGATGACCACGAAACCCTGGCGCTCGCCCGTTTCACCATTGAGCGTGCCGGCCAGGCTGACCCCGTCCAGGGGCCGATTGTCCGGCATTTCCAGTCCGAGGTAGTCCAGAACCGTCGGCAGGTAATCATAGGTCGAACTCATGAAATCGCTGCGACCCTGAGCGATGCGTCCCGGCCATTCGAATACGGTGGGCATGCGGACGCCGCCTTCGTAAGCAGTGTGTTTGGAGCCGCGGAACGGGCCCGAGGAAGCGTAACCTCTTCGAACCAGCTGCCGGTGGGCCCCATTGTCACTGGTGAAGGAAATCAGGGTGTTCTCCGAAAGGCCCAGTTCCCTCAATTCCTCGCGCAGGCGCCCGATCTGCTCGTCCATGGCGGTGATTGACCCGAAATAATGCGCCTGGTCGTCCGGAAGATCTGAATACATTTCCAGATATTCCGGACCCGCGACAACCGGTTCGTGCGGCGTGTGAAACCACACCACGGCGAGGAAGGGCTTCTGCTCTTCGGCATTTTCGCGGATGAACGGAATGACCCGGTCCATGATTACCCGGCTGTCATCGCCGTCCATATTGTCGGAAACCGGCTCGCCGTTGTGAACGTAGGGTTCGCCGCCTTTCCATGGCTCGCCCTCGCGTTGGCCCCAATTGTTCCAGCCGGGAGGGGTGACGGTCGGGTTCCAGGTCGGCACGGCCGAGGTGGTGACAAACGATTCCTCGAAGCCGTGGTGCCACGGCGGAGAATAGACGCCCCGGCTCAGTTGCTCGTCGGGGAACACCCAGCCGTTATGCCATTTTCCGAAAATGCCGGTCGCGTACCCTTCCTCTTTCAGCAGCTCCGCGATGGTTACCTCCCCGACACGCATGCCTCCTGTATGTGCCGCGTGGATGCCGTAGCGGGAAAAATGGCGGCCCGTGAGGACGCTTCCCCGGGTGGGGGAGCAGATCGGGCTCGCCGCGTAGAAACGCTCCATGGCCATGCCCCCGGCGGCCATTTCGTCGAGGTGCGGCGTGCGAAGCCGGTCGTTGCCATTGAATCCGACATCCCCCCAGCCCTGGTCGTCGGACATGAGGAGGATGAAGTTGGGCCGGGGCTCGGGGGCCTTGTCGTCCGCCGATGTCTCCGCAGCGGCGAAAGCGTGCGTCCCCAGGGGCAGGACCGATCCGAGCATTATTGCGAGCAAGCTTTGTGAAGAGTGAGATTTCATGACCTTCCGAGATTGGGAATTACGATGAAGTTTTCAGACGGGAAGAGAATACCGTTCCCACAGCACGTCCGGGACTAAGGCGGCACAAGCGTGGCCCGGAGGCGCAAGAACAACCGGTCGTCCCCCTCATCGACCGGAAGGGGCAGGAACACTTGTTCCCGGTCGTCGTGGTATTCGGTGATTGGGACGGCGTCGTGGGAGGACCATTCGGCCAGGTCGTCGCTGGCTTCAACGGCGAGTTCGACTCCATCGGCAAGCGGATTGCGGGTGTAGCGGAAGTGGGCCTGGCCGGTTTCGTCTTTGAAGATTCGGGGAGCGTCGGGCCCTGCGGGTACGCGCGGATCGAGGCCGAGGGCAAACTTGAGGATGTTGGACAATCCGTCGCCCGCAGGGTTGGCGCCCGGTTGGGTCCATGCGCGATCGAGGGTCGTGACGGTGAGGTTGTCGAGCTCGAAGATGCCGAGGTCGGTTGTGCCGGCGTCTCCGTCTGAGTTATACAGGCGCAAATTGACACGACGGATTCCCGAGTTGTCTCCGGAAGCGGCGACATTCAGCACCGGTCCCGAAGCCGGGTCGGCGGAGTCGATCCAGAGAGAGGTATCCTGGCTCTCAACGTTAAACCCGACCCTGACACGGTAGGCGGTGTCGAGGCCGAGGTCCCGGGGAGCGAAAGTGAAATTTCCGCCGAGTTGCGAAGAGGGAGAGATTCCCAATTGGAAGGTGTCGGGTTCGGATCCCCTCCGGATTCCGACAAATCCCCGCTGCTGGTTCCCGTTGGCATTGCCGAAGGAGAAGAATCCGGGACGGACGTCGTCTTCGGCTTGCGGGGCCTGCCGGGCGGTGAAGTCAAAGATTCCGTAGATCATCCCGTCGTCGACGCTGGCTTCCGGCGGCCAGAGGTTGCGGACAAGGTTGTTGATCGGGTCGTCCGTGGTCCAGTCAAAGCGGACGGCCTGGTCGGAGATCGCAATATAATCCGAGGGATTGTCCGAGGTCGGGGAACTCGGGCCCCGTTGCCAATCACCGGATCCCTGAAGCGGACCGTCCGGATAAGCAAAATCATCCGCGACCAGGACTTTGTCCTGGAAAAACGACGCGATCCAGGTGACGTAGTCGACGGTCGAAACGGTCCGCCGAAAGAGAATGAGTTGAGCGGCGTCCTCGGGAGAATCGAGCTCCCTGCGAGTGCGCAGGCGCATTCCGTCGGGCTGGTCGTCCCCCTGTTGGAGGTCGTCCCACGATCCGGGGATGGTTTCGACGCGGATATCGACGTCCCATCGTGGATCTTGCGCGATCAAAAAACTGGCCTGGTTTCCGTCCTGACGGGCGAGGTAATCGGTCACGTCGACACGCCGGGTGTTGGGGCTTCCGGAAATCGTCAGTTGCCCCAGAATATGGGCGGTATCGCCCGCCTCGTTTACGACGCCGTGTCGAATCCTGTTTCCGGGAGGCACGTTCCTGCGGAGGTTCGGGGCGTCGTTCCAGGTCAGGGTGGATTCGTCCCAATGGTGGTTGTCGATGCCGTAGAGGTGGGCGTGAACGGTTTCGGAATCTCCGTCGATGGGGGCCACAGGCACGGCGAGAACGGCAAGGGCCAGGTCGTTGGGATTCCAGTCCTCAGGAAGTTCGAACTGCAGGAATGCGACGGCGCGCTGGTCGGCACTGGAGGCGTCGTTGCGCGCGTAGACTTCCGGCTCCTCGCCAAAGTTGGTGTCGGCATGGGCGCCGTCACGCACCATGACCTCCTGGGTGACCGGCAGGGTATGCGCCTGGCTTTCCGGCGGGATACTGATGAGCCAGGCGGTTCGCCCCGGTTGGGAGCCGGGCTCGATACTTCCCATCTCAACGGTTTCAAACGAGCGGATCAGTCCCCTCCGCCACTGGCTGACGTCTTCGATGATGACCGGGGTGCCATCCGGAATACCGAGCGGCGACAGATCGATCTCCATAGGGATGGCCGAGGTGCTTTCGTTGACGGAAAAAATATAATGGTGGCCGCTCTCAAGGTCCCGGCCAACCAGAATATCCAGGTCATCCGCCCCGCTGCCAGAGAGAGAGTGCGCGAGCAATTCCCGTCCGGGGGCGAATCCCTTGTTGAATAGCCGGTAAACCTCCCCGCTGCGATTCATCGTGCCGTAGTTGTATGGCTCGTTGTCGTTGTCGACGGAGAGCATGGCGTTCTTCTGCACCGGAAAATTGTTGGAGCTGCTCGATTCCCACCCGGTCAGTCCGAATTTGAAGGCGTAGAGTTCGTCCATGCCGTTGGCTGCGAGCTGGCTGACAATGCCCCCGAATCGAACGGCCTTCGAGAGGGTGTCCGAGGATTCGGGCATGTCGTCGTATCGGGCGCCTGTGTGGACATTGAACTCGGTAATCGCAAACGGAAGCGGGGCTATTCCATCGGGGGTCACCGCGTGGACCTCTTCGCGCACGTCCCGAAAACGCTGGGCGAATCCGGAAGGACTGTGGTTGTAGGATTGATACGCGTACATATGGAAATTCTGATGTCCGTCCGGGGTCTGCCCGAGAAAGTTCGTTCCGATCTGTTCGAGAGCGAGGAGGCCGTAGTCGTCAAAACCGCTGCCCAGACCGCCGCCAGCCGTAACCGGGGCGGTAAACCGCGGTTCCAATGATTTGCCGTAGAGCGCGTTCGCATCCTCCAGGGCGCTTTGCGCCGCGTCCGAAGCGAGTTGCAAGCGCATGTGCCAGGAGTCGGGTTCGATGAAGGAATGGGGATGGTTAGGTTCGTTGTGCGAGCTGAATCGCTCAACGTCGAACTCGCGGGCCAGGTAAAAAGCGATCGAGTAGTACGTCCGCCAGAGGATCCATTTCCCGTACCAGTCGGCCTCGTCCTCAATCGGAAAGGCGTTTTCGGTAACCGTTGTCTGGGCCAGGATGGTTCCGCCGAGGCGGTGGATTTCGCTCAGGGCGTAATCGGGAACGATTCGGTTCCGTCCCGAGAGCGGGGTGTTAAAGCGATCCTCAATGACGGGCCAATTGATATAGTCGGTGTTGAGCGGATCGTCCCGCAGGGCCTCGCGCCGATTGACAAAGCCGGCCTCGGTCCCGATAAAGCTTTCTCCGGGGCGCAGGGTACCGCTCACATT
Organism: Opitutia bacterium; assembly: GCA_003558065.1. Taxonomy (GTDB): domain Bacteria; phylum Verrucomicrobiota; class Verrucomicrobiia; order Opitutales; family T3Sed10-336; genus PXDC01. Next base: position 7,812 of record PWMU01000161.1, on the reverse strand, counting down.
GAAATGTGCGGCCGATAGGAAGATTCGCGCACCGGAGGCACGCGAATAGCGCCACCAGTCGGATGTGTTGCTGCCCGGGAAATAGTGTCCGAAATTGTAGGCGAGATTTCCGGGTGATTTCGCGGTGACTTCGTCGGAAACGGTCAATTCGGCGGAGCGGACCGTGGGACCGAGTAGGAGCGCGACGGTTACGAATAAAACGCCATGGAGGATAGGGGACTTCATTTTATTAAAGGTGAAGGTTGGCCGAACGGGCTTGAATTCCAGCAACAGAACCCGGGAAATTCGCGTCCGGGAGGGGGGCCGATGACGGACTCGATCCCGTGTTGCGGGTGTGTGCCGATGACATAACCGTAATGGGATTGCTCGGAATGGATGACATAAAGGGGGCTTCTTCATGCCTTCGTCAATGCGGGTGGATAGATCAATGCGGCCGATTCGGTTTCATCAACGTCATTGGTGTGAGCTATCAGGGATCGGACGTATGGGCGACGTCGGCCGTTGCCGCGGGAAGTTGCGGGGCGTGCTTTCCGAACAGGGTTTCGGCGGCAACCTGCAGGTTTTCGCGTCCGGAGGGGCAGAAGCAGACCAATGAAGCCGGGAATTCCTCGGGAGCTCCGAAGGCCGCGTACGGGGTGTTGGTGACGAGCACGACGGGCTTTCCGGTTGCTTTCAGTTCCTTGAGCAGCGGCAACATACTCGCGCCTGTGCGGTAATTGTAGTAGGAGGTGGCCACGATTACATCGGGCCAGTCCAGGCGGCGGCGGACGGCTTCGCGGTCGTGGTCGGTGACCTTCTCCTCCACCATGACCACCGCCACGTTGTCGGAATGGCGGCGCATCTCCTGCCAGAGCATGCCGGGATGACTGTAGCTGTTGTTGATGAAGCGGTGGAAATGGTGGGCCTGTTCGACGAGCAGAACCTTCCGCTCTTTCTTCAGCGGCAGGTAGCCTTCTCGATCCCTTTGCAGAAGAATGGACCGGCGGGCCGCATCGATTGCCGTGTTCCTGACCTCCGGATCATCGAAAGGCGCGGCGGCCCGCTGCGGAGCAACTTTTCCGCCGTTTTCGCTCAATCCCATATTCCAGCGCATCCGGAGGATTCGGCCCACCGATTCGTCCAGCGACGCTTCGGTGTAGAGGCCTTCCCGGACCGCGTGAATGACTGTCTGAAGGATGTGGTAACGGACGGGACTGTACGCCCGGCAAAGGATCAGGTCGCAACCTGCCTGGAGACAACGCAGGACCGCTTCGCCGATTTCGTACTTCTCGAGAAGCCCGCCCATCTGTATGTTGTCGGTGGTTACGACACCGTCGAAACCGAGCTCCTCGCGCAAAAGTTCTCGGATGACGGCTTTCGAAGTCGCTCCTGGGGTTTCTCCGGCTCCAAGGCCGGGATAGGCGGTGAAGGCGGCCATGATGGCGGGAAGGCCTTCCTGTATCAGGACACGGTAGGGTTCGATATGAATGCGCCGCAGCGTTTCTCCATCGAGGCCGATCACCGGCAGACCGAAGTGGGCGTCGGTGTCGGAGGCGCCCCGACCCGGGAAATGCTTGGCGGTGGCGATGATGCCGGTTTCCCGGAATCCGCGCAGGGTTTCGCGGGCGTACCGGATTACTTCTTCCGGATTGTCACTGTAGGCGCGCGGACCGATTTCCGGGTTTTGCTCGTGCGTATTGACGTCCAGAACCGGCGAGTGAATCATGTTACCGCCGAGCGCGCGGGTTTGCAGCCCGATCGCCCGCGCAACGCGATAGGCGAGTTCCGGATCGCCGGAATTCCGGAAACCCATGGGAAACGGGAACAGCCGTTGCTGGAAAAGGAAATCGGCCCCTTCGCCTTCCTGGTCAAAGGCAGTGTGAAGCGGGATGCCGCCCGGGCGTTCGAGTGCGATATCGCGCAACTCGTTCAAGGCACCGGCGTATTCGGCGGGCGTGCAGCCGATCCGTTGCAGGGTGGGCGGCCGGTCGTAGGTGAGCGGGCCGGGGGCGTGATCCGAGCGTTGTTCATAGGGTTTGAGGTCCCTGCCGTTCCGGCCGTCGCCGCTGCCCGGGTGGAATTTCTGGCAGATCCGGAGCCCGCCCACGTGGTGGTTTCTGATGAGATCCACGACGTCCGGGGTGATGACGTGACTGTAGAAGGGGAAGACCATTAATTGTCCCACCTTCTGTTTCAACGTCAGATTGCCCAGCGCCTGGTCCACCCATCGATCGCGGGCCGCGAAAGAGTCGTCGTTTTTCGAATTCATTGGTTTTCCCTTTCGGTTTGTCTGCCGGTTATGCGGCCGAATTCACAGCTTTCATGGATTGCCCCGGGGCCCAGGTTCACGCCTGCACAAGCGCATCGAGCCCTTTACCCGCCACCAGGAGCGGAACGAGGTACCGGTGCAGGTACTCCCAATCCTCTTGTTCCCGCCCGGCGCGTATCAGATAAAAATGAACACCGGCGGCCTCCGCCGCGCGCCGGTCGGCGGGGGCGTCCCCGATCATCAGAACACGATCCGGAGAATAAGCCCCGGCCGCTTTCCGGAGCATGTCTTCCTTTCGGCCCTGTTCCTGACCGTTCAGGCTGTGGACCATACCGAGCAGGCCGGCTTCGCTCCACTCGCGCTCCAGTGCCCGGCGATTGGCGGAGGAAACCACGCGAATCTCGCAGTGGTCGCCGGCTGCGCGAAGCGCGTCCACAGAGTTTGGGAACGGGCGGGACGGGGGAAGCGCGGCGATGTCCCGGTTGACAGCCAGAGTCCAACGCAGGGCTTCCCGGAGAATCGGCGCCTCGTTTGCCTCCAATGCCTTTTCGAGTGAATCAATCGACAGACCGTCACCGGATCGCACCCATTTCCGGAGTGGCTGCAGGTCGAGAGCTGCAATCGGTGACCCGGCCAACCGGGTATCCTTACGGAGTGTTTCAAACAGTTTGAGGAGGATGACGAAACGATTCTCGCCCCGGTAGTCGGAATAGAGATTCAGGTGCAGCGCCTCATCGGTTACCGCGGCCTTCCAATTCCTGAAATTCCACGTTTCGATCAGCCGGGGAATGAAACACGATTCCTGCTTCACCCGCATGCTGTCAAAGACACACCCATCCGAATCGACGGCCAGGCAGTTGGTGAAATGTTTCCGTTCGGTCTTGATCATTTCCGGGATTGCAGATGACCGATCAAAGCTTCCGGAAAGAAAAAGAGCAACGAACCCCGTGTTCGAATCGTTGAAGGCGGTGCGCGAGGCCCCGGAATTAAACCGGCACTCTCGTGGCGAAAGCCTTTCCTGCTCCCTGTCGGCTGGGTCCCGACGACCCGGGCAAGCGTGCGGCACCGGCGCGTCACCGATGCGCCGCAGACGTTCCCGGTGCCACCGGGAGGCGGCTCACTCCCGAAATCAGCGCTCCTCCCCGAGAATGTCCGAGACGAGGCGGTGGACGTAATCGTTGGGACGCGACGGGAGGTTCGGATCCTCCACCGGCATGGCTTCGATGACGGGGCGGATGGCAGCCAGTTCCGTTTCATCGAGATCCGCGAGGATATTAAGCGCGGCGACGCTGACGAAGGCACTGGTCTGATCGGGAGGTGCGAGCTCCAGAAGCACGTCGATCGCGTTCCGCGAATCGCCAACGCTTCCGTAGTCGATCAGGATCTGGGCGGCGACCAGCTGGACGCTGGGATTGTCATCGTACAGTGCCTCGCGAACCGCGTCCGTGGCGAACCGGAAGGCGTGGCGTCCCCGGTTCAAAATGCCGCGGGCCGCCCAGTAACGTACGGCCGGGTCTTCGGCGGACAGAGTTTCGCGCAAGCGGGGCAGGGCGCTCAAGTCGCGGCCGGTTGCGAGTTCGGCGGTTTCGTGAATTTTTTCAAGCGGGTAGCGATCGGGGTCCCGGGCCATCTCATAGATCGTGTCGTCGCCCGCCCGGCGGTGCATTTCCGCCTCTGAAAGAAACCCGGCGTCCCGCGAATCCAGGATCTCGGTGCGCAAGACCGTGCGAAGCTCGTGACGGATTTGCTGGTGGTCCGGAGAGTCGACCAGATTGGTCACCTCGTGGGGATCGGTCTTCAGATCGTAGAGTTCCTCCGGGGGTTTGGGTTCCCAGAAGCGGGTTTCGGGCGGGACGAGTTTCCCTTGATGGTAGAGATCATGCCATTCTTGCGTGGTTTGGGTGATGAACATGTAGGCGAGGTGCTGTCCGTAAATGAGGTCCGGCTTGTAATTCCGGATGTAGATATAGCGATCGTCCCGCACCGAGCGAACCATGTCGTAGCGCTCGTCCATGCGTCCCCTAAAGCCGAAGACGTGGTCGCGGGGTTCCTTCTCATGCGATCCGGCAAACGCCCGGCCCTGCATCCATTCGGGAGACTCGCGGCCGATCAAACTGAGCAGGGTGGGGGCGAGATCGACAAAGGCGACCGGCCGCCGGGTGCTGCCGCCGGGTTCGTAGTCGGAGGGCGCCAGGTGGCTGTATTTTTCCGGGAAATACACGATCAAGGGCACTTGAAGTCCTGAATTGTAGGGCCATCGCTTGCTGCGCGGCATGCCGCCGCCGTGGTCGGAGTAGACAAAGACAATGGTGTCGTCCGCCAGGCCCGCATCCTCGAGTTCGTCGAGACGGCGGCCGACTTCGCGGTCGACTTCCGAGATGCTGTGATAGTACTGGGCCCAATCGCGCCGGACGACGGGGGTGTCCGGATGATAGGGCGGCACCGGCGCCAACTCGGGATCGTGATGGGGCAGATCGGTGCGATCGCGAATGCGGGCTTCGTGGCTTTCGTGGAGATTGAAAATCGCGAAAAAAGGTTGCCCGTCGTCGCGGCTCCGGTAGTGCGCGTTTCGCGAGGATTCGTCCCAGACGGGCTCGGTTCCGGAGACGTTGTAATCCTCTTTGCGGTTGTTGGTCACGTAGTAGCCCGATTCGCGCAGGAGGACCGGGTATTTCAGTAGGAATTCAGGGAGCCGGACATCGCTGCGCATGTGCTGCCCGCCGGTGCTGGTGGGGGGAACGCCGGTAATGATTGCCGTGCGCGCCGGGGCGCAGACGGGGGCGTCGGACCAGGCCACCTCGTAGCGCAAACCGCGCTCCGCCAGGGCGTCCATGTTCGGCGTGTGGGCGTAGGAGTCGCCGTAGGCGCCGAGGTGGGGGCCGTGATCCTCGGTGGTGATCCAGAGGATGTTGGGAAACTCGTCCGCGGAGGCAAGCGGGCCTGTGAGGAGGGCGATCACAATCACGGGGCAAGCGGCGGACAGCAGACAGCGGGCGGATAACAGGGTCATTCGAGCAAAGGATTGGTTTCGGTGGAAAGAGACGAAAGTTGGGTCCGGGGGACCCATTTCATGGTAGGGGGAAGGCATCGGGTCAGGGCAAGCAAATTGCGCAGCGCCCGCCCTCCTTCCACAGCGGGACCCGTGGTCTTTTGAGTTTGCCACGTCTACCGGATACCCGGTAAACGCTTGAGTTCTATGCCCGATATGCTTGTAAAACTCTACGACCTGCCTCCGGTCGAACCGCTGCTCGAGAAACTTGCCGCGGAAAACATCAACGTCCGCCGTGCCCGCGCCTACGAGAAGGTGCCGGTTCTGGCTTGGGTGGAAAAACATTTTAACGCCGGATGGAAGGGCGAGTGCGACGTCGCTTTCAGCAACCACCCGGTCAGTTGTTTTATCGCCACGCACGAAGGGGCCGTCGCCGGATTCGCGTGTTACGAAAGCACCTGCAAAAATTATTTCGGGCCGACCGGCGTCGACGAGGCCCTGCGCGGCAAAGGTGTCGGCAAGGCGCTGTTCCTCTGTTCCCTGCACGCCATGGCGGGCATCGGTTACGCCTACGCGATAATCGGCGGCGTCGGCCCGGCCGAGTTCTACACCCGCGTTGCCGGCGCGACCGAGATTCCCGGATCAACCCCCGGCATCTACCGGGACCGACTCAAGAGCCGGTGAAGCGGGGGGCGTCGCGCTCCTCCCCGGCGACGCACCACGGCCGGTTGGGGGCAATTGAGCATAAAGTGTGATAAACTTTGATAGGCCATGCTATAGAGGAGCAGGGCCGTTTAGGCTATATTCGAGTTCACTGATAAATCCAGTCACAAACGATCAGTAAATCCTCGACTACGACCTCCTCAGCCAGAGCAGACCGAAATGAAGATTCTCGCACCACTATTCGGAACTTGTCTCACACTCGCGTTTGCGATCTCCGCGGGCGCGTCCCCCGCGCTTCTGTTACGCTACAGCTTCGATGAAGCCGATTCGGGGACCGATCCAACCGCGGACCTCGGGGAAGTCGAGCCACTGGTGGACGGACGGTTCTTCGGCGACGCCACCCGTACCGGAAACACTCCCGGAGGGTATTCCACAGGGGCGCTCGATGTGACCGTGGACGGATCCTCGGTCATTGCCAACCACGACCACCCTGATGTCGCTTCCCTCGACGGGAAGCTGGACAATCTGACCCAGTTCACCGTAACTCTATGGGTCAATCTGCAGGAGGATCCGAATCATCTCGACCGTATTTTCAAGGCCGGCAATACGAACGGGATCGGCTATCGGATTGTCGATCCGGACGACGGTGAAATCTCGGCCTCGAATTTCGGGTTCGCCCTCGACATCACCGACGGTAACGTCGCCTTTGGCGGCGCCGATCTCGATGCCGACGACAAATGGATTTTTATTGCGGTAAGCTTTGACGGTAACGCCTTTGACGAAATGGTACAGCTTTATGTCGGTGACGAGAGCCTCCCAGTCGAACGGCGCTCCACGGCGAACAGTCTGGTAACCAACATGGGAGCACTGGATGCTCCGCTGCGCCTGGGCCGTCACCCGAACCTCAGTCACCGGCAGATCAACGGTTTCATCGATGACTTCCGCGTTTACGAAGGGGTCGCGGACGCGGAGATGATCGAGGCGATCCGGATGGAGAATCTTCCCTCCGGCGACGAACCGGACGGCTATGCGGCTTGGCTGGAGGAGTTCTTTACGCCCGGGGAGATCGACAACGGTGCGCTCACCGGGCCCGAGGCCGATCCCGACGGGGACGGGGTTTCCAATCTTCTTGAGTACGCACTGGGAGGCGATCCCACGCAGCCCGATCGCGGGGTGCTTCCTGTTCAGGGAATCCAAACCATCGACGGGGCGGACTATCTGAGTCTCGCCTTCACCCGTCCCGAAGGCATCGATGACGTGGTGTATGCCGTGGAGTCCTCTTCCGATCTGATCAACTGGTCGCCGGAAACCGAATTGGTCGATTCGGTCTCTGAAGACGGGGAGATTATCGAAACCCATCGCGACACCTTTCCGCTCGACCAGGAAGAGCGCAGGTTCCTTCGTCTCAGGATTACCATAAACTAAACGATAAACCTGTTTGAAATGCCAGCCGTATCCATAATCTCAAAATTGTGCGAGCACTGAAACAACAACTGTTCGGAACCGGACCGTTTGTCCCGGGCCCCTGCGGGAACCCGATCCGGCACGAGCGAAAACACCGCCACGGATTGTTTTATTTTACAACAACCTGAATTCAATCTCATGAATACCTTCAACACACCTCAACTGCGCGCGGCACGAGCATTCACATTGATCGAGCTGCTGACGGTAATTGCCATCATAGGCATTCTCGCCTCCATCCTTATTCCCGTGGTATCCAGCGTGCGTGATTCCGCCGCACGGGCAAACTGCACCTCGAACCTCCGGCAAATCGGCACGGCCCTGCACCTTTACGCCGACGATCACAGCGGGCGTTTGCCGGGACCCTATTTTGCGCCGATCACTCACAGCACCCAGCAAACGGCAGACACCCGTGTATTCACAAACGACATGGCGCCTTACCTGCAACCGG
>PWMU01000104.1 GCA_003558065.1 Opitutia bacterium | reverse complement strand
GCCGAAGGCGGGGCAGTTCTATTTTTCCTGGAGCGCGAGACTTCCAGCCGGGTGGCCACCGACCCGGTGATTCCGGTATCGACACGGCCGGGCGATGCCGGAATCCTAGGTTTTCAGGAAACCATTGGATGAGCAACAGTCTTACACTTTCAGGAGTTCATCACGTTACCGCCATAACGGCGAAGGCTGCCCTGAATCACGCCTTTTATACGCGGACGATCGGCATGCGATTGGTGAAGAAGACTGTCAATCAGGACGATGTTTCGGCCTACCACCTTTTTTATGCGGATCGCAAGGGAACGCCGGGTACGGACCTGACGTTTTTCGACTGGCCGGCCGCCCCGGAGCGTCGTGGGACCGACAGTATCGTACGCACCGGCTTGCGGGTACCGGGCGAGGAATCCGTTGAATGGTGGAGAGCACGACTGGACGAACAGGGGGTGAAGCGGTCGGAGGCCGAATATCGTGACGGGCGTTGGACGCTGGATTTCGAGGATTCCGAGGGGCAGCGTCTCAGTTTTGTGGAGGATTCGAATCCGGGCGAGGCTGAGCCCTGGGAAAACAGCCCCGTGCCGCCCGAGCACCAGATTCGCGGTCTCGGCCCGATCACAATCAGCGTTGGGGACTTGGCGCCTACGGACCTGATTTTGACGAACCTGCTCAACATGCGTCGGGTGCGTGAGTGGGTGTATCCCGGGACCGGGGTGGAGGTGCATGTTTATTCGATGGGCGAGGGAGGGCCTTCTTCCGAACTTCAAGTCGCGGTCGAGCCCGGGAGTTCGGTCGCCCGGCAGGGGGCCGGAGGGGTTCATCACGTGGCTTTCAGGGCTCCGACATTCGAACAGCACGAAGCCTGGAACCGGCGGTTGGATGATTTCCGTATCCCTTCGAATGGACCGGTGGACCGATTTTATTTTCGCAGTCTTTATTTTCGCGAACCCAGCGGCATCTTGTTCGAACTCGCGACCGACGGCCCCGGTTTTTCGCTTGATGAGCCCCGGGAGAACCTGGGCGAAAGTCTCGCGTTGCCCCCCTTCCTTGAGTCGCGGCGCAAGGAGATCGAGGCGAATTTGAAACCTTTGGAATGAGGACGGAGCAGTGGATCGGCAAGGTGCCGCCGGTCGGAATTCGAATCTGGTTATCAATCCTTCGGATATAATAAAAACTGGACTGGGTTTTTCTACCGGTAAAGGTACTCCTTGCCCAGCCCCAGGCGGACACTGCTCTGCACGGACGGGCTGGAGTCAATCAGTATTCGGTCCGAAAGAGCGCCCATGCGCCGGAGGACAACCTCTTCCGAGCATCGCAGCCGGTATTTCGGTCCGAGGTCGAGGACTTCGAGGATCGGCGGCGGAACGATCTCCACCGCTGCCCGCAACAGCATCCCTTGAGCGGGACGCAGTGGAAGCGGAAGAATCGGGGTCTGTTTCATTAGCGAGAGAAACTCGAAAACGATCTCCGAGGGTTCCAGCTTGGGGTGCATGAGTTCAAACTGTTCCTGTAGGGCTGCTTCGGAATCGGGCACCCGGTCCGCCCCGTAAAGGCGGCCGACGGGAGCGTTTTCCGCGTAATACCGATCCCGTTCGGATGGCGTCAGGGGTTGAACAAACCGGTGGTAGGCTTCCATGAAACCGAATGCTGCTGTCGCGTGAACCCATCGCAGCAACTCCGGTTCATTGGCGCGGTAGGAAACACCGGCGGGAGTCTTGCCGTGAATCCGGTCATGCAACCGGCGAATGTGGGCGATCATCGGTTCGGCGACGCTGCGCGCCCCGTAAACCGTAACCATCGCGGCAAAGCCCGTCCGGCGCATCCGTGCCAACGGATCGTACCGAAATGAGGTGTGATCCCATACTCCGGACCGCACCCGCGGCTCCGCGAACTCCATCAGAACCGCTGTGACCCCTCCGACGAGCAGGGCGACCGGATTCTTGAACACGCGCCAGGAGACCGAATCCGCATCCATCAGCGCCGGTTTGCCCGGGGGTTGCGTGAAATCGACCTTGCCGCCGCCGCCGGCCCGCAGGTGTGCGGTTACCTCCTTTTCCAGCAGGGCCTGAAGGTACCCGGGTAATCGGATCGGTTTGGTCTGGCCGCACGTCATTACGGATTGATCCTATCCGGTTGGGCTCAGAGAGCAACGCGGAAGCAGATCCGCCCGTACTCTGTCTTAGACCGCGAAATGCCGTGCCACCTTTCGGGGATGGCGGCTGTTCCGGAGGAGCAGGGGACTACGTTTTTCAGCGGGTAGTGCGCGCGGAAGCGTTCCAACAGTGGGGACCGTTCCAGTAGAAAAGAGATTTCTGCTCCGGCATTTCGGTCAACAGTTCCCTTTCAGGATTTCCCCATCGCTCCGGCTGGGGAACCGGGGTCTCGATCGTCGGTTTTCCGCCTTCAATAGCGAGAAGCGGTGGGTTCTCCGGGTTCTTCTTCATTAATTCATGGGGTTCAAGGGTTCTTCAGCATCGGGTGGGACCAGGCGTTCCGCATTTCCGTGAAAAAGCTTGTTCCATTTGTCGTTCGGGATGGAAAGGGATTTCAGGAAATCCATCAATTCGCTCCCGTAATAGTCGCGGCCGAAAAGGAGGCGATCGGAGAAGCTGCAAATAAACGCTTCCGCGTGAGCGGGATCCCGCTTGAGGGCATACAGCGCCGAACCGGCCGAGAGGTCGGTAAAGAGGTTGGGATAGCGATCGAACAGTTCGTAAAGGCGTGCTGCCTTCGTAACGGAGCCACGGGGGTAGATGGCGGGGTCCGTTGCGGCATCGCCGCTGATCTCTCGCCAGAAACCCGGAGCGTGCCCGATAAAAATGGTTTCCGGACAGGCCTGGAGTGCCCTTTCCAGGTTGTCGACTGTACCTCCGCACCAATTTTTCCGGTACAGATGCCCGCCCCTGCCATCGAACAAATACGGCACGTCCAGGTGTAGAACGACGGGCATGCCGAGCGTTCCCGAAGTCCGGAAAAGTTCGATACAGCTAGGGTCGTCCAGCGGTATGCGGAACTTCCATTCTCCACAGGTGCGTACTTCGTGCATGCGGGCCGCGGCTTCGAGGAGAGGGCCAGCCGGGCGGGGCGGGATCGACAGGATGACCGTTTATCCCGGGGCGTGATGATCGGAAGGTGGTTTCTGCAGTTGATAGGGGGGGACTTCCCGGGGAGTGCCGCCGTCGCGCAAGGATTCGGTTGCAGAGAATCCGGCCGCCACGCTCATGCGCGCATCCAGCGGCGAGGCCCCCCGCCGTTCACCGGTTCGGAGGAAATGAAGAAAGTCGTCAATGATAAGCCGGTCTGCTCCCCCGTGATCGCCGCTAATTCGAGGAATCTTCACGGCTTCCGTGCCTTCTTCTTCGTAGCCGCATCTGTAATTCCACAGTCGAAGGGTCGCCATCCGATCGTCTCGGGAAGTGTCCCCGCAGTTTTCAATGCGGCCTTCCGTACCGATTATCGTGTAATTGCGATGGTCGTCCGGAGTGTAGTGACACTGGAGGTAAGAGGCCTGAACCCTGTTCTCGAGCTCGAGCAGAACCATGCTGTGGTCTTCCACATCGATGACCGGACTCAAACCTTTCTGTGAGAGCGGAGGCCAATTCTCGCGAGCAAACGCTGTTACAGGTTTCTCGTCCGGGGCTCGGCGATTGGCGACCTGATTATAAACACTCAGTTTGCCGATCGCGGTCGTCCTGCGTGTGTAGGAACCGGCAAGCCAGTGAATAATGTCGATGTCGTGGGATCCCTTCTGCAGCAGCAGGCCCGTGGAAAAGCGGCGTTCGGAGTGCCAATCCTTGAAGTAAGCGTCTCCTCCGTAGCTGATAAAATGGCGGCACCAAATCGCCTGCACTTCGCCGATCCTTCCTTCCCGTAACCAGGAGTGCATTTTCCGGAAAACAGGAAAGAAACGGAGATTGTGTCCGACATAAAGCCGTTCGCCTGTCGGGCCGCCAGCGTCGAGAAGGCGATCGCAACCCTGTGTCGTGATGGCGAGGGGTTTTTCCAGGTAAAGGGTGCACCCCCTGCGGAGGACGTCGAGGCCTTGCTCCTCGTGAAGGAAGTCCGGCGAACACACAAAAACGCCGTCGGGATTCTCCCGGTCCAGTAATTCACGGTGATCGGTGTACAGACCGAACTCCGGACCGAAATCCTTGCGGTAGGGTTCCAGCGCGGCGGGATCGGGGTCGGCCGCGGCCACCAGCCTGAACCCGTCTTCCGGGCGGTGTGCGAGGCGAGCCATTCGGCCCCGGCCACCGGCGCCAATAACAGCGAGACGAAAGGAACGTTCGGATTTGTTCATGAATCAGCGCGCGCCTGTTGCGCCCGTACGGCTCTCAGGTCCTGAGCCCCGTAAAAAAACACCGAGCCCTCTTTCGCGAGGGATTCATAGTGCATCCACCGTCATGACTTATTCGGCAGCAGGGCAGGGTAAGGCGCAGGGAAATAATGAGTTCCATTTTTCTAATCGCGACAGGGTAGTCGCGGACTGTGAGCGCAGGCAAGCCGGAAAGGGTTTTTGGAGGTTACTTCATAAATGACAGTGCGGTTTTTGCCGAAGGAGGCGCGGATTCGGGATTTTCTTGTTTTCCGGGAGAAGCCCGGCATTCTGGATCCAGGCACCAGGCGTCTTGCGTGGTCCTTCTTGAGCCCGTGCCGTTAATGAAGCTGGTTGTTCCTGGAGATTGCGAAAGGCGGGAAGAGTGACTGAGCGAGAGAATATCCTGAGGGCAATCCGTTTTGAGCGACCGGAATACATCCCCAGCAAATTTCATATTAATGCCGCGTGCTGGCACCATTACGATCAGGAGGTTTTGCAGGAGCTGATGGAGGCGCATCCCCCTCCTTTTTCCCGACTTCAAAAGGCGGGATAAAGTTGTGCCTCGTTACAAGTTGAATCAGCGGAAGGACGTGCCGTACACCGAACCATGGGGATGCGTGTGGGAGACCACAGACAAGGACCAACCGAGAGGTTTATCCTTACCCACCAGGGCAACAGGAAGGCTGCGGCTTTCCCATGGTTCGCCTCAATGGTCTTATTGATCTCAGTCATGGCGGTCTGCGTGAGTTCGCCACTTCCACGATGCAGAGCTCCGAACTGCATAATCACGGTTTGCTTGAAGAACATTTGAACGAAGACGACGTGTTCATCGCGGACCGCCTCTACAGTGGTTGCGAACTCATCGCCCGGCTCAGAGCCAAAGGCGTTCACTTCATCGGGCGCACGCACCACGCGCGCAAAATTGACTTCCGTAAAGGCTTTAAGCTCAGTGCGAACGAACGTTTGGTCACATGGAGAAAACCTCGTCACCCTCCCGGTGGAAGCCGCTTGAGTGTTCCTCAATGGGAGGCATTGGAGGATGAAGTGCGGGTGCGCATCATCCGTTGCAAAGGTCCGGACCGGGAAGGCAAACAAAGGACCCGATATCT
>PWMU01000087.1 GCA_003558065.1 Opitutia bacterium | reverse complement strand
TGTATTCGACGATCCCATACAGATCCCGGTCGGCCGCGGACCGATCTCGATTACAACCGCCGACTTCAACGGGTCCGGGCACCCCGACCTCGCCACCGCCAACCGCGGCGACAACTCCGCGACGATCCTCCTCGGCGACGGCAGCGGCGGGTTCGTCCGGACCGACACCCCCATCGGCGAACGGGCGGGATTCGTCGTGGCCGGCGACCTGACCAACAACGGCGCCGTCGACCTGGCGATCCCCAATTTTTCCGATGGTTCCATCAGCCTGCTGCTCGGCGACGGCGAGGGGCGTTTTACCCGGCGGGACATCGGTCTCGGCCGGTGCCATCCCTCGTCGCTGGCACTGGGCGACATGAACAACGACGGACGGCTGGACATCGTCGCCGTGTGCCAGGGGATGCGCTCCCTGCTGGTTTTCCTCAACGGCGGAGGGGCCCGGTTTACCTCGGCGCCCCGGATCTACAGCGTCGGGGCCTCTCCCGACGCCGTCGCGGTCGGCGACCTGAACGGAGACGGGCTGACCGACATGGTGTCCGCCAACCTCCGGGGCCATTCGATCAGCGTGGTCGTCACCGACAACCGGCCCAACCTGACCGGCGTCGTCCGGGACAATGCCGGGCAACCCCTCTCGGACGCGCGGGTCTTCATCCATACCGCCGAACCGAAATCGGGCCCCGACTCCCGCGGCCCGTTCGGCCATCCCGACTGCGCGAAACGCGCCCGCACCGCCGCCAACGGACGCTTTACGCTCGCCCGCCTCAATCCCGAGCTGCGCTTCCAAATCGCCGTCGCCGCCCCCGGCCACCAGGCGCAGCTCCTCGACGACGTCGATCCCGCGGACGGGCCATTAGAGATCATTCTTCCCCCCGCCTTCCCCGGGGAAACGTCGGACCGCCGCATCCGCGGGCGGGTTCTCGCCCCGGACGGGGAACCGGTGTCCGGTGCCGCCCTCCGAATCCGCGGCATCACCCGTGACGGCGGCCGGTCGTGGGGCGGCTATTATTCCGGCTTCGACAATCTTGCGGTCAGCGACGACGACGGCTCGTTTGTCATCAACGCCATCGAACCTTTCGATGCCGCCGGGCTCGTCGTGGAAGCCGGTGGCCTGGCGCCGCGCCTCTTTCCCAATCTCCCGGCGGGCGACACGGTCCACGAGCTGCGTCTGACGGCGGGGGTCACCGTCACCGGGCGGGTCGTCCGGGACGGCGAACCCGTGCCGGGGGTGACCCTCGGGCTGCAGGGAACCTCGCAGGGCATGGACCACTACGCCGGCGATTTCTCCGTGGCGACCGGCCCCGAAGGCCGGTTTCGCTTCGCCCATGTGCCGGCGGGGTTCGACTACCACCTCTCGGGCGACATCGGGTCGCTCGGGCCCCGGGAGTCGCTGCCGTCGCGGCCCGTTGCGACCGGGGAGGACGGGTCCGTGCTCGATGTGGGGGACCTGGCGGTGGAGGCCGGTTATCACCTGGAGGGAAGGATCCGGTTGACCGACGGAAGCCCGGTGGCCGAGGGAACGCACGTGTCGCTGAGCCGTTCGCGCGCCCGCGACACGGTTCAAACCGAAACCGATGCCGGCGGCCGTTTTCGTTTCACCGGCGTCTCCCCGGAGTCCGTGCGCCTTTCCGTAAAAATTTCCGGATACGCGCTGACGGCCCGCAACGCAAGTATCGATCCCCTGAACCCCTTCTGGATGATCGGGCGTATCCGGGAAGACAAGACGGACCTGCTGGTGGAACTCGAGCCCGGCGATCGACACGACCGCCTGGCGGGCGAGCAATACGTTCTTCGCGAGCTGCCCCTGCGCGGGGCCGAGGAGGTAACCGCGGCCGCTATTCGCGTCACGGGTACGGTGGTGGACGGGGAAACCGGTGAACCCGTGTCCGCCTTCACCGTTACGGAGGGCCGGCAAAGTCGCGGCAGCGCCGGACGGATCGGGTGGTTTAACGATACCCGCCGCACCCGTCACACGGAAGGCCGCTTCACCGTCCTCCTGGACGACCACCCGGACTATCCGCCGGCCCTGCTGATCGAGAGCGACGGGTATCTGCCCCACGCCACCGGCACGATCGCCGCCGACGGCGCGGAGATCGCGGTGACGCTGGAAAAAGGCGCCGGGTACGAAGGCGTGCTGCTGGCCCCGGACGGCCGTCCCGCAGAGGGCGTTACCCTCTACCTCCTCGACCAAGACAGCCACGTCTACGTCAGGGGGACGGAACCGGACATCCATACGGGCGTCTATGGCGGGCACGACGAGACCCGCTCCGATGACTCGGGACGGTTCTCCTTCGCTCCGCAGGTGGACCCCTACGGCGTCGTGGCCTTCGGCGAGGCCGGGTACGCCGAAATCACGATCGAGGACCTTGCGCGGGACCCGGAAGTCCGGCTGCGAGCCTGGGCGCGGGTCGAGGGCACGCTCAAAATCGGAGACGCCCCGGGGGCGGGCGAATCCGTCCGCCTCTACTCGTCCTACCCGCCCTACACCCATCACCCGCGTTCGTCCCCGGTCCTCCAGTTTCTGCGGACCGCCACCACCGACAGCGAGGGGCGTTTTGTCTTCGAGCGCGTCCCGCCCATTCCGGTATCCGTCTTCCACCACCTGAATCTCCACTTTGCCGGCCCGGGACCGATTATTCGCTCACAAGCCGCAGGGATCCTCCCGGAACCCGGTGAGGCGCGGGAAATCACCCTCGGCGGCCGGGGACGGCCGGTGACGGGCCGGGTTTCGGTCGAGGGATTCGACGGGGAGGTCTACTGGTCGGCCGGCACCCACACCCTGCGGCCGGTGGTTCCCCCGCCCCCGGGTCTTCCCGACTTCGCCGAGCTTCAGCGGGAAGGGAAAACGGCCCTGGAGGAGGCGACGACGGAGGAGGAGAAAGAGGCCGTCCGCGCGGAATTCGAGGAGCGGCGGGAGGAGGCGATCGGCCGCACCCGCGCGTTCTACGCCACCCCGGAAGGCATGGCCCACCACCTCGCCCGCCTGCGGACCTACGCCCTCGACTTTTCTTCGGGAGACGGCCGTTTCCGCGCGCAGGACATTCCCGGCGGGCGCCACACCCTCCGGGTCGACCTCCGGGAGCGGCGCGGCAGCCGGGACTTCACCGCGACACCGAGACGCGTCACCATCCAAACCACCGAAGTCGAAATCCCCGACTCCCCCGGCGGCTACAGCAAAGAGCCTTTCGATCTCGGTGCCATAGAAATGGAGGTGCCTGGGTCGGTTCCCGAATCATGATTGCTCACACCCTGTGGGTCGAGGCATATGGCCGACCGGTTCGGATCAGCCAAACATCGGTTGGAAGGTGATAAGAGCCTGCCTCCGCTTAACCGTCCGGAGTTCCGGAAATCCCGGCGGGAAGGAGCCTATGCGATTGAGGATTGGCGGGTGCTGTCGCAGAATTCGAGGATGAGCTCTCCGAATATTCTGCTTATTCACTCCGATCAGCATCGTTACGATTGTCTGGGCGCAAACGGGCATCCGTTTTTGAAGACGCCGAACCTGGACCGGCTGGCGGGCGAAGGGGTTGATTTTTCGCACGCGTTCTGTCCCATTCCGCTCTGCACGCCGGCCCGGAGTTGCCTTCTCAGCGGGCAGTGGTCGTTTCGGCACGGGTGCATTGCGAATTCGGATACGGAAGCGTTCCGGCCGATGGCCGAGGATACACCGGTGTTTTCAACGGCGCTGCGTGACCGCGGCTACTTCCTGGGATACATCGGGAAATGGCACGTGGACGCGGCGCGAGGGCCAACGGAGTATGGGTTTCATACTTACACGGGCGAGCGAGTTTATGCAGGCTGGCGGAAGAATCTCGGGTTGCCGCCGGTTCCGCGAAGCAACGCCTGGTTCGGGGAGACCGATCCGCATATCACACCGGAACAATCCCGCCTGGCCTGGGGCGCCGATCGGGTCATCGATTTGCTGGAAGAAAGGTCCGCGTCGCAGCCGCCTTTCTTTATTCGCTGGGATCCCAGCGAGCCACACCTTCCAAATTGCGTCCCTGAGCCGTATGCTTCGATGTACCCTGCCAAAATGATTCCGGAGTGGCCGGGGTTCCGGGAGAGCTTTGACAGGAAACCGTTCATCCAGCGCCAGCAGCTTCACACCTGGGGTCTGACGGATTGGACCTGGGAGGACTGGGCGCCTGTGGTGTCGCGGTACCTGGGTGAGATCTCACTGCTTGATGCGCAGATCGGGCGCGTGCTCGAGGCGCTGGATCGAAGCGGTGCGGGTAAAGAGACGCTGGTCGTTTATACGTCGGACCACGGCGATATGTGCGGTTCTCACCGGATGATCGACAAACATTTTGTCATGTACGACGACGTGGTGCGGGTACCGCTCATTATGCGGCCGCCCGGGGAAGCGGCTTCGGGAAGAATCTCGGACGCATTTGTTTCATCGGCAATCGATCTCGCCTCGACCATTTGCGAGGTAGCCGGCGCGGTTCGGCCTGAGAGCTTTATGGGGAAGAGTTTGCTGCCGTTGCTGGGAAAAGAGGCGGAACGGGATAATGGGCGGTCCGATATCTTTTCCGCGTACCACGGCAACCAGTTCGGCCTTTACAGCCAGCGGATGGTTCGGGACCGGCGCTGGAAGTATGTCTGGAATGCCGTTGCCGAGGATGAACTCTACGATCTGGAGGCCGATCCCGGGGAATTGATGAACCGGGCGGCCGATCCCGCGGCGTCGGCTGAATTGCGGCGTCTCCAAAAGCGCCTGGTCCACTGGATGGAAGGGACGGGTGACCGGCTTTTGAATCAATGGACCCGGAAGCAATTGGAGGAAGGAAAAAAGGCCGGCCCGGCACGCGTGCCGTGAGACCACAGGCTGTCAAAGCCGCTTCCGGCTTTCCCGGCGACCGGGTTCAAGGGGTTCGTTCAACCCGGTGGAAGCGTCGGGCGTCTTCGCTGGACGGCACGAGAATTTCGCCGGTGGAGGACGTCGGCTGAACCACCTGTCCGGTCGGTTGCCAGGTCTCCAGGTCCGGGGAGGTGTAAAGTTCGTAGACGTCGTGGGGACGGGCGCGGAAGCGAACGGATTCGGAATCGATTTCCGAGATGGTGAAACGGGAATTGGGATCCACAGGATCCGTGCCGAGGAGAAACTCCTCGAGATTCGTGAACCCGTCGCCGTCCGGGTCGTCATGCGGGCCGGAAACCCCCTCGACCGGCGAGGCGGAGCCGAAATGCTCTTCGGCCCAACTGTCGGGAAGGCCGTTTCCCTCGGAGTCCTGAAGGAGCTGAATCACCCGGATCTCAACCGGAGGTGATTGATTGGCTCCGTCGCCGAAACGGGCGAAAACCCGGTCCCAATAAGAGCTTCCCTCGGGATCGAGCTCATCCGAGTCGGAATAGGCGCCCCCGGGATCATATGTGAGAACCGATTCCACAAGCGTGAACTCCCCGATGTTGGAACTGGGAAAGTACAGATCCACCGTCAACTGCTCCGCATGCAGGCTGTGGCCCCTGAGGTGAACCTGGTTGACCTCGGGGTTTTCGAGAGAGTCATGTGTGGTTACAACGCGAAGGTACCGGTTGAAACCGAACGGCGGAGGAGTCGTTGCGGGATGGACCAGCTCGATCACATCTTCGTCCCATTTACCCAGGGTGGCGCCGCGATCGTCGCCGTGGCTCATGTAGTACATGATGGCTTCCCTCAAGTAGGGATCTGTTTCGTCGGGGTTTTCACTTGAGTGTGCCAGTCCGAGGGCGTGCCCGATCTCGTGGCACAGGGTGGCTTCGAAAATCCGCAAATTCTGCATGGAGGAAGCGGAGTGATTCAGGACCACGTAGCTGCGTGTAACGCGATGAAATCCGATGCCGTCGATGGTTCCGCCGCTTCCTCCGTCATCGAATTCACTGATCCAGGTGTAACTGTGTCCGCCGATTCCGAGAGTCGATCCCCCGACGGCCCCGTAGGAATCGTGCAACTGGATGCGCAGACGCCCGTCGGAAATATCGACGTTGTTGGCCGCAGCACCGAAGGAGGCCATGCCATCAAATTGGAATTCCGCCGACGAAGCGCCGCTCCAGGCGGCGAGCGCGTTCTCCAGCGCCTCCAATGCCTCCGTCTCTGAAATCCCCGGCGGCAGCTCATCCGCGTCCACCAGGTAGCGGATCGGTTCGCCGCGGTCGGGGATGGTTGAGCGCCGGGGCGGCGAAAACAAGCCTTCTTCCCCGGCGGCGGATTCGATCGGGTGGGGTTGCGTTTCAAGGGATGATTCCGCCGAGGTGGACTCGAATTCCCGGAGGTCGATTCCCTCAGCCGGACTGGGAAAGAGAGCCCGCATGGCTGCCAGTATTCCCGGAGCATCGGCTGATTTCCGGACCTGCATGCCGGAAGCGTTCACCCTGGGCGCCCCCGCGGGTCCGCCCACGGCGACGATCCTGCCTTCGTCTTCTTGCGAAAGAAAAAACAATCGCTCGTCACCGAGGTTCATGTCCGGCATTCCGATGACGGTCTCCCCCTCGTTGCCGAGTGCGCCTCCCCTGTAATGAATCGTCAGGCGTGACGGAACCTTTCCCTTGAAGGTTTCTTCGACCCGGATGGCGACCTTCGTGTAAATGAAACCTTCGTCACTTCTATAAGGAGTGAGAGTTTCGACCACGCCGCGGCAAACCGCCCCGGCTATAGCCGCCCGTTCTTCATGGGACATGGGTTTTACGGAGGCGGCGAAGGCAACCGAAATACTGAATAATACTCCGGAGAAAATGAGGGCCATGAGGCCGCAAAATGGGTAGGTACGCATGGTGAAAGCGTTCTGTTTCATACCTCAACAATGTCAACGCGGAACTGTGGGTGTGTCCGAGAAAAGGGCCACAACGAGAAGAAAACCTTTTCGAACAACCTCTAGATTGAGAAACGGCCCTTCGCTGCCAACCGGAACCGCTTGTCATGAAAGCCGCACAATTATAATAAAAAAAAGGTTGTTGCACGGATCAATTTTTGGGTTCCAGGCTTCCTGGGGAACTTCCGTTGTCCTCCGAGTCTCCGTCAAAAATATCCCGGTCGAGCGCGTTTTCGCTGGATGCCACAATACAGGTTGCCGTTGCGTCGCCGGTGATATTGACGGCCGTGCGAAGCATATCGATTATACGGTCCACCCCGATAATCAGGGCGATGCCCTCGACCGGCAACCCGACCTGATTCAGGACCATGGCCAGCATGATCAAACCGGCTCCCGGCACGGCGGCCGTGCCGACGGATGCGAGAGTCGCGGTCAGGATCACCATCAGGTATTCGGGAACGCCAAGCGAAAGACCGTAGGCCTGGGCGATAAAGACTGTTGCCACGCCCTGCATAATGGCGGTGCCGTCCATGTTGACCGTCGCGCCAAGCGGTACGGTGAAGGAGGCGACCGAGTTGTCCACACCCATTCTCTTTTCGACGGCGCGGAGCGTGATCGGGATCGTGGCTGCGCTGCTTGCCGTGCTGAAGGCGAAGGCTTGCGCGGGCCAGATTTTCTTGAGGAATTTCGCGGGACTCAGCCCGCCAACAAACTTGAGCAGCACCGGATACACAACAAGCCCGTGGAATATTAAGACGAACATCACCACCGTCATGTAGCCGATCAGCGGAGGAAACGCCTCAAATCCTTCCGTTGCGAACACGCGTGCGATGAGCGCAAACACCCCGATGGGCGCCAGCCAGATCACAATCGTTACCAGTTTCATAACGATCTCCATGAGATCCTGGAAAAGTGACAGTACCCGCTCTCCCGCTGCTCCGGCCATCGTCATTGCCATTCCGAACAGCATTGAGAAGACAATCACCTGCAGGATCTGTCCCTCCGCGGCGGCCTCGACGATATTGCTGGGAAAGAGTCCGATCACAACTTCGGTCAACGGCGGGGCTTCCCGGACCGTGACTTCTTCGTCCGGGAGCAGATCGAAGCCTTCGCCGGGGCTGACGATGATCGCTGCCAGGAGTGCCATGCTGATGGCAAGCGCGGTTGTTGTCAGATAAAACAGGATCGTCTTGATCCCGACTCGTCCAAGTCGCCGGATATCGTTGAGCGCGGCGGTGCCGGAGACCAGGGAAACGACCACGACCGGAACGATGAGCACCGTCAGCAGGGAGACGAAGGCTTGGCCAATCACGTAGAGCAAGCCATCGGTCAGGAAAACTTGCAGAACCTCCACTTCGCTTCCGAGATTCAGCAATAAGCCGGTGCCGGCACCGAGTGCCATTCCAGTAAGAATCCAAAGGGTAAGATTTCGCATGAAAATTGTAGTATTGCTTCAATATAGCTTCGTGTTCTGCAGCTCACATGAGCAGAAAATCAGTCTGGAAGACGACTTTTTTGCCTCGAACTCCGCTCGCATTAGAATCGCCCGGGAGTCTGAGACAGGAAACAGGAGACCATTTCGAATGAAGCCTGGAAGTAACGTTGTCGATTCCTAATATGGAAATTTGGAATAAGCTGTTGGCTGTGTTCGTGTTCCAGGAGTCTGTCGGCCTTCGCCGACTGGCTGCTGGGTCTGATCGCGGGGTTTCTCCCGGACCAAGGCCACGGAGCACATGAAATCCGCCCCTGCAGTGATGATGAACGCAAGATTTGGTCATGGTACTGCGGAGCCTCAGAAGCGTGGGCGGACACCCGCGTGTACCTGCCTGAACAATACTGCCGACTACCCGGGGGATGGAGGTTCGACAAGGAAAGCGGTAATTCCGTTGCCCGACAGGATATCATCTACTTTAATCCATGATGCCGCGCTCCCCGGAGTGCAAGAGGAGCAAAGGAGCAAGGGCTATGGGGTAGTAACCGCAGGGGATGGGGTAAGGAGCAAGGGAGCAAGAAATAATAAGGCCATTTTTGAGAATTCTGTAAATACTTTATATATAAAGAGCTAAGACGGCGTTTACTGCGGTAACCTCCTGCTGGAATCAGCAGAAAAACGGGTTGCATGTTATTGACTATCATGGCGATAACCAATTTATAAGCAACACACAACCCACCGTCAGCTTCAACGAATCCGACCTTAACGGCAAACCTTTTTTCACTCATTGCGCCTCGGATTTCGGCAATTTTCCGCGCGAATGCCTACAATTTCCGGAGGAGACCCCTCTGGTGAGGGAGGCTGTGGAAAAGGATCCGCGCGTCGATGCGCTTTCCGCCAAGCACGAGCGTCGGCGCCAGGGGCAGGACGCTTTGTTGGAATCGTCCCGGTGGAAGAATGAGCAAGAAATGATCGTTTCCGTAACGTCAGTCCGCAACCGCCCGAATCGAGCGAGGCGGTCGTTCCTGCAAGCCGCACCCGGAAATTTTTGGAGCCGCGCTCGACCGGATGAAGGTCGATTTCCGTACAGCTGTTATATGTCGGTGATTCCCTATCCTCTGATGTTCGCGCTGCGCTGGAATTGGGAATCGACGCTGCGTGGGTGAATTGTACCGGGGGGAAGCCTGGAGGGATAGTTCCTTGACCTGTGTCGCCCGTTTGGGAAGGATACGGTTTCAGGAAAATGAATACTCTGCGAGTCGTTATCAGCCGCTTGCTTGTTGCTGCTGCTGCCGTATTTTCAGGTGCCGCTTTCGGCTCGTTGCCGTTGGCTGCCGGGGGTCCGGCACCGGTACCGGGACTGGATGTGCATCGTTACGAAGGGGCGGAGCCCGGGCCGGTGGTGCTGGTCACCATCGGTCTGGACGGGAACGGCGACGCCTATGCCCCGCACCTGGCTGAAGCGCTGGGCGCTTGGCCGATGCTCAGGGGCCGGATTCTCTTTGCCGTGGTCAATGACGAGGCCCGCGACACTGGTGATCCGGACGTCGGGCTCACCCGGGCTTTCCCCGTGGAGGGGGAACGTGCGGAACCGGTTGGGGCGACGGCGTCGGCTATCTGGAAGCTGGCGGAAGACGCCGACTATGTTCTCGATTTCCGGCAGGCCGGCGGCGTCCGGCAGACGAATTCCCGTGCCTACGGGCAAACCATCATCGCGGTGCGCAGTACCGAGGCTGTCGATACGGCAGACGCGCTGGCCCATGCCATGAACTACCGGATCGAGGACCGGGACCTCCACTGGCTGCGTTTGCGCGGGGGACCGGTTGACATGCTGGCGCGCTCGTCCGCCGAGCATTTCGACGCGGCGTCCATGACCGTTTATTTTTCCGGCAACGCTTTGGCCTCCGGCGAGCGGCAGCGCCTGGCGCAACACGCCCTGTACCGGTTACTCGACCGGCTCCGGATGATCGAGCACGACCACACCGTTTTCGCCGAGCTCGACCCGAAGCCGCGTGTGCCCGACTATCGCGGGATGTTCCCGGATCGGCGTCTGATCGGCGTCTACATGGGCAACGGCACCGGCGAGCGTGGGATCACTCACAGCAAGGCCGCTTTCGAGGTGATGGATGACGTCGTCACCATCCGGTTTACGGCCGAAGAGGTGCGCGACGGTATTCTGGAGCATTTCGATTCGGTGATTTTCGCCGGGGGCAGCGGGGGCGGTCAGGCCCGGGCCCTGGGAGAGGAAGGCAGCCGGATGGTTCGCGGGTTTGTTGAGGACGGGGGCGGTTACATCGGGATTTGCGCCGGGGCCTACCTTGCTCTGAGCGGCATGGGTTACGGCCTCGACCTCATCAACGGCCGCACCAAGTCTTCCCGATGGCGCCGGGGGCAAAAAGTTCTGCCCGTCGAGCTTTCCGACGCGGGACGCCGGTTTTATTCGGGTGAGCCGCTGGTCGATATCCGTTACAATCAGGGGCCGATCTTCGAGCGCGACGATCATCCGGACCTTCCGCCCTACGAAGTGCTGGCCTATTACCGCGACGAGGTGGCCGAGAACAACACGCCGGAGGGCATTCAGGTCGATTCGCCGGCCGTGGCCGCCGGCACCTGCGGAGCCGGACGCGTGGTCATCATCGGGCCCCATCCCGAATCGACTCCGGGGGCCGACCTCGGGTACTTTTTGACTGAATCCAAGGATTGGATTCTGGAATCCCGTTGATGTTTTTCCGGTGCGGCGGGGAGCGGTTCTCGCCGACGCGGATACATTTCCGGTAATTCCGAGCTCCGGAGATAAGGGTACCTTTCCGGTCGTTTATCCCGGGGTGCTTTGCCGTTGCCTTACGCTGCAGCCGGTGTAGGTTGTTACCCGGCAGCTCCCATTACGTTACTTTACGTTCTCGAAAGGCATGATAAATACGTCGTTTTTGGTTTGATTCAGAAGGGTGCCGGGGCAAACGGGTTTTGCCTTTCCGCGCCTGCAACCCACCGGGGCCGGAATGAGCAGTGTGAGGGCAGAGGAAGAAACCGGAATTTCCGTGGTGCTGTGCTGCCGGAACAGTTCGGCGCGTCTTCCCGAAACGGTGCGGCACCTCCGGGCTCAGCGCTTGGATGCCGGGACTCTGTGGGAGGTGATATTCGTGGACAATGGGTCCACGGACGGGACGGCGGAGACGGCGATTCGAGAGTGCTCGAAGAAGGAGTTTCCGGCTCCGTTCCGGGTTACGGAACAGCCGGTTCCGGGAAGCCGGGCGGCGGCGGAAAAGGGAGTTGAGGTTTCGTCTCACGATTTCATTACGTTTGTCGACGACGACAACTGGCTGGATCCCGGGTACCTTCCGCTCGCTTATCACCTGATGCGGATGGACCCTTCAATCGGGGTGCTGGGAGGCCGAGGCGTGCCGGTGTTCGAGGAAGAGCCGCCCGCCTGGTTTGAACGGTACCGGCAATGTTTTGCCGTCGGGAGTCAACGGGAAGGCAGTGGCGAGGTCGAAGGGGTTCCCGGGGTGGTGTACGGAGCGGGAATGACGGTAAGAAAAGCCGCGTTGCGGCGGCTTTTGGCCGCGGGCTTCGAGTCGCTGGTGCCGGGGCGGAAGGGAAAACGCCTTACCGGGGGAGAGGACAACGAGCTCTGCCTCGCCGTCAGGCTGGCCGGGTACCGGGTCTGCTACGAGGAGCGGCTGGTTTTCCGCCATTTCCTGCCGGCCAGTCGGGTCAACGTGGATTACCTGATGAGGCTGACGCGCGCGATTCACTTCTCGGCCGTCTATCTGGACCCGTACTATCGGGTGCTCGCGGGAGACCGTGATCCGGCCGATGTGAAGAATTATTATTGGCTCAAGCGCGTGCTGAAGGCGGCCCGCCGTCTGCTGGTGCATGAGCTAAGGAACCGGCGACTACCCCGCGAGTCGCCCGAATACCTTGAGCGGCAACGGGTGCGGCAGAAATTGCTGGCCCGCCTGGAAGCCTGGCTTTTTTTGCGGGACGGCTATGCCGCCCATTGCCGCCAGGTGGCCGACCTGAAGCGGCGCCTCGACGCCGCCCGTTCCCGGACGACTTCCAAGGATGACAGTGGGAAAAGGAACCGTGAGTGCCTGTGAAACATGCGGGCGACAGGGAGGTTGCGGAGCATCCGGCAATCCGGATCGAGCGCCGGGAAACGCGGGACCGATTGTGGTTGCTTGCCAAAAGCGTCCTGTCCGAAAAACAGCATACCGTTCTTTGGCTGCGTTACGGCGAAGACCTCGAGATCAAGGAAATCGCATCGGTCACCGGGTTGTCCCGGACCCACGTCAAAGTGTTGTTGTACCGTTCGCGCAAGGTGTTGGGGGAGCACCTGTCCCGAGAGGAGCTGGTTGAAGCGGACCCGCCTCGTTCGATCGTTCCCCCTGTTTCCGGGAAGACTCAATGTAATCGCCATACTATGATGAAAACACCATGAAGCTGAAATGACCCGCACGCAAATTCACATACCCACCCTGGTCCGTATCAAGGCGGGTGCCGTCGACCGTGTTGGGATCTATGCCCGCCGCAATGGTTTTTCGCATGTCGTCGTCCTGCACAGTGACGGCCTCCCGCAGGAACTTCTGGAGCGCCTGAACGAGGGGCTCAAAGCTGAGGACGTAGCCATTATGCACAGTTGGCCCGTAAAGGAAGCTTCCTTTGAGCAGGCAAGGGAGCTGTTTCCCGGGATTCCGGCCAGAACCCGTGCCGTCGTGGGGTTCGGCGGCGGCAAGGCACTGGATGTCGCCAAATATACCGCCTTCCTGACCGGCCTCCCCTGCATCTCGGTGCCGACATCGCTTTCGAACGACGGCATTTCCAGTCCTCAATCCAGCCTGACTCTCGAAGGGCGTCGCAAATCCCTGCCCTCCGCCATGCCCTTCGGTATCGTAATCGACACCAAGGTGTGCCTCGCCGCACCCGAGGTACTATGGCTTTCAGGCATTGGCGATCTCGTTTCCAAGCTCACTGCCGTCTTCGATTGGAAACTGGCGTTTCACGCAGCGGACACACCAATTGATGATTTCGCGGCGCTCCTCTCGGACGCCACAGTATTTCAGTTTATCGCCCGCCCGAATCACGATCTCCAAGGCGTTCAGGTTCTTGGAACCGCACTGATGCTTAACGGAGTGGCCATGGGGGTTTGCGGTTCATCGCGCCCCGCCAGCGGCAGCGAGCACTTGATATCGCACGCCCTCGACGCTTTGGGGGGCACCCCCCGCCTCCACGGCCTGCAGGTCGGCGTCGCCACCTATTTGGTCAGCCTGCTGCAGAAACAATCCTCGGAAACCATCGCCGCACTTTTCGAAAAAACCGGTTTCTGGCGTGCCGTGGAGTCCAACCCCTTCCGCCGTGCCGACTGGATCGAAGCCCTTTGCCGCGCCCCAAGCATTAAAGAGGGTTTTTACACCGTCCTGTCATCGCGTGACTGTCTTCCTGAGGCTGAAGACTATCTCCGCAATGATCCTTTCCTCCGGAACTGTCTTGTGGAGTAGCTTGAATGGCACGGTTAAGCTCAAACTTGAGTCGGACCGCGATTACTCCCCGTGACCGTCAGGCTGTTCTCTCCGGGAATTTACGGCAGCGATTTGCCGTTTACCGTGCCGTTCGCAGGCCCAAGAGGCGTGAGTTCCAACGTTTCATTTGATTTTTGGACGATCAGCTTCAGGGCGCCTTCAGCTTTACGGAAAACGCGCCAGTTCCTCTCGCTGACCGGACCGGGAAGTCGAACCAGGCGCCGAAAGAACACCAGCTCTTTGCTTTGCTTCTTCGGCGGGGTGCACCACCGTACCCCGGAGAGAATCACCACTTCTTCGATTGCCTCGACATAGATTGATTCGGGTTCAATACCGTGAATCGGGAAATCCACTTGAAAACTCTCGTTTGATTCGGAAATCTCCGGCTCAGGACATTCCCAGTCGGGGAACCCGCTCTCCTGGGCGTAGCGCTTGAGATCGGCTAACGCCTCGTTAAAAAACGCCTCCATATTCGCGTCCCAATCGGGCAGGAAGACGTCGCGCAAGATCCTGTTTGTTGGTCTCTTCATCGGGGTGCCTTCTCCCCTGTTTTCTCCCAGATCAAATAGTCCCAGATTAGGTCGGCAGCTTCCGCCTTCCGGCCATGCGCCGGTTCGGCCGAGGCGCTCGGACCGGCAGTTCGAACCTTTACACCATCCCGGTACGCAGTAACACCCGGATATCGGTCATTCACGGCCTCTACACTCCGGTGCCTTCGAGGTTCTTTATCCAGCAGGATACGCGGTTTTTCCGTCGGATCATTGCTTTTCATTTCCCCCTCCTTTCTTTTTCGGTTCGCGATTTCTCGTTTTAAGGTAACACGGAGCGCGTTCGCAGGAAAATCCTGTGCGCCGCTTTTCGAGACTAGCGGAAAACACGAACCCTCTGGAAAAAAAAGCCGCTCCCGCTTCCAGCTTGAGTTTTGCACGCTCGATGCTTGCCAGACTTCGGGCCGAGGCTCCGCCTCGCCGGAATCCCCCGGGTTTGCGAAGCGAAACATTCCCAACCCCGCACGTACAGGAAGCTTACTTGAAACCGGAAACATCCGGCTTCAAAAAACACCCTTGATACCGGCTCCGCCGGGTTGGGAGTGAGTCAAATGCCGGGCTCGACGGTTCAATCGCTCGATTCGTTTGCCGCGAACCGAGCGGCCTGGCAGAGCAGTTCCGCGTTGTTTGCGAGGCCCAGCTTCTTTTTGATGCCGGCACGGTACGTTTCCACCGTGCTGACGGCGACGCCGAGCCTGGAGGCGATATCCCGGGTTCCCAGTCCGTTTCCCAACAGGCGGAACACTTCGAGCTCGCGATTACCGAGCGTTTCGACCGAAATACACTCTTTTCCCGTTTTGTCCGCCCCGCTGTGGGCGACGATTCGGCCGATGACGTTTTCACTGACCGCCATATGACCCCGAAGCACCTTGCGGAGGGCCGCGAGCACGTTGTCCACCGGCTCCCGCTTCATGACGTACCCCTTGGCGCCGGCGCGCATGGCCCGTTCGGCGTAAAGGTTCTCGTGGTGCACCGAAAGCGCCAAAACGGGGATTTCAGGGTGATGCGCCTGAATGTCCCGGATCAGGTCCAAACCGGTTCCCGACTCCAGGGAAATATCCACGATCGCCACGTCCGGCTTGTATTTTTCGACGGCGGCGAGTCCCGAGGGGCCGTCGTCGGCTTCTCCGCAGATGGCCATATCCTCCTGCTGATCGATAACGCGGCCAAGTCCGACGCGAAGCAGGGGATGATCGTCGACGATCAGTATCTTCTTCTTTTCTGAGGAGCCGGAAGCTTTGCGGGGTTTCATTGTCGATTAATTCGCCTTTTTAGACAGCCGGGGCGGAGCGTTACAACTTATTTTCGTCCCCTCACCCTTGGTACTCTCGATCTTCAAGGTGGCGCCGATCAGGTCGGCCCGGTAGCGCATGATGCGCAGACCCATGCCCGTGTGCCTGCCGGCCTTCTGCCTGGGAATGCCGCTCCCGTCATCACGAACGGTCATGACGATACGTCCCTGGCGCTGCGCAAGCCGAATCCAGATGTTTTTGGCCTTGCTGTGCCGGGCGGCGTTGTTGACAGCCTCCTGGGCCATGCGGTACAGCTGGCGCGCCACGCGATCGTCGGTGAGATTGAGAGCCGTCGAACCGGACACGCGGCAGGGCAGGCCGTACAGTTCTTCCGAGTAGGCCGCCAACTCCCGCAGGGCGGCAGCGATACCTCCTTTTGTCATTTCCGCCGGAAACAGGCCCCGGGAGACGTCGTGCACCCGCTGCGCGTTCTCTTCGACGAGCCGGGCGATTTTTTTTACCTCCTCGGTCTCGGGGGCGTTTTTGTTCTCCAGTGACTGCTGCACCGCGCGTACCAGGTAGCCGATGGATGGCAATGCCTGGCCCAGGCCGTCGTGGAGATCGCGCCCGATCCGTTCCCGCTCCGCTTCGGCGGTGTGCAGGATCTCCGCTTCCATCTCTTTGCGCTCGGTGAGGACTTCGATCACCAGCAGGATTGACGGCGAGTCCCGGGTGGCGCCGGTCACGCGGCGCGCGTTCAGATTCACAGTGCGGGAACCGACCCCGGGAAAGTCCTCGACAAGCTGAACATCGGTGAGGGACGTATCGTCCCGGAGGAGCTTTTTGAGGTGTTTGCTCAGTTCCGGAAGCTTCTTCTTTTTGTCGCCCAGCCCATTGATTAAACGCCCGGCGACATCGCGTTTCTCCAGATCAAAGGTTCGGTAAAAGGCGTTGTTCGCGGTCTGCACACGGAGATCGTCGGAAAGCACGAGCAGCGGAGTCGTGATCGTTTCGACAATCGCCTCGGAGTAATCGCGTGCGGCGCGCACCTCTTGAAGAGCGCGCTTTGTGGCGTCGATATCCCACATCGCGAGAACCGCCCCGTCAATCCGTTTGTCGGAGGTGCGGTAGGGTTTGACCTGAAGCGAGTACCAGCGGCCGTCCTTGTCCTGTACGTCACAGTGTCTGGCACCGAGGTTGTCGATCACGTCGCTCAGCATCCGTTTCAAACCGCACGGTTTCAGTGGTAGACGGAGACTGGAGAAGGAACGCCCGAGGTCGGTGGGGATGAGTTTCAGGACCTTTTCCGCCATCGGGGTGTAGCGGCGGACGCGGAGGTCGGCGTCGAGCACCACGATCGGAATGTTGACGCTGGCGAGCACATTGAGCAGATCGTCGTTTGCCTTGACCAGCTCGGCATCCCGGGCCTGCAGCTCCTCGTTCACGGTGCGGAGCTCTTCGTTGGCCGACTGAAGCTCCTCCTTGGATGTCTCCAGCTCTTCATTGGTGCTCTCCAGTTCCTCGTTCCCGGATTGGAGTTCCTCATTGAGTGCCTTGAGTTCCTCATTGGCGGTTTCGAGCTCCTGGACGATTTCGCGATGCGATGCCTTGGTGGCCGCCAACTCCCTTTTCAGATCCGCTATGCGATCGCGGGTGGCGGGAGCCGCGTCGGTGACCTTCTCGTCCTCCTCCGTCTCGACCGGGCTTCCGGCGGATTCCTCGAACAACACGAGGTAACACGGTTCGCGCTCCCGGCCGATCCGCATGGGAACGACCTCGACGTCGATGATCCTGCGGTTCTTCTCGGCGACGAATTGGATGCCCTGGCGACGCACCGGAGCGCCCTCGTTTTTGGCTTTGCGGATGGCCGCGCGCACTTCATTCGCGATTTCGTCGCGGGTCATCCGAAAGAGCTGCAGGTTGGCGGTGCCGGCTTCGTGTTCGAGAAAAGGACCGGTGCGGCCGCGGAACTGCAGCACTTCCATCTCCCCGTTGACCAGGACGCAGGGTGGAGCGAAGCGGTCCACAAGCAAGTGATCGAGGGCTCTCTGGGCGTCCGGAACAGCCCGCTCCACGGGTGCCATGTCCGAGCGCCCCGCACCCGGTGTCGCGTGAGGGGGCGAGCCCCGTTCGCCTCGAAATGTGACAAGTGTTCGTTTGGCAGTGGCTTTCGGGGAATAGACTTTCTGCCGCTTGTCGACCGCGCTGAACAGATTGGAGAAGCTGAGGATGGTTTCCGATTTGCCCAGCAGAAGAAACCCGGTCGGCTTGAGGGCGTAGTGAAAGATCGGCAGCACTCGCTTCTGCGCCGGCGAGCCCAGGTAGATCAAGACGTTGCGGCAACTGATCAGGTCCACATTGGAGAACGGGGGATCCTTGATCAGATCGTGTTGCGCAAAGACACACAATTCGCGCAGCGCGTTGGCCACGCGGTAGCTGCCCGCGGTGCCCACGAAATACCGGTGAAGCCGGGCGCGAGAGAGGTCCTTTTCGATGCTCGGCGGATAGACCCCCGAGCGCGCCTTTTCAAGTGCCCGTCCGTTGATATCGGTGCCGAAGATCTGGATGGGTACGCCCTCCTGCCGCTTGGCGCGCAAATGCTCCAGGAGTGCGATCCCAAGCGAGTAGGCCTCTTCCCCCGTCGAGCAGCCCGGCACCCAGATCCGGATCGCCTCGTCCTTTTCGCGATCCCGGGTCAGGCTGGGGAACACCCGTTTCTTAAGGAGCTGAAACGCCTTGGGGTCGCGGAAAAAACCCGTTACGCTGATGAGAAGATCGGCAAACAGTGGCTCGGCTTCCTCCGGCTTGTCGTTGAGGCATGCGATGTACTCGTCCGGGCTTTGCAACCGGTGAAGCGCCATCCGCCGCTGGATGCGCCTTTGAAGGGTCTCCGGCTTGTATTGGGTGAAGTCGACGCCCGTTTTCGTGTAAAGGAGCCTGAATACCGGGGCCAGCTCGCTCTCCTCGATTTTCTCCTCGTGGGAAGTTCCGTTCAGGTACCAATGCGATCCGATGCGCGCCAATTCGCGCGCGATCGCCGCCGGCTCGAGCACGAAATCCACGCACCCGGTGGCCGCGGCGTTTCGTGGCATACCGGGGTGTTTTGCGGAAATTTCGTCCTGGGCGTACGTCAGGCCGCCCGCGACTTTGATGGCCTGAACGCCCTCGGCGCCGTCACTGGCGGTGCCGGAAAGAACGACGCCGATCGCCCGGTGTCCCAGTTCCTCGGCCAGCGAACGAAAGAAGCGATCGACAGGAAGATTGGCCTCCGTCGCCGAACGCGGCGACACGCGCAGGATCCCCCCTTCGATGACCATACTCGTATTCGGTGCGAGAACGTAGATGTGGTCGGGTTCAACCGCCATTCCGTCGCGGGCCTCGACGACGGGTAGTTTTGTGGCGCGCGCCAGCAAATCGGTCAACTGGCTCTCGTGGGTGGGATCGAGATGCTGAACGAGGACGAACGCCAGGCGTGTGTCGGTCGGGAGGTTTTCCAGCAATTGTTTGAACGCTTGGTAGCCACCCGCCGAGGCCCCAATCCCAACCACCGGAATCGTCTTGTTCGCGTGTTTGATGCTATCACCCTCCCTTCAATCCATTGAAGGGGGAGGCAATGCCCACGTAAATCGAAATCGAAAACTTTCGGCGTGCTTCGCACGGATGTTGGCCGTAGCGTTTTATCATTGTCCCTTTCCCTCCCGGTCTGAATCTGACATTTTATCCAGGGTGGATTGTGAGGCGGAACACGGGTAGGTGAAGGTTTGTTGGAAGCGACAATGAAAATGCCGGACAATCGCATGACCATTCCCCTTGCCGTACGGGTGGGCTTTACTCTCTGGATGGTTTTCTGGGTGTCGGTCGTGATACTCAACCAGGGACCCCGGAACTTCCTCTGGTTGTGCAACCTGGCTCAGTTCGTTCTTCTTTATGCGATTTGGAGCGGGAATCGGCTGATTCTCTCCAGCCAGGCCGGGTTGGTTACCCTGGTGGGGCTGGGATATTTGCGGCTGGTACGTTCCCGCCGTCGACTCGGGTGATATTGCGTTGCACGAAGGACGCAAGCGCCGTAGCGTAGGGTCACGAAGGGATCTATGTTGCGGGCCTGGTTAAGG
>PWMU01000165.1 GCA_003558065.1 Opitutia bacterium | reverse complement strand
CGCCCGGGCGAGCGGATAGGCGGTCGCCGGGGTATCCGCTCCGCCCAGCCGCCGATCCGTCAGCAACACTCCCGAATCGGCGCCGACAGCCAGGGCATAACGCAGGACCTCTTCGGCAAACGGCGGCCCCATCGTCAGCGCCACAATCCGCCCCGGCCGTCGCAGACGGAGCTCGGCGGCAAAGGCGAGGGCCTGTTTGTCGAGCTCGTTGCAAACATTCTCCAGAAACGCACGCCTAAGCGTTCCCGTATTCCAGTCCCACGCATCCTGAGGGATGTGCTTCGTGTCCGGCACCTGCTTGACCAGCACTATATAATTCATTGTCGCCTTCCCCGACCCGCCTGACTTCTCCATACCCCCAAACGGATTCGCGTCTCAACTGAGGCTACACCCTTGCACCGGCGAAGTCGGGGCAGCCCTTGCCAAATACTTCGCCGAATTTGTCACTGCCGGCCCGCAATTCCCTTACCAAGAGGCGAGAGTACCATGACGCCGCGGGTAAAGGAGATCGGCCAACGCCCGGCGAAGCTGGATCAACGGGAAGCATGTTTCCGTGGCCATGGAGGGCGACTTCGAGTCGAAGGCGAAGAGGAACCGGTCGAGGCGAGCACCGTGTTCCACAGCCGGCTGCCGGGGTCGATCTGCTTGCGTTGGGCTGTTGCCAGCGGAATGGGAACGTGGGTGAACTCGTTGCGCCGGAATCCGATTACGACATTGGCGCACCCGTTCATCGCGGCGTGCACGGCGTTGTGACCCTGGCGGCCATTTCCAACGCCGGAAAAAGGCGGTCCTGAATCACCTCTAAGATCACCCGTTCCGCCGCGAAGGCCTGTCGACAAGGCGCTCGGCATTTCGATGGTAGATCTTCTCCATAACATCGCCGGAAAGCCCGAGCCCCTGAAGAAACTCGTGAAGCTCCTGCCCGTAATAGTCCCGGCCGAATAAGAGGCGATCCCGAA
The DNA here is from genome assembly GCA_003558065.1 of Opitutia bacterium. Taxonomy (GTDB): domain Bacteria; phylum Verrucomicrobiota; class Verrucomicrobiia; order Opitutales; family T3Sed10-336; genus PXDC01. The sequence continues at coordinate 4,526 of PWMU01000165.1, read as the reverse complement.
ACCGACCCAGGAATTCGACCGCATGTTTCGGATCCCGCTGTAACGCCTTTAATGCCGAACCTGCGGAAAGGTCGGCAAACAGATTGGGATGCCGCTCGAAAAGCGGGTGCAGGCGCCCTCCGGGAGTGACTTCCCCGGTTGGATAAACTTCGGGCATTGCGTCCGCGTCGCCGCTGATCTCCCTCCAGAAACCGGGCGCGTGCCCGATAAACACGGTCTCCGGACAGGCCTGAAGAGCGCGATCAAGGTTTACTACGGTTCCGCCGTACCAGTTTTCCTCATACTGAATACCACCATTCTCGCCGCTCGCCAGATACGGGACATCAAGGTGGAGCACCACCGGCAGGTTCATGGCCCCCGCGGCACGGAAGAGCTCCAGGCACCTGGGATCGTCGAAGGGCATACGGAATTTCCATTCGCCGCAGACGCGAACTCCGTACATCCGCACAGCCGCTTCCAGCAATTCGGCGGGCCTTCCCAGCATCGGATGAGGACAGTACCCGAGAACGAACCGTTCCGGAAACGTGTCTTTCGCCCGTAAAAGATCTTCCAGCGGGATTCCCCGATGCGTACCGTCGTCGCGCCGGTGACAGGGATTCAACACGCGGTGATATTGAGGATGGTCCTCCCATGGGGCGATCTCCCAGCTCAGGAGCCAGGCGTATTCGATTCCGTGGGCATCCATATCCGCAATAAGGCCACGGTCGTTTCGACCATGCCAGAAAACATGTTGGTGGGTGTCGATGATGCGGGAAATTTTCACAGTGGCGATAATCTCACTTCAAAAAGGAATGAACAAGAGAAAGAAACCGCTACGGATCCTATTCAAAGCGCCTACAACTTTAATGATCACCGGTCGAATTGCCCCGGGCGTGCGCCGTTCCCGTTTCATCGATCGCGTAACATTCGGGATAGGGTAATTACTGTTGCCGCCGAGAGCAACGTCGTGAAGCCGCGCCGGCATTCCGGTATAAAACAGGGAACTCGCGAGTTGGCGGATCTCCGTCTTTACATCCACCCGTGTCCAGTGATCAGCTACGAGTTCCAGAGCCCGGTGTTCCGCCAGCAGGCCGAAAGTTTCAATCACTAATCGTAACGGCCGGCCGTCCGACCGAAGACGGATTCCGTCGGAAAACCTTTGCTTCAGCCCCATCGCAACAAGCGGCTCATATCCAATCCCCGAATACATATCGCCAAGATCGCCCGGGCCGATGGCAAATTGCGTCCACGTTCCCCCGTAGAGTCCGGCTTGTTCGGGGGGGATGGATAACCAGTGTATTCTCCGGAAGCCTGGCCTCTACTGCCGGAAGCTGCCCGCCGTCCGCCAACCGGGCAACTGCGGGCGCTTCCGAAAACCGCCCCGCCTGCTCCACAGGCCATTCACTCACCCGGTGCACCCCGAGCGGAGTTCGCGCTTCGGAGGCGTCGACGCGAACTCTTTCGGGCATTAAACGGTGCCTCCCGTGGCCGATGAAAAGAATCATGAGAGCCCCCGCGCCAACCACAGAACCAAGGCGACACACCGTTTTGCCGGTCAATTTAAGCATGCCTTTGTCTCGGAAGGTTTGCACGGTCTGCAAAACGCCGGAAGGAAAGACTCAACAAACACCTGTATCCATTTCTCACTGGACCCCATAGACTTGCGCTACCTTCAGGATCGCTGAAGCAATACTTTCGACGTAAGCTTCGTCCATCGCCTGGTTGATGACGATTTTGACGGCCGTCTTCAGAATCGCCTCCGATTCCGGACAACAGACCGTTTTGTAATCCATGTCGGTCAGGCCCATCTCTTTGATCGGCCACCGGCCACCGAAAAAGGCCTCGTTCTGAAAAAGAGGGTACTGGTAAAGAGGCGCCGGAATATACCCGGCACCCGCCGGAACGCCCTCGGCGATCAGGGCTTCCACAAAACGGGCGCGGTCAACTTGAAACGCCGCCGGTTCGATTCGCAGCATGTAGAACCAGTAGGTACAGCTGTCCTCTTCCTCCACATGGTGTGCTTGAATGCCCGGCACGCCCTGAAGCCTTGCGGTGAGCCGATCGCCCAACCGGCGGCGTTTGGCCGCAATATCCGGCATGCGTTCCATCTGCACGGCCGCAACCGCCGACTGCGGCTCGCTGATGCGGTAGTTTGGCGCCAGGAATTCCGGCGCGGTAATTCCCCGAACCCGGTCGTAACCCTTGTCGCAACACAGTTGGAGGCGCTCTCCGATCTCCGGATCGCTCGTCGCGACAATCCCCCCGTCCCCGCAGCCAATGTGTTTGAAATCATTCAACGAAAAACAGCCGATATGTCCGATGACGCCCACCGGACGCCCCCGATACGTTGCGCCCCACGCCTGCGCGCAATCCTCGATCAAAACCAGATCATGCGCCTCGGCCAGCTTCATCAACTCCTCCATCGCACAGGGATTTCCGGCCAGATGGACGGCGAGAATCGCTTTCGTTCGGGGGGTGATTTTCCGTTCCACAGCCCGCGGATCGAGGTTGTAGCGGTGCGCCTCCAAATCAACAAACACCGGCACGGCCTGTTGATAGAGAATGCCGGTAACCGTCCCCATATCGGTGATCGGCGAGGTGATGACCTCGTCGCCCGGTCCGATACCGGCGGCGAGCAGGGCCGCGTGAATCGCGGCGGTCCCCGACGAGCACGGAATCGCGAATTCCAGCGGATAGTTTCGCCGAAAGCGCTCGAGCAGAAGCTTCGTTTGGGGGCCGTTCCAGTAAAACAACGACGGCTGGTCGATCATCTCAGCCAGTTGTTTTCGCTCGCGGTCGTCCCAGCGAACCGGCTTCGGGACCGGCTGTTCCATTGTCGGTTTCGCGCCATCGATGGCGAGACGGGTTCGGGTGGTTTCGCTCATAAAAAGAATCAGGTACCCGCGCCAAGTCCGAGATCCTTGTGAACCTCAACTACCGCTTCAGCGATGTAATCGGCATCGTCCTCTGTATAGGCCATCCCCAATGGCAGGGCGACGAATCTGTCAACCATGGCCTCGGTGCGCGGAAAATCCTCGGGATGATCACGAGGTTCGGCATCTTTGATTTCCGTGCCTTTCTAGTCCCAGAGCCAACGAATGTAAAACAAAATTCAAACATTGTAATGGATTGTGACCACATTTATAGCACTGTACTCCACATTGAAATCATGAAAGACGTAAACCTGTCCGGTAGTTCCGCCTGAGAAAGCGGTATTGAAGCCCCCGCTGGGGTACGGATTTCCAGGCCGGGCTCCCTGCTTGGAATGCGCTACACCTACGCATTACTTGCGACAAAGGGGCAGATAAAGAGCACGATCGGCCGCGGCAGTTTCACGGTGCCACAGCCCAATCATTCCGAACGACAGTTTCTGCTCGCTCTGAATATCGACCTCGATCATTGCGACATGACCAACGCCTGGGCCTACACGATTTACGGGGCGATTCCGCAGGCCGCTCTCACTTCCGGGCGCAACGTGATTTTACCAATGTCGAAGAGACCCTGGCCAATCCCGAAACATTTCAAGTGGATGGGTCTATCCTCCTGCCTGAGGTCACCGAACTCCGCGAGCGTCTCCGCTTGGAACAGCCCCACGCACCGGCTGTGTTCCTGAATCCTCCCTCCGTCGACGCCACGGCTAACTTTGTCTCCCCGAATTACCATCAGGTCGGATCAACGCTCGGAAATTGCTGGAAACAATGCGGCAAGAAGAGAATTATTTTCATGCACCATCCCTCCCTGGCAAGTTCGGCCTCCGGCCAACCGGTGCTCGGCGGGTTGATCAAAGCGGCAGCTCTCACCCGGGGCATTACCTCCCAGCACCGTTCATCGGCGGCGCCACCACGACCGAGAATGAAAACGAGTTCCTTTTCCAGACGAAAAACCCCTTGTCCGCACCTCTGGTGGTTACCGCTCCAGGATCATGATTCGTTGCGGTTTTATCTTCCTTGCCGCCACCGCGGCCGGATCGGGATGGCTTGCCCGGGATGCCGGTGCCGATTTGATCCGAGATGAATTCCCGGTCGCCGCCGCCCGGAGTAACGAGAATTTCCGGCTTTTCACTGACGACCCCGCCGCAAACCGCCGCGAGAACACGGATCGCAACTTGGAAAGCACTGCCGCAACGGGGAGGCCCTATGAATGGGCGGCGAACGATCGACGTTACCGGGTTCCGCTACATCTCGATTATATCGGATCGACAAGCTTTGTTTCTTTACGGTGGCAACGACGGCAGGCCAGCCTCGAGCCGGGCTCGATGATGCTCGCGGCAATCATCGCCGCGAGCAGATCGCGCTCGGGGCCGCGCTCTGAGAAAAGAAGGCGCTTCGGATCCAAAGCGCGGATTGCTTGGATGACCGCTTCGACATGACCATGGGGAAGAGAACGAACGATGTGGAAGGCACCTCGGAATTCCGTAAGTCGTTGAGTGGTGGGAACAGGATTCGAACCTGTGAAGGGTTGCCCCAGCAGATTTACAGTCTGCCCCCGTTGGCCGCTTGGGTATCCCACCGCGATGTAAAACCTGCTACCCTACCAAACAAAGATGG
>PWMU01000074.1 GCA_003558065.1 Opitutia bacterium | reverse complement strand
TTCACGGCGACGCCGGTGGACCGGATTTGCGCGGAGGCCGGGGTGACCAAGGGGGCGTTTTTCCATCACTTCAAGTCGAAGGAGGCGATTGCCGAAGCGGCGGTGGAGGAGTGGTGCCGGCGGCGGGTGGCGCTGTATATGCAGGATCTCGGCGATCCGGGTGACGATCCCCTGGAGCGGTTTTTCCGCTGGATGGACGGGCTGATCGACAGCGTGCGGCAGCCGGGGGAAAAGCCGGTTTGTCTGCTGGGCATGGTCGCGCAGGAAATGGCCGGGGAGCACGAGCGGATGCGCGAGTTGTGCCGGGAAAAGCTGACGGGATGGACCGGTCTGGCGACGCAGTTGCTGGGGGCCGCCAAGCGGGTTCATCGTCCCCGGGTCGATTTCGATCCCGAGGAGGTGGGCTGGATGCTCAACAGCCTGTGGCAGGGATCCCTTCTCGTGGCCAAAACCCGCCGGGATCCGGAGGTGGTCGCCAGCAACCTTTGCCATGCCCGGGCGTATGTGGAGGGGTTGTTCGCCGTCCCGCCAACGGGATGAGCCGGCCCGTGGACGCTTCCGGAAACTCGAAAAAAAATTCGAATCAACTGTCCTCGGAGCGGCTCCCCGTTCGTCATCCCTTTGAACCGTCAACCAAGGAAGAATCCAATGAATCCAAAACAAGAACCCTCGGAATACATGCTTCTTTTCCGAAGCACGAATTGGAACAGGAACCTGTCGCTGGGCGAAATGCAGAAAATCATGGACGAGACCTACGCCTGGTTCGAGCGCCTGCGGCAGGAAGGAAAATTCAAGGCGGCCCAGCCCCTTTTCGGTGAGGGAAAGATCGTCTCCGGAAAAAAAGGGGAGACGGTAAAAGACGGACCTTTCGCCGAGTCGAAAGAAGCCGTCGGCGGGTACCTCATCCTGAACGTGCGGACGATGGAAGAGGCCCTGGAGATCGCCCGCGGGTGGCCGCTGCTTCAGTGCGGTTCGACCCTGGAGGTCCGGCCGGTGGCCCCCGAATGCCCGGATTTCCATCGTATCCGCACTCAAATGTCGGAAACCCCGGCCTGATCCGTCGCGGGTGCCCGGCCATGCAAGCCATGAAAGAAAGGTTGTCGGCGGAGGAAACGGTTTTCCGGTTGACGGAGGACCTCTTCCGCCATGAAGCGGGAAGGCTGGTTTCCGTTCTCACCGGCATTTTCGGAGTGAACCGGCTGCAAATGGCTGAAGACGTCGTCCAGGAAGCTGTGGCCCGGGCTCTCGACACGTGGCCCTATTACGGAATCCCGGAGAACCCGTCCGGCTGGCTCATGCAGACGGCCAAACACCTGGCGGTGGATCTGATCCGGCGTGAAACGCGTTTTCGGGAGAAGCAGTCGGAACTCATCGCTCACCTCGAGCAGCGCCTTCCGGATCCCGGGACGGGAGCCCTGTTTGAAAGCGAGATCAGGGATGATCGTTTGCGGTTGATGTTCGCCTGTTGTCATCCGCTCCTTCCGCGGGAAATGCAGACCGCGCTCGCGCTTAAGATCCTCTGCGGATTCAGTCCCGGGGAAATCGCAAAGGCGTTCCTGACCGGCGAGGCGGCGATCGCGAAACGGTTGACGCGTGCCCGCCAACGCCTCAAGGCGGCATCGGTGCGTTTCGAGATTCCGGCGGGCCCGGAGCTGTCCGCGCGGCTCGACGGGGTTCTGGATACCCTTTACCTGCTTTTCAACGAAGGTTACAAAGCCTCCAGCGGCGAGCGGGTGGTGCGGGAGGAGCTTTGCGCCGAAGCGATTCGCCTCGCGGCCCTTCTGGCCGAACACCCGGCGGTGAGCCGGCCGCGGGTCCACGCGCTCCTGGCGCTGATGCTGTTGAACGGAGCCCGGCTGCCGGCGCGGATCGATGCGGAAGGCGGTATCCTTCGTTTGAACGAACAGGACCGGAGCCTCTGGAGCCGGCCGATGATTGAGCGGGGGATTCATCACCTGGAGCAATCCGCGGCGGGCGATGCTCTCAGTGAATACCATCTCCAGGCGGGCATCGCCGCCTGTCACTGCCTGGCGCCGAATGACGACGCCACCGACTGGAAGCGGATTCTTTCGCTGTACGACCATCTGGCCGAAATCAACGATTCTCCGGTGGTCCGGCTGAACCGGGCGGTGGCCGTGGCGAAGGTCCACGGTCCCGAACGGGGAATCGCGCAGTTGGAGGCCGTTCTGGAACGCTCGCCCCTCGATACCTACTACCTGACCCATGCCGTCCTGGGCGACCTCGAACGGCAGCGCGAACAGCTCGCCGCGGCCGCCGCTCATTTTCAACGAGCCCTGGAACTCACCGAGGTCCCGTCGGAGCGGGACTTCCTGGCGCAACGCCTCCAACAGTGCTCGGAGGCCAGAGAAAGTTCATCCGTCGTGCCGTTTTCATCCGGAAAGGAACGTTAGATCATGCCTGTCCCAATACCACCCACCGCCGCTCAACTGGAAAAACACCGCGTGGTCTCACGCGAGGAATGGCTCGAAGCACGCAAAGCGCACCTCCGGAGCGAAAAAGCGCTGACGCGGATTCGCGATCTGGTCAGCGCCGAAAGGCGCGCCCTGCCCTGGGTGAAAGTCGAAAAGGAGTATTTATTCAACGCACCCGAAGGCGAGGCGACCCTGGCCGATCTGTTCGACGGACGCAGCCAGCTCATCATCCATCACTTCATGTTCGGTCCCGAATGGGAATCCGGTTGCCCGAGCTGTTCCCTCGACGCCGACCATGCCGAAGGGGCGATCGTGCATCTCGACAACCACGATGTTGCCTATGTTCGTGTTTCGCGGGCGCCGATCGAGAAGATCGAGGCCTACAGGAAACGCATGGGTTGGAAAGCGAAGTGGGTTTCCTCGTTCGGAAGCGATTTTAACTTCGATTTCCATGTGTCGTTCACGAAGGAGGATCTCGCGAAGGGGAAAGTCGAATACAACTACGCCCGCGTCGACGGCCACGACGAACTCCCGGGTTACAGCGTTTTCTACAAGCGCGAAAACGGCGCGGTCTTCCACACGTACTCGAGTTACGCGCGCGGCAACGAAGAGGTGGATGGCGTTTTCATCTACCTCGATATGACACCGAAGGGACGCAACGAGAAAGAAATTATGGACTGGGTGCGGCTGCACGATCAATACGAGGGCGTTGAAGGAAAGACGGGATCCTGCTGTGCGTCCACGCAGGAATGACGTCGCGAGATCAACCACGGAATAAGCGGGATACACGGAATGATGCGGAAGAAATAGAATATGGACGGAAACATTTACTTCGAAATTCAGGTTGAGGACGCCGTTCGGGCGCGAACGTTTTATGGCGAGGTGTTCGGGTGGACGTTTGAGTTCGCGCCTGGGCTGCCGGTACCGTATTGGCGGATCGAGACCGGCGGCGGGCGTGGAGGATTGCTGGAGCGTCCCGCGAAGCCCCCGCCCGCCGAATGGGGGACGAACGCTTTCGTCTGCTCGTTCGAGGTCAAGGACCTCGACGACAGCCGCGGGGAAGTGGACGCGATGATTCGAAAGGCGGAGGAAGCCGGCGGGAGCATTCCGGGCGATCCGGTGGACCACGGTTGGATGTACCATTGGGCGTTCCTGGATCTCGACGGGCACCGATGGGAGCCGCTTTACCAGGACGAGAGGGGCGGGAAATGAAACGGAAAAAGAGGAAAACGTTATGGATCAGAATAGGGTGACAACGGAGAGCAAGGACGCGGTTTTCCTGATCTCTCGCGATTTCAGCGCGCCGGTGGACCGCGTTTACAGCGCGTGGACCGAAAACCAACGGCTGGCGCGATGGTGGGGACCGAAGGACTTCGAGCTTATAGCCTGCACCCTCGATTTTCGCCGGGGCGGGGTCCTTCATTACTGCCTGCGCGATCCGCAGGGGGTCGAGGTGTGGGGGAAGTGGGTGATTACCCGGATCCTTCCGGGTCGGAGACTGGAATTCATTCAGTCGTTTTGCGATGAAACCGGGGGCGAACCGGTTCGGCATCCGTACGATCCGGACTGGCCGCTGGAGGTTGCGAGCGAAGTCGCCTTTGCCGTCGCGGGACAGGGGACCCGTGTCGAAGTGTGCTGGGTTCCTCTGAATGCAAGCGAGGCGGAATGCCGCGCATTCGCGGACGGGCGCGAGGCCTGCCGAGCGGGCTGGACGGGAACCTTTGACAGACTGGAGAATTATCTGCAGGCGGAAGAGAGGAAAGTTTTATGAAAATAGCTGTTGTTATCGTACGGGTTCTGCTCGGATTGCTCCTGGTGTTTGCGTCGGTCGCCTACTTTTTCGACCTGGTGGAGGCGCCGGAGATGGAGGGGGACCTTCTGCTCTTCAACCAGGGAATCGAGGCGGCCGGGTACTTGTTGCCGCTGGTGAAGACGCTGGAACTCCTGTGCGGGCTGGCGTTTCTCTCCGGGCTTTTCGTGCCGCTGGCGACGGTGGTGATTTTCCCGGTCGCGATCAACATCCTGGGCGTGCACCTGTTCCTGGATCCCTCCGGTCTGCCGGTGGCGATATTCCTGATCGCGGGACTCCTCTTTCTTGCCTGGGCCTGCCGGCATCACTACCGGCGGCTGTTTACCATGAAAATCCAACAACCCTGAATGGGTGAAAAACGTTGAAGAACCGAAACTATACTTCCCTGCATCAAGTTTTCGGATTCTCCTGCCGCCCGTCTTCTAATTCATTCCCCTCTTGAGAGGGGGGGCAGCCGCAAGGCTGGCGCGGTGTGTTTTCCGAAAACTTAATGACGTGCAGTATATAAAGCCGAAGGGTGCCACACGGTGACCCCGTACCCGACCGTCAAAGACGCTTCCGCCTGATCGGGTTCCTGAAACGCGTGTTCGATGCGAGCGAGACCGCACGCATCGACCGGCCCGATGAGGCCGTTATTCCTGAAGTCGGATCATCTCAATCGCGTAGCGACTTCCGAATTCGCGCTGGCTTGCGGAATCAAAGTGAGTCCCGTCGTAGGTCTCGAGGCCGGCGGAGGAAACCCAGGCGGTGCCGGGGAGGGCTTCCGGCAGTTTCGCAATCTGGAGATTGACCGGACGGTCTCCTTCGACCTGGCCCGCGACAAACGGGAGTTCGGGACGGTCGAAGTCGGCCCGCAGGGATTCGATTAGGGAGGTCAGTTTCTCCAGGTAATCCGGGTCGCGCGAGTTACCCTCACCCTGGTGCCAGAGAATGCCTTTGATCTCACCCTGCGCTGTTGCTTCGCGCGTTCGGCGAATCGCATCCTTATAGAGTTCCGAGCCCGGCGCCCATTGCTCGATCCGGGTGCCGCCGCGCGCGTTGACCACAAGCCCGATCCTGGCGTCCGGATCGTGTTCGCTCATTGACCGGGCGAACGTGTAGCCGGGACCGAGCCGCTGCATGTCGAGGCGTTTTCGGGCGCTGGAGTAGCGATTGAGCGGGTTGGTGGCCGGCACCCATTCGCCGGCGTCGTTCAATAGGTGAACACGCTCGAGCACGGCCTCGTCTTCGCTCTCGATTGCGGCTCGTCCGGCCATGTTGGACTGGCCGATGAGCAGGTAAATATCGAGAGGAGGCTCGCCCCCGTTCAGGAAGGGCAATGTCCATTGGATCCAGAGGAAAGACAGGAGAAAAAGCGGTGTTCTCATGGGATCATGGAGGAAATATCATGACAAGGGAGTGGAATAGAGGTGAAATCAATTCATGAAAGCCTATATTAAGGCCACTTTAAAGCGCGAATTTCTTTCACTTACAGCCGGGTTCGGGTCCTGTATCATCGGCGCATCGCCGATGATACGCGGCAATGCGCCGTCATTTTTCCCTCGAATCGCCAGCCGAAATGATCAGAATTAACGGAATGCATCGTACCTTATGGACCTTATCCCTGTTTTCCTCCGTTTTCATTATGAACCCATTTTCCCTGTCGGCGCAGAAAATCGAGGAGGTGATCGAGGTGGCTCCTGCCTGGGCGGGCCACCGGGTTGGCTTTGAGTTGAAAACATTCGGAGACTACCAGTATGTCGGATTTTATGACGAGGATCGCCGGATGACCATCGGCCAGCGGCGGCTGGGCGAGGACGCGTTCCGACTCGTGCGCCTGCCCGAACAGGTCGGATGGGACAGTCACAATTTCGTGACCCTTACCGAAGACGATGACGGCTACGTCCACGTGACCGGGAACCTGCACGGCGACCCGCTCATTTACTTCCGGACCGAACGGCCGCGGGATATTGAGAGTTTCGAGCGGGTTTCCGAGATGGTGGGGAAGGATGAGGACCGGATGACGTATCCGCGTTTCTTTCGAGGATCCGCTGGCGAACTGATATTTACCTACCGGGAAGGCGGGAGCGGCGACGGCGAGCAGATTTATAATGTTTACGACCATTCCACCCGGAGCTGGAGCCGTTTGCTGGATCAGCCGTTGCTTTCCGGGGAGGGCCGGATGAACGCCTACCCCCGCGGCCCGATTGCCGGCCCCGACGGTTATTTTCATCTGGTGTGGATCTGGCGCGACAATCCGAACGCCGAAACGAGTCATACGATCAGCTACGCTCGCAGTCCGGATCTTATCGAATGGGAAAACCTTCAGGGAGAACGGCTTTCTCTGCCGATCACGATCGAGACAGGAGAGGTGGTGGACCCTGTTCCGCCGGAGGGGGGCGCGATCAACGGCAACGTGGTTCTCGGCTTCGATAGCCGGGATCGCGTGATCGTCAGTTACATCAAGTTTGACGAGGACGGGAAAACCCAGATCTACAACGCTCGCGAAGAAGACGGAGAATGGGTGATCTACCAGGCGACCGATTGGAATTATCGCTGGTTCTTCGAGGGCCGCGGTTCCCTGAATTTCGAGGTCAGGGTCGGTCCGGTCACGCTTGAGGACGGCCGGCTGACGCAGTCCTACAGTCATTCCCAAGAGGGCTCGGGAGTGTGGGAACTCGATGAGGAAACGCTGCGGCCGATTGGCGACCTGGAACGTCGCTCCGAGCGCCCGTCCGGGCTGGGCCGGCCCGAATCCTCCTTTCCCGGGATGACGGTCCGGTGGCATCCGGATTCCGGAGACCGCGAGGATCCGGATGTCCGCTACTGGCTGCGCTGGGAGACCCTTGGGGTCAATCGTGACCGCCGCCCGGAAGGTGATATACCCGAGCCGACGCCTCTCCGGCTTTACAAGGTTCGGCTCGATGCCGATCCGGGTTGAACACCAGGAGTGATTCCATGGTTACCATCGCCACCCACACCCATTTCGACGAAGCCCATATGGCGCGGAGCCGGCTCGAGGGCTCCGGGATTTATGTCGAGATGGAAGGCGACTTGATCGCTTCGGTGCATCCGCTCTACTCGAACGCGATCGGAGGCATCGACCTTCGCGTAAACGAAGAGGATGCCGAATTTGCGCGGGAAGTGCTCGGGCTGCAGCCGGTTACTGAAAAAGGCGTTACTCATTGCCCGCATTGCGGTTCCACGAATGTCGATCACCGCCGTCTGCCGTTCCTGATCGTTCTTTTACTAATTGTATTTGCGTTTCTTTTTCCCTTCTTCCGCAAAGATAGACGGTGCCTTGACTGTAAGATGAAATTTGCCGCGGAAAAGGCCGCTCGGTAAGCCGGTTTCGGAGTCCCCATCAATGGGCGACCACAAAGTACGCATCGTGCAATACGGAACCGGGTTACGGAAATCAATACAGGTTAAACCGAATGGTCCTCGGTTGCCAGGAGTCTCAGAACGGGACCAAACCGAAACCAACGAATCGCAATCACGTCGGTTTCTCCCCGCCCCCGTTGACGGTACCGCGATCCCCGTAGGAGTGGGTTTGTCCCGCGATTTCCCGCAACGAAGACAGCGCCCGCGTTCGTTCCAATTTTCCCCGGATAAACCGGTCGCCAGAATTTGACCCGAATATAAGGTTCGGAACCCGATCGGTGGGCATTCGATTGCAAGATTGCCCGATTACCCGTGCCATTCAGACTAGCCCCCTTGAGGCAGGGAGCCGTTCAGGGGTCGTAAGAGAAGCTGACGGATGACGTGCGCCGATCATGCAACCTGGCGGAGCGCCGTTTTCAGTCGGCGGAGTGATTCGAGACGGGTGCGTATTTGTTTGTATCCTTGGATTCGATACGGTACAACGTCAGATTGACCAGAAAGCGTGCGTCGGCTATTCGGAGAAAGGGAATGATGACCGGTCCGCTGGAAAGCACGAGTCGAACGGTGGCGACGCTTCGGCGACGCTGAAGCCAGCTTTGGGTGAGCTCGACCCGTTGCACTTTGTTTGAGGGGAACATGATGATTCGACGCCCGACTAACCCGCTTCTGAAATAGACGTAATAACGGTCGGTCGCCCAGCCCACCACGCGCCAGTGCCGCGTGACGAACGGCCAAATGACCAGGGGAACCGCGACGATTCCGAGCGCCCCTGGCGGCCCGGCGGCGGTCGCGGCAAGAAATCCGAATGGGAGGCTGAAGAGGAGGCTGAATCGGATCAGCAGAGCCCGGCGGTAAAACGGGTCTACCCGGCGCAGAACAATGTCCGGGTTGATTCCCGGCCAGAATTCCCGGCTCAAGCGCCGCGCGGCTTTTCCGTCGAGTCCGGGAACCAGGAACGTGCGTCCGGCGGATTCCGGCGCCATCGCCGCCGCGCCGATCTGCCGGCAGACCAGGTGGCTGCGCCGCACGATTCGCCCCATCGCTGTTTGAACCCATTCCACGGCCTGAAGTTTGGACAGGGAAAGGAGCTGTTCCTGGCGATTGAGGAGGCCGCTGCGCTGGGTGAATCGTCGGTTGTCGCGGGCGAGTGTGAAATTGTAAAACCGAAGCCATGAGACGATTACGGAGATCGTCACCAGGAAGAGGAGCAGACCTGCGACGAGTAAGGCGGCTGCCAGCCCCGGCGAACCGACCGAAGTGGCCAAACGTTCCCATAAGCCGAGGTCCGCGAAGTGTTCGGCGAGGAAGCGCTCAATGCGGTGAAGAAAGGGTGATAAGGCTGCCGCCATCACGTAGGCGTAATTGCTGGCCAGACCGTGCAGCGTCAGATTCCGGGGCGTGACGCGGAAGAGTTCCAGGTTTTCATCGGGTTCCCCGGGTTCGTGGCCGGCTTCGGGGTCTCCGTGACCTTCGCTTTGACGTGCCTCGCTGAGGCGGGTGCGGAGGGATTCGGCCGCGTCCCGGCGTATTCCCGGCAGCTCGATTTCAGCGGCCGTGCTGCCCGGTGTGTCCACGCTGAGGCGTACCAGTCCCAGCGGGCGCATGTACAACGGTTGCCGTGTCGAAATATGTTGGATACGCCCCGCCTGGAGTTTCAGCTCCTGGCGCTCGACCAAGCCGCGTTGGACCCGAAGGACCCCGTCATCCAGCCGGAATCGAAAGCGGCGGTAGTAGACGATCGAAATGATTCCGGCAAGGGCCAGGAGCAAGCCGCAAACCAGCGCGATTTCGACCGCGCCGATCTGTTCAAAAACCGCGGCCCCGACCCCGGCTCCAAGGATCAGCGGAATGTTTTCCCGCACGAAGCGGACGATTCCCGCAACCAGGATAAAGACGACCGACCAGGGGGAGAGACGTTGCCATCCTGAGGAGGCCATCGGCTGTGTGTCGCTATTCTTGTCCATGCGCGGCGTCATCCGTTTCCGGCGTGTCCTGTTCATGGATCCGGGAGAGCAGGAATTGACGGAGGCGTTCGGCGGGGTCCCGTTCGAGGCCGCTGATTACGAGGTCCGCGCCCAGCCCGCCGGCCGTGTAGCAGGTGAGCCGTACAAGATTGAAATGCCGTTCGAGCGGTCCCGAGGCCGTTTCGACGTGTTGGACGCGTGCGAGGGGCAGGATGACCGTTTTCCGGATAAGAAGTCCGCTGGCATAAATCAGATCGTGTTCGCGCAATCCGTACATCCGCCTCCTTGCATCCAGCCAGGAGACGAAACCGAGAACCGCTCCCAGGGACAGCGCTGCTGCGGGCGTCCACGCACCGAGATTCTCCGGTAGATGACCGGCGATCAGGGATAAAGCCAGGATGAAGGTGGCGGTTCCCCAAACAATCGCCTGCTTCACTACCGAGTAAGTGGCAAAGCGCTCGGACACCGGGGACAAGGGAACGTTTTCGTGAGCGGGCAGGCTCTCCGGAACAACGGGATCGTTGTGAAACGTGTTTTCGAGTTCTTCTGACATACTCTCTGGATTGGGCCTGGATTCGCGCGCCGCCGGCGTGACCGCCGGAATGCCGGGCGTGAATGTGACCGGGCAGCCGGCTCACTGTCCCGGTGTTTATCTCCGCAGACTTTCCCTTTCAGTTCAAGAGTCCGTTTCGATTCGGAAAATAAGTTGCCAGCGGGAAGCCGACACCGCAGGGTTCGGGGGATATGGGGATTAAATCGCAGCATCGTGCCGGAGGGGATCCGGGAAACCGTAAATTCAATCCCGGGGCAGTCGCGGCGGCGGCCTTATTGATCCTGGTCGTGCCGGTCTCGGCGCAGAAAGTCGGGCTGACCGATCCGTTCGACGTGCCAACTCCGGAGATCTCTTTCGGGTACACGTACTTCGAGGGTCTGTACGACGGGGCGGGACCGGTTGATTTCGAAGGGCAGGAGACCGACGAACTTCGTTTAAAGCAACAGGTTGTCGGTGGCCGGATCGCCCAGCAGTTCTTTTCGCGTTTTCTGATTCACATCGATGCCGGGATTGCCGAAAACCGGTTGGAGAACACCCGTTTCGAAAACAGCCCGGTCTACGGCGGCGGGCTACAGGTGCTCCTGGTTCCCAATCGGGAGTTCTACCTGAAGGGAATCGGTCAGTTTGCGTTGCACGACACGGTCGAACTCCGTGGCAGTTGCGATACGGAGATGCAGATTCGCAACGACTGGCAGGCGGGGTTCCTGATCGGCCGTGAAGGAGACGCCCAACCGTTGCTCGGGGAGGAAATCACCGGTTCGCGGACCTATCTCGGAGCCGTTTATTCGGCGCGGGAGTTTCGGGTGCACTCGAATCGGGCGGAGACCTTCGAGCACAAGCGGCTTGCCGGTCTCATCGGTCTGGTGGGAATTCAGTTGGACGTTGGAGACCATTTCGGCCTAGCCGTCGAGGGCCACCTCGGCGCCGCCAGCGGCGGCAGCGGCTGGCTTTATTACCGGTTTTAATTCGGGCGGCGCTGTGTCAGCGGGCCGGCTGCGAGTGAGAGGGTTCCCGTTCCCATGGGCTTCGGGTCGGCGGGAACCTTGTGGAAGGAATGCGAGGGTTGCGGGTGCCTGTCGCCAAAAACCAGCATGTACCAGAAAGAGTAAAGTGCTAAAGTTCCAGGGCTCCCTTCCGAGCTTCTCGACCCAGTCCGAGCCTATGCCCAACGGTCCACCCGTCTTGCCAGCGCCCTTCAACCATGACCACCTTGGGAATCTTGGGCAATCCGGTCTCGTTTCGGTGGAGTTGTTCGACGACCAGATCCGTTGCCGCGCCGCCAACCGCTTCGAGGTTTTGATCAACAGCCGCGATATCGCCCATGGATGAATGGTAGCCGAGACGCACAAAACCCAGTTCTTCAGGGATGGCAATGCCGGTTTCCTGCAGCCATTCCAAAGGAACGCCCCCGATAACCGCTTCCGGGCGGTGATATTTGATCCACTCTTGAACGCACTTCCGCTCCAGTTTCGGCGAGATCAGAGGGGGAATCCGGTACTCTTGCGGAATTCGGTGCTGGTAGCCCAGAAATCCGCTTGACCAGTTGTGATCGACCCGGGCGTCGAAGTGGGTTTCAACGGTCAGACCGATACTCCGGTACCCCCGACTCTCCAGCTCGGTGACGGCACGGAGGATCGTGTGCAATTGGTGGTTGGTGGCGCGATGGAACTCCGGTTTGGGAAATGAGTATCCCAACGCGACGACCGCCAGATGCTCCCATCGCAGCTCAATCGAGCTGTTGGGATGGGGATGGGGACAAAGAATCGCTCCGCGGATTCCGCGCGCCCACAGGACCTGGCTGAGGCGCAAGCCAGGCATCTTTTCATCATTCAGCCAGAAATCCTGAAGGCGGAACCCCAGTCGTTCGGCCCGCTCTTTCGCTCCTTCGTAAAAGGCAAGGGGCGTCGGGTAATCCCGCCAGTGACGGGGCTTGCTGTGCGAGGTGATAAACGCGATCGTCCGCACGGATTCCTTGACCCTGGTGCCGCGTCGACTCGCCATCAGCGCTCGCACCAGCGGATTGGGACGATAGCCAAGATCCCGGGCGGTCTCGAGAATGTGACGGCGGGTCTCCGGAGAGACGCCGCGTTGATTGCGCAGGGCACGAGAGACGCTCATCACCGACACCCCGGCCTTCTCAGCCACCTCCTTCATCGCAATTTCATGCACGTTACAATTAACGCAACAAAACGGTTGTCCGTCAATGGTCTTCGGTGTTTGCTGCAGACAACAAGGCCCCGGAGCCAGGAGTCACCATGTTCCCTACCCAACACGGCAATCGCCCAAGGCAGATGAAGAAGCGCGAGGCACAGAAGCAGGATTCGGGTTCCGAGCCGGTCGGCGACCGTGCGAAGCCGACCAAAACCACGGTTGTCTTTCTGTACGACAACGACACCCACTGGAATCTCAATTACCTCGAGGCTTTTCGTGAGAAGATAAAGAGTTACCGGGAGCGTTACGAGAATGTCTTCCTGTTGTATGCCGGCGATATGTTTATCCGTCATCGCCATCGGTGGCCCGAAGACACCATGGCTTATTACGAGGAACGATCCGCCTTCATGGTCGACACGATGAACACCCTGGGCTATGACGCCGCGACCCTGGGGAATCACGAGTTGTATTATTACGGGACCGTCACACGCAGGGTGCTCGAGCGGGCGGAATTCCCTTTGCTGGTTGCGAACGTGGATATCAAAACCGACAGGCTTCCGGTGACTATTCGGCCTCACCTGATCCTGGAAACAGGAGCGGGGCACAGGGTGGCGGTGGTCGGACTCAGCGAGATTCCCGACCTGGAGGGTTTGCACCGTTTGGACCTGTTTGAGACCGCTCGAGTTCAGGCGGAAGAGCTGCGCGAAAAGGCGGACATTCTGGTTGCCTTGACCCATATCAGCTACCCGCGTGACCGGGAACTGGCTTCGAAGGTCCCGGAATACGACCTGATTATCGGAGGACACTCCCACACGCCGATGGAGAAAACGGAAGTGGTCAACAGCGTGCAGATCGCCCAGGCCGGCGGCGTTCCGGGGCATCTGCCGGTGGACGGGTCGCTGCCGAAATATCTGGGAAGGGTGAAGTTGATACTGGAAAACGAGCACCTCGTGGAACGCGACACGAAGCTATACTGCTTCGGTGACTGATCGATTAACCGAAATACAGATACGACTATGAAAGTGAATGCGAAAATGACACGGTATCCTGATACGCGAGCTTTTACCTTGATCGAGCTCCTGACGGTTATTGCTATTATCGGAATCCTGGCCGCGATTCTCATTCCGGTTGTCGGAACGGTGCGTGAAAAAGCGCACGTCTCCGTTTGCAGATCGAATTTAAGGGAAGTCGGAAAAGCGGCCACCATGTACGCTCTTGAAAACAACGAAGAGCTCCCGAGACGCAGGCCCGGGCAAAGCGGCAACACCGTGAGGACCTTCGTGAGGAACGCTCTGGCGGGACTGTTGGTGAGCCCGCCGTATGGATGGGGAGAGGCGGATTATCTTGAGAGTTTCGACGTGCTCTTCTGCCCGCGGAATCATTCGCGTTTCGACCGGTCCGGCCCTCGCGGATTAACCTGGGACGATAATATCGGCTATGGATGGTACTATATAATACGGCCCGACAGACCGGATTTGGACAATACGAGACTGCGCGACGGAAATCATAATCATGTGCTCGCAAGCGATCTCGACGGGCGAGCCGCCTGGATCGACAACGGGTGGGCGCCGCATCCTCCTTCGATCAATGTATTGAGATTGGGAGGACACGTCACGACCGTGCAACAGGACTGGATTGTGCAGAACGGATTGCATAGCGCCTCTCTCGTGGAGTTCGTGGAGGCGATGAATGCCCACTATTGATGGGGAGCTTTGATAACCAAAAAAAACCAAAACAGTGAATTAACATGAAAAACAAACAATTGACGATCCTGGGATTATCCGCCTTTTTATTTCTCGGAGTCTCCGCGAGCTTCGCACAGGAGACGGTCTACTTCGATGATGATTTCGAGTCGTACTCGGTGGGCCAGCAGCCGACACGTCCCGGCGACGGCAACGACAACTTCTGGTCGTTCAACGTTCCTCCGGATGGCGAGGAGAATCGCGAGATCAACGTCGTGGCGACGGAGGACGCCCAGGGGACGGCGACCCAGGCTCTGCGGGTACGGCAGGAAATGCCGCTCGAGAACAGTCGCCAGGGCATCTCTTTGCGCAGAAAGTTTGGGCCGGTTTCAAGTGGAGAGGTCGAAGTCAGGTTTCAGTTCCGGCTTAATGAGAACCTTCACGACCCGGAAATATCCACCTCTGCGGGAACGTACCAGCAAATCAACATTTTGGACGACAACCTGGATCGTGCCTTCGTCCTGCAAGTGACCCTGGACGGAGAGGACGGCCTTCGCGACCGGAGGAGCCCCGACGATCCGAAGCCGGGATTTACGATTCACCAGGGACCGGACGACGAGGACCGACTCAACCTGGTTCCTCAGATCCTTGAGGAGGATTGGTACGAGATCGTTGTGAACCTGGATTTGGACAACCAGAGTTTGGATATCGCGGTCACGAACCTGAATTCGGATGACCCTGAACAGTCGGGATCGGCCTCGGGCTTGCCCTTCAGGGACGATATTTCCCATATCAGTGAATTCTGGTCGGGACGCGCCTGGACCTGGTGTGTTCTGGACGCGCACCTGAATGACTTTGTGATTCGAACGGCGCCGGAGGTGGATTTGGAGGGCTTCGCGGCTTGGCGGAATGAGCATTTTGGAGCGCCCGACACCCCTGAAGGGGCGGCGGAGAGTGATCCGGACGGCGACGGGGTCGACAACCTGCTTGAGTATGCGCTTGGCGGAAATCCGCTCGAACCGTCACGGGAGCCGTTGCCGGTGGTTGCGGTTGAGGAGGATCGCCTGACGTTGAGTTTCAATCGGCCGCCGGAGCGGTCGGATATCGGTTATATAGTGGAAGCTTCTCCCGACCTGAGTGAATGGACCGGGATTGCTGAGTTGCCGGCCGGCGCGACTGAATGGACCGGGGAGGCGGAGGTCGAAGAGGGCGAGGAGGACCCGAGCGGGAGGATACCCACGCAGGTGCGAAGTGTGGAGCCGCCGGCCGAGCGGGGTTTCCTTCGTTTGCGTGTTGAGCAGCCTTGAACGATGCGTTGGTTTTACTCAATGGAGACGCGTTGGATGACGATTGCGCTGACCTGCTTTTTCGCGGGGCTGTCGAATGTGCCGGGAGCGGGTGCGCCGGCGGCAGGCGGGGAAAACTCGGCGGGGCTTGAGCCCCGGGAGGAGGCTTTGGGAGAGGTTCATCCCTTTTTCGGCGGGGTGGGCGGAGTGTACTTTCTGGCCGATCCCGGCGAGCTGGTGGTCGAGGTTCTCAAAAGGGACCGCAACGAGACCGGCGAGGAGACGGACCTGCGGGCGGTGCTCTTTGGGCCGGACCGGGAAGTTCTGGGCGAGGCTGTGATTCCCGACGATGGGAAGGAGGCCGGCGAAGGCGTGGGACCGGTTCAGCGCGTGCGGTTGAGCACGGAGGTGGAGAGGCGCGGGGTGTATGGACTGAACGTGACTGTCGCGCATGATCGGTTCGGGGAAAAGGTGGACTGGACGTTTCAAACGAATGCCCGGAGGTATCTGATCGAGACCTCGCGGGGGTGGCGGGGCAGAGTCCAGGAAGAGCCGATCGTCCTGCGGAGTGAGAGCCGGGCGGCTGATATTTGGTTTCGGCCCCGGGAGGACCGGGCGTTCGAGGTGGAGGTAACGGATCTGCCCGAGGCGGCGTCGCAGGTCAGGGTTTACGACGGAGAAGGAAGCTTGGTCGAAGCGATCGATGCGGTCGAGGGAAAGGCCGTGACCACGATAAGCGGGCAGGGAAATCGAAACGCCGTGCCGTGGCGGTTGCACATGGAGACGGCCCGGGCCCGTGTGCATGTCGGCGGGGTGACGCGGTGGGAGGAAGGTGATGCGTACCCGAATTTGTGTTACTGGACCTTCGAAGAGGAAGCCTGGTTTCCGTTTTTACCGAACCGCTGGCTTTTGACGCCCTATGGATGGAGCGAGTACGGAAAGCCGGGGGAGGCCCAAAAGCAGGTATTCAGCGTGCATAATAATGCCCCTGAGCCGCGCACCGTCGCATTGGAACTTGAATTTCCGGAAGAGCGTTGGCCCGTGCGGCTCTCCACGAACCAGGTGACGCTGGAAAGTCAGGAAAGCCGTGAGGTTGTGCTTGCCTATGAGGTGCCGGAGGAGGCGCCGGCACGGGTCCACCTTCGCGGAACGCCGGTCGACGATACGGGGTTCTCCACTTTCGCAACGCTGAAAGTGACGCCGGGGGCGGCGCCCGCCAGGGAACCGTTGCCCCTGCCCCTGGAATTGAAGCCCTATCGGCATGAGAATGAACAATTCGGTTACAGCCCGGATTTCCCGACGGACTGGGAACTCTATTTTGACAGGGATAACCGGCCGGCCACGCGAACCGGCGAGGGCGTGAAGACGCTTGAAGCAGGAGAGTGGCGATTGACGCCGATTTCCGAAACGGCGCGGACGAGGTTCGACTCATTTGAGAGCGTGGACCGATCGCTGTCGAAGATCTCCTACGATGCCAATGGCGGCGTGTATTTGCTGGCAGGCAGTGAGGATCACTCATTGCTGCTATATTCCGGGAAACCGGGGAGGCCGTTCGAGGCGTATGATTTGGGACGGGACGGGTTGTTGGATATCGAGCAGTTTTCAGGGCACAACACGGCGGAGGCTCCGCCCATTGTCGTGCGTTCCTACGGGTCCCGCGCTTCGGAAGGTTGGGGTGCGGTGAGAACGTTGGAGCTGATTCCCGTAAGAAAGCACGAGGACGGCGGACTTCATATTGACGAACCGGTTGTCCTTTCGGAGCGGGCGTTGGGTGTCGGGCAGCACGCGGGTGTTCCGTCGGCTGTGGTTTCGCGGGGTTCCCGTGTCCATGTGATATGGCAGGAGGCGACCGCGACCGACGAGGATGTTCCCGGTGCTCCGGCGTACGTGGTGACCTATGATCGTGAAAAAGGGGCGCTTCTGGGCGAACCGGTGCGCGTGGCCCATGGCCCGCCGGCAAATAACGTGCACAATCGTCCCAGCATTACGATCGACAGTAAAGGTTACCTGCATGCGATCGCGGGAACCCACAATAACCAGTTTCGCTATGCGCGGACGCTGGAACCGAACACGGCCCATCAGGGATGGACGGACGAGGAAAGGATTCCCGGTTCGGCACAAAGCTATATAGGTTTGGTCTGTGACAGCGACGATACGCTCCATTTGGTGTCGCGTCGCTACAGGCGGCACTGGGACCACGATCATACTCACGCGATGCTGGTTTATCAGCGCAAGGAGTCCGGCGATTCGTGGACGGAGCCCAGGCCTTTGATCATTCCTCCCTTCGCCGCTTACGGCATCTACTATCATCGCCTCACGATTGACCGAAAGAGCCGGCTGTTTCTCTCTTACAGCTACTTCCCCAGTTACTGGTTTTATCGTAATGATTATATTGGCGGGCGTCGTGACCGGGGCGAATCTCCTGTCGGTATTTTTCGCCGGACAATGATGTCGGAAGACGGGGGCGAGACTTGGCGGTTTGTCATGAGTTGTGATCTGGAGGCCTGAGCCATGCCCGCCGCCAAGAGGGCCGATGAAAACCTGCTTTCTCGGTTCCGAGCGGGTTCCAGTCCGGGTGAGAGATCCGTGCTAATCGGAATCGTGCTCTGTGAAGGGCGTTTCCTGTAGCGAATTTTCCACTGAAAATTCGAAACGAGAGGCGCCCGTGGCCCGCCCGGGTCGACGCCTCTGCATCCGATCGACGAGTGCCCTTGTCCGAGCACCATTCGGGCTAATCGCCCCGCGCAACCGCCCGGACGCGCAGAAACCGGGCGTCGACGGCCGCTGCGGCTTCTGTCAATTCGACGGTCCGCCAGATGCGGCCGTCCTCTTTCGCGACGGACCTCACGGTTTCGACAAGACCCGTTGCGTCGACCCATTCGTCCAGGTCGGAGGAAATGTCGACACGGTAATCGAGGTCGGCGGCGGATCCAATTTCCGGATACGTCACGGTCAGGCGGAAATGGCCGTTTTCGTCGCGGGACCGCTCGGCGTAAAGAATCGTTCCGTCGCCGGGATCGCCGGGATCGAGCCCAAAGGCATATTCGCGGAGGGTGAACCGGGATGCGCGGTCGTCTTCGGCAATTCCGTGGATTTCACCGGCGGCGGTCCGCCAGGCTTTGAACGGCCGGACCGGCGGGTCGTCGCCGATGCGAAAAGGGTGCCGGCTGACAAAGCCGTTGGAGCCCTTTAGGTGGAACGTGTAGTACCCGGGAAGCAGTTGTCCGAGGCGGTAGGAGTTGGCCTGCGAGTCGGTGTTTTCCGCGTCTTCATCGATTTGGACCCGGACGATGAAATCGGAGCCGCGCACCAGGGGGCGGTCGGCCCATTCCTCGATGCGCCACCCGGAATCACCGGGAAGGAAACGCAGGTCGACGTGGGCGACGCCGTCTTCCGCGCGCAGGGAGAAGTCGATCGACGGGTGTTCCGGGGGCGGCGGTTCGTCTTCGATCCGGACCGCGAATCCTCCAATCGCTCCGCCGGGAACGAATCGGCCGGCTTGGTCGTGGATGCTGTGCGGCGGCACGCCGATCCGGTAGAAGCCGTTGGTGTGGGCCTGCCAGCCGCCGCGGGGAGCGGGGGCCGAATAGAGCGCCTGGGTGAAGCTATGGTGATCGTCGTGATAGATCTCGACGGACTCGGGAAGCACCTCCGCCCGGTAGCCGTCGGGGCCGGCGATTCTCAGGGCGGCTTCCCGGATGGACCCGGGATCCATCGGGTCGACGGAACGGTAGCGGACCAGGAAGGGATGCGGGTGCGGGGATGCTTCGGTAATGTCCTCGGTGCGGAGTTCGGCCTGCGGGATGTCGTCGCCCGGTATGACGAACCGCTCCCTCCCGATGCGGTGCGCGTGGGCGTAAACCGCAAAGACATAATCCCCGGGGCGCAGGGCTCCCAGGTCGTACTCGTGACTCTCTTCGCGGACGACGGGCAGACCGGCCTCTCCCCATTCGACCTCGAGGTCGACCGAGAACAATTCGTTGTGGTGCTCGGGATGCCCCCATGAGACGATTTCGACGTCGGAGGAGGCCAGCTCGACCGTGAGTTTCGCCCGGTAGCGGACCGGATCCGAAGAGGCCTCGTCCGGGAAAACCTCCAGACTGACAAAACGGACGGGGGGCTGCGGTTCGGGATCGAGCTTGACGGCGAAATCGCCCAGGCGCTGCGCGGGAAAATAATCTCCCGCCTCGGTCCGTACGGCGCGGTCGCCGAGGACCACCGCGTAGCGGCCGTTGTTGTCGCGGGTCCAGTACCGCCCCGGCGGATCGATTTCATAGATGGCAACCACTCCGGGCGGCCACATGCGATCCATTATGGGTTCCCAGGCGACAAACCGGGGGTGCCGGTCGAAACCGTCCGGGCCGAGCACCCGGAGGTCGCGGTCGCCGAACGAATCGGTGTCGATGTTGTCCGGATGACGATAGCCCACCCGGAGCTGATGGGCTCCGGTGCCGGGCTCGGTAATGGAGTCGGCATGAAACCTGACCATTCCCGGCCAGGGCTCGTCCCTGACCTCGAAGGTGTGCCGCGCCATGGGAAAGCCGTTAAGGTAAAAAGCGACGTGATAGTCGCCCTCGTCGAG
>PWMU01000163.1 GCA_003558065.1 Opitutia bacterium | reverse complement strand
TCGGGGGAGCGCCGAGGGGGTGGCCTGCCTAGAACCCGATTGCCAGGCCTTCCCTGCGGGGATCGCCGGCGCCCATGAGCCAGTCGTCCGGGGTAATCCGGATCATCTGCACCGAACCGGATGCGCCGATGTCGCTGACCTCGAAACCGCGCGCTTCAAGGGACTCGCGGAGCGATCGATCCCGGTAGAGCGGGGCCTCCAGTTCAACGGGGCCATTGCGGGCGATGACGCGGGGGGCGTTGACCGCGGTCTGCGGGTCCATGTCGTGGTCAATGATGTTCACCAGGGCGTTGAGGGTCAGTCCGATGATGCGGCTTCCCCCCGGCGAACCGAGTGCGAGGCGTGGTTCGCCTTCGCGGAGGACGAGTGTGGGCGTCATACTGGATCGGGGACGCTTGCCGCCTTCGGTTTCGGCCGCCTCGCCCAGGGCGGTGCGCCGTTTTCTCCGCTCGCCTTCCGGCGCGTTGGGAACGAGGTTCCCGCCGTCATCATAAGCGTCGGCATCGAAATCGGTGAGTTCGTTGTTGAGAAGAAAACCGCGGCCGGGAACGACCAGGGCGGAGCCGAAATGCTGCTCGATGGTCGAAGTGACCGACACCACGTTCCGGTCACGGTCCACGATAGAGAAGTGGGTCGTTGAAAGTCCCTCTTCGACGTTGATCCGTCCGGAACGGGCCTCGGGGGCACCCGCAGGCTTGCCCGGATCCAGCGGGGGGGAAAGCGATTTCTCCGGCTCGATCCGTTCGGCGCGGGTTCGGGCGTAATTCTTGTCGAGCAGGCCGTTCACGGGCACATCGGCGAAGTCGGCGTCACCCATGTACCGGTTTCGGTCGGCAAACGCCAGGTTTTGCGCTTCGGCCATAAGATGAATCGACGCCGCGCTTCCGTAGGGTTTCTCCGCGAAATCGGTGGCCTCCAGGATGTTCAGCATAAGCGCGAGAGTGGTCCCCCCGCTGGTGGGCATGTTGGCCCCGTAAACGTCGTAGCCGCGGTAGTCGACGGAAACCGGTTCGCGGCGTACCGGCCGGTAGTTGGCCAGGTCCTCCTTCGCGAGCACGCCGGGCCGGTGGGGATCGCTGCGGACCGTGTCGACTATTTCGTCGGCCAGTTCCCCCTCGTAAAAGACTTCGATGCCATGCTCGGCAATCAGTTCAAGGGTTGCCGCAAATTCGGGATTGCGGAAAAGATCGCCGGCTCCGAGCGGTTCTCCGTCATCCCCCGAGAAAAGTCGGATGGATTCCGGGTAATGCCGCAGACGGTCCCGGTGCTGCCGGAGATTGCGGGCAAACGGCGCGGTGACGCGGTAGCCGTCGCAGGCCAGACGAATGGCCGGCTGAAGGGCTTCCTCCAGGCTCAGGGTGCCGTAGTGTTCAAGCAGGTGGGACGTGGCCGCGAGCGTTCCCGGCACCCCGACCGCGTTGCCGCCCGTGGTGCGCCGGCGATAGGGAATGATTTCTCCGTCTTCGTCGCGGAATGCGTCGGGATGAAAGGCGCGCGGGGCTTCTTCGCGGCCGTCGATGTTCACGACCTCGCCGGATTCGGCATCGTACATCATGATAAACAAGCCGCCCCCGATACCGCTGGCGTGCGGCTCGGCGACCGACAGGACGAACTGGACAACCGCCATCGCGTCAAAGGCGTTGCCGCCGCCGCGAAGGGTTTCCAGGCCCGCCATGGTGGCGTGGTGCGAGGAGGTGGCGACCATGCCTTCCTTTGCGCGAAACGCTCCGGTTGCTCCGGGGCCGAAGCTGTCGCGGATTTCCCGTTGGACTTCGGGATCGGACGGATCGATCGTTTCAGCGGCGCCCGGCGCGACGGCTGTCAACAGCGCCAGGACAAACAGCAGTGGGCGGCGGATTTCATGGCAGGGAATGGGTTTCATCGAAGTCCTTGTCAGGTTGGGTTGCCGGCTGGTTGGACAGTCGTTTCTGTCCTGCCTTGGGAATCGTCGCGGATCAAGCAAAAAGCCATTACGGCTGCTCGAACCGCCGGCGCTTCGCCAATTCAGCCCCGGTTGCGGCGGGGCACCGAAAAACATGGTGATTGACGCGGTGAACGAACAGCGGTAATTTCCGCGAAAACTATGGAACAGCCAGAAATAGCCCAGAAACAACCTTACGTGCTCGATGTTGAACCCGGAACCTACGCGTGGTGCGCCTGCGGCAAGTCCGCGAACCAGCCTTATTGCGACGGTTCCCACAAAGGCACCGAATTCCGGCCGGTCGTCGAGAAAGTGACCGAGGCGAAGAAAGTCGCCTGGTGCGGGTGCAAACACACCGGTACGCCTCCATTCTGCGACGGCTCGCACTCGAAATTGTGACGCCTCACGGTGCGTCGGCCCCTGGAGCCCCGCTTTGTTCGAGAATAAACAGGTAGGGGGCCGTGGACCAGGGGTGGCAGAGACTGTCCTTGGCATCCCCCGAAAAGGTTTCCCAGGCGGCGGTGGCATCGTGCCTTAACATCACCCCCCATTCGCTCTTGATCAGGTCGACCGCCTCCTGTTCAAGGCCCGCCTTCCGGAGCGCCGGGAGGAAATAGAAGTGAAAGTAGGGCGAACACCGGCAGAGGTGGTCGTAACCTTTCAGCATCGCCCGCATGGCGTTGGTGGCGTCGGCGCCTTCGATCAATCCGAAATAGACCGCCAGGGCGTTGGTTTGCCATGAGGCGTGGATCGAGTTCCGCCCGTTCCTTCGGGCGTCCCGGAAAACGGTTCCGTCGTAAAAAAGGTTCCGGATCGTTTCGCGCAAGGCCGCCGCCTCGTGTTTGAAGAGTTCCGCTTTTTGGGAACCCGTCTCCCGGGCAATATCGCCGAGAATGTCGACGAATCCGCAATGGAAGATGTTGAGCGGGCAGGACACGCCGTGGCGATCGATGCCGGGATGCGGGAAATCGTGCCACCCGATGCCGGGGTGATCGATGAAGGTGCGCAGTCCTTTGCGCGCGTAGGCCTCGTAGTCAAAAGAAACGAGACCGTCGGCGTCGATGTGGGCGTCGTACCATCGCTTGAGCTGCAGCGCCTTTTCCAGCGTTTCCGCGGGTTTGCGGAATTTCCCGTGGTGTTCCCGGTAAAAGCGTTGGCCGATCAGGGGAATCATCGAGTAATCCAGCAGCGCGGCGGGGTGGTTGCCGGGGTAGGTGCACGAGATCTGGCCGTTTTCGCGGAAGGGCACATGGAGAAAGCATTCCAGGTACCAGGACAGGTAACGGTACTCGCCTGCGCCGCGGGCGAAGCTTTGGGCTATGAATATCGCGTCGCCCCAGTACTGAGTCTGTTCGCGGGTGGGGCAGTCGATCAGGTGCTCCTGGACGCCGATCTCGAGGGTCCTGCGACAGAGATCGAGAATGCGCTGGAGTTCGGGGTCGTTCAACTCCGGGCGGGCCAGGGCGGGCGTTTCGGCCTTTCTTTCGAGGCAGCCGATAGCGGAAAACCGGATACGGGCCGCGTCGCCCCGGACCACGACGTGCATGTAGCGGAACCCGTTCCAGGTAAATGAAGTAAATCTCTGGCGTCCCTCCCGGGTGCGGTAGCGCATGGAGTAGGAGGTGCCCTTCCGGAAAATCCAGGGGCGTCCGTCGCGCAAGAGCTCGGCTCCGGAGACTTCAAGAACCACACCCTCGGGCGCTTCGAGTTCGAAGGTGTAGAATCCGATATGCTCCCGGCCGAGATCGATTGTGAAGGCGTTGGCTTCCGGCAAAACGGCGTTGACCGCTTCCGGCGAGTACCCGGTCTCCCGCCCGACGGGTTGAAGGGCTTCTTCGTCGCAGTAAGTCGAAACCTCGCCCATTTTCGCGGCGCCCGGGCCGGTTGCCCGCCAGGCCCGGAAGGTTCGGGGGGCGATCAGGGTCCGCCTGAGCGGCGGCGTCATTCGTTCGGTCGTGTTGCTCCAGATCCCTCCGGCGTCCGGAACCGGTACCGCAGGAGCCCAGTCGGCGATCGCCTGATCCGGAAAGAGTTTCCGGGGCCACCCCTCCGGCTCCCGCCGGGCGTCGTAGTCCTCCAGGTGATCGAGCGACGGGTTTTTCTTCGGCGCCTCTTGCGACCACGTTTCGAGCGTCAGGCACTTCCAGGCGGCGTCGGTGCCCAGGAGAAGATTTCCTTCCCGATCGCTGAAATCCGCGACCAGCCCCCCGGGCGATTGCAGCAGGTAATGGAGGTAAATGTCCGGCGAGTGGTGGACCAGGATGGTGATGCAAAGCTCACGGCCGGCGTGCCGCGGAGTCCACTCAAGGACGTCGTACTGGCACCAGCGGGGATCCGTATGAACCGGTCCCCGTGAAACGAACGCCCCGTTAAGAAAGAGTTCGTAGTGGTGAGCGGCAGCCACGCGAACGCGAAGCGTGGAAACGGCCTCGGGCAACGTCACGTTCCTGACGAAGAGCGCGTATTGGTTGGGCGCGGTTTCCGGGGTCCAGATCCATTCAGCCTGGGGAAAGGAGTCGTGCATGGAGGGGATCGTTGCAAAGTTTGCCGCCGGAATAAAGGAGGATTCTGAACGAATGGCTCGGGTCGGGCAATCCGTCTGGAAGAATAATTTGGCGGCGCGCCTTCGGAGAGCAGCACCCGAACCGGGCCCGCCGGAGGCCGGCGCAGGGAGATCGCGGCCGCCATTTTTGGTTGTTTCGCGGTCAACCATCAACCAACCTGCTCGCGAAATGATCACACACGTCGTTATTTTCTGGGTCGATGAGCCGTACGAAAAGAACCGGGAAAAGCTCCTCAAGGGCGCGCAGATCCTTGCGCATGTTCCCGGGGTGGAGAATTTCACCGCGGGCATTCCGCTGCCCAGCCGGCGTGCCGTGGTGGACGACAGCTTCGCGGTGGGAATCAGTATGTCGTTCATCAATCAGGCCGCAGCCGAAAAGTACCAGGAACATCCCCTGCACCGAGATTTTGTCAAAAAGTACGCCCGCCCCCTGGCGAAGCGGTTTGTGGTGTACGACTGGAGTTAACCCGTCCGATCAGGGGTTCCGGCGAAATCAAGTTCGAGCTGCCGGGCCGCCTCTTCGTCCGCGAAGCGGACACCCACGCCCAGGAGCCTGACCGGGAGGCGGCGCCGGCGAAGGCCGTCGTCGAGCAACTCCCGACAGGCCCGCGGATCGGGCGCGGTGCCGTTGCGTTCCACGGTCGTGCGGGTGAAATCGGAGAACTTGATTTTCACAAAGAGCTTTTGGATTCTTCGGTCGCGGGCCTTTTCCTTGAGGTCGGCGATCAATTCCGCGTAGAGGGAATCCAGCGCCTCCCGGCAGGCTTCCGGATCCTCCAGGTTGTGGCTGAAGGTTTGTTCGGTGCTCAGTGACTTTCTGGGACGGTCGGGTTCCACCGGGCGGCGGTCGATTCCGCGGCACAGTTCGTAGAGTTCCCCGCCGAATTTCCCGAAGAGGCCGAAGAGTTCCTGAGCCGGGTAACGCTGCAGGTCGCCGCAGGTCTTGACGCCCCGGTGGTCGAGTTTTTCCGCGGTCACTTTTCCGATCCCCTGGATTTTCCTGACGGGCAGGTCGGCGATGAAGGCCCCGACCTCGGACTCTTTCACTTCAAATTGCCCGTCCGGTTTGTGCCAGTCGCTGGCGATTTTCGCCAGAAGTTTGTTCGGGGCGATTCCGGCCGAAGCGGTCAAGGCGGTCCGTTCGCGGATCTCTTCCCGGAGGGTTTCGGCGATTTCCGTTCCCGGACGCGCGTCGGCCGTGACGTCGAGGTAGGCTTCGTCGAGCGAAAGCGGTTCGATGACCCGTGTGGTGCGCAGCAGGATCTCCCGGATCCGGTGCGATTCCTTCCGGTAGAGATCGAAACGGGTGGGGAGGACGACGAGGTCGGGGCATTTGCGCAGCGCGAGGTAGGTCGGCATCGCGGATCGCACCCCGAAGCGCCGCGCCGGGTAATTGCAGGTGGTCAGCACACCCCGGCGGTCGACGGCGCCGCCAACCGCCAGGGGCTTTTCCCGCAACTCCGGGCGCTCACGCATCTCGATGGCGGCGTAGAAGCAGTCCATGTCGAGGTGGATGATTTTGCGCATAGCTGGTCCGGAACCCGAACGTCACCGGGCAGACACCCGGCTTGTGGCGGTAATTAGTCCAATGGTCTGTTGAAGTGTGGGGGCGTTTAACCGGGTTGTCTACCCCGGGCTTGTGTGTGCCGTTTGGTCTCCGGATATTTCTTGCGGAACCAGTTTATTCAATGACAAGCAATCCGGCCACTCGTTCGGCCAGATTCCTGTGACCGCGATCCGTCAGGTGGATACCGTCGGAGGTTCCGTCCTCGGTGCTGAGGACTCCGGCGAGGACCCTGGAGGGCACCAGCGGCAGGTCGTAGTCGCGGGCGAGTTGTCGTTGGATACGCCCGTAATGACGAAATCCGACGATTATCGGCAGTTCGAACACGACGACGCGCCGCTCCGTCTCAGCGAGGCCGTCGAGCAGCTCGCGGAAATCCCGTTCGAAATCCTCCCGGGACGCCCGGAACAGCAGGTCGTTGCCGCCCAGGAGAACGAAGATCAGAGCGTTGGGATCGTCGCCGATCTCGCGGATCTGTCCCGGACCGTCCCCGAGACGCGCTCCCGGCGAAGCCAGGTTGGCTACCGTAAGGCCGGTATTCTCAGCGAGGAGGTCCGGCCACGTGTGGCTTTCCGAACCGATGCCCGCGGAGAGGGAATCTCCGACGACGTAAACCGATCCGGTCGTTCCGCTCGCAATCTCCGGCATCCGAAGGTAGGGGAGCTCCAGGAGCACAAGAACCAGGGTTGCCGCAGCGAGCAGGCCGCCGAAGGGGCCGGACAGCCGCAGGCCTTTTCGGGAACGAAACTCCGTTTCAGCCCACCAGAGAAACGCGAAGACCGTCCAGATGATGAGACTGCCCCGGGGCAGGGGCGGCGCGCTGAGGAGCACGCCGAACAACGCGAAGGGAAGGGCGATCTGCAGCAAACGGACCCCTGCGGTTCCCCGGAAGAGGAAACCCGCTGTGACCAGGGCGATCGTGAATCCCGAGAGGATCAGGAAGAGCGTGCTGCCGGCGAGTTGAAAGAGAAGTTCGGTCATTCCGCATGCGATTCCATTTCGATCCGATGGCTTCGGATTGTGGGCTTCGGAGCCCCGGGAGGCCAGCCCATGAAAAGCGCGCGCCGGCAGGAGGCATGTCCCGCGATACGGTCGAACAGGGAAAGGCCTCCGGCCAGCAGTCCGGTTGAAAGCGCGTCGCCGTCGGTGCAGCCCGGTCCCGCTACGGCGGTGAGGCGCCGTTCGCTCACCGGGCTTCCCGTGCGGGGATCGAGGATGTGCGTGTAGGCGGTTCCTTCGATTTCAAACCACTTGCCCCACCCGGCCGAGACCGAAAGAGCTGCGTCCCGAAGCGGAATGACGGCGAGAAATCGGGGTCGTCCGGGGTCGCCGGTGTTTTCCGGGGTCGCCGCGGCACTCGACGGCGCGGGAATGGCGATCTTCCAGGCCTCCTCGCCCGGGGGAGCCCCGAGAGCGTAGACCGCGCTGGTGCCGCCGTGCAGCAGGGCACTGGAGATTCCGCCCTCGCGCAGGATCTCGACGGCCTGGTCCAAAGCGTGACCTTTGCCGATCGCTCCCAGTTCAATTTCGACCCCGGATCGGTCGAAAGCGACCGTCCGCTTCGTCTCATCAAACTTCAAATGCCGGGTTCCGACACGGCCCAGTGCCTGCTCCAGATCGGCGGCGCAGGGCACCT
Organism: Opitutia bacterium; assembly: GCA_003558065.1. Classification (GTDB taxonomy): domain Bacteria; phylum Verrucomicrobiota; class Verrucomicrobiia; order Opitutales; family T3Sed10-336; genus PXDC01. Next base: position 12,191 of record PWMU01000163.1, on the reverse strand, counting down.
TTCCCTGCCTTGCGGTAAACCCCCAGGTGCGGAGCAGCGGGGCGACGGTGATATCGAATGCTCCGTCGCTCGCCCGACTCAGTTCGGCGGCACGAAGCAGCAGGTGAAATACCCGGGCGGAAACACGCACCGGTCCGCGACTCGCGTCGCGATTAATCCGGCTGATCTCGCTGTCGGGCCGGTAAAAACTCAGGCGTGCCTCGACTCGTTCAATCTCGGCCAGAGCCTCTTCCCCGGCGGCCCGCAGGCGGACCGGGTCCTCCCCGTAAAGCAGGATCTCAAAGCGGGTCGCCATCGCGTTGCGGGCGACGGTGACCGCGCCGGGATCGTCACCGGGCGTTTCCCGGTACAGCAGCTGCGGTGAAGCGGGTTCCATTCACCTGCAACCAAAACCGGATCCGTGAAGGAAGCAATCCTCCTCCTCAAACGTGGCGATCGATCCCGGACCGCGGCTGCGTCCGTCAGACCGGCTCCAGCGTGCCGTAGGTGATCGGCTCAAGCGGTTTGCCGTCTCCGGTGGTGAGCTTCCTGGATTCGGCGTCGTAGAGACAGGTGACTCCGAGGCGGTCCGACATCTCAGCGAGGGCGATCAGAATCTGGACTTTGAGCGCGTTCTCCGGGTTGGCGGACGGTTCTTTGCCGTTTCGGATGCACTCAATCCAGTCCTTCTGGTGCTCGCGGAGAGCCTGCGGATGGGTGAGATTATCAAAGGTTTCGGGATCGAGCTCGTCGGTAAAGGGACGCTCGGGATTCATGGAGATGCGTCCGCCGCCGATATTCAGGGTGGCATGGTGGCCGCGAATCATATCGGGAATTCCCTGTTCGTTGACCGTGCTGCCGATTACCATCAGGGAGGCCCCGCTTTCGAATTCGCTGAGGATTTGAATGTCATCGGCGACGTCCCGGTCGGTCGATATATTCCGGGTTCCCTGGGCACTCACGCGGGTCGGATAACCCTGGCCGGCGAGGGCCACCATCATGGGCCCGAGCTTGTGCGGCAGGAGGTCGCCGAGAATGCCCGAGCAGTAGGGATAATATTTGCGCCACCGGAAGTAGTGATCGGCGTTGAAGGGACGTTCCGGGACGGGTCCGAGCCATTCTTTCCAGTCGATGGTATCCGGCGTAAGGTCGGGGTCGATCCGGTAATTCCATTCGCCGTTGGGGCCCGCGTTACGCATGTAGGAACCCTGGGCGAGCACCACCGGCCCGATCCGGCCGCTGTCGATCAACTCCGCCGCCTTGTGCCACTGCCGGTACGAGCAGAACTGCGATCCCCCCTGCAACGTTTTGCCGGTGCTCTTCGCGGCGTCGTAAACATCGAAAGCTTCGCCGAGATAACGGGTCGCCGGCTTCTCGATGTAGACGTCCTTGCCCGCCTCCATCGCCTCGATGGCGATCCGCGCGTGCCAGTGGTCGACGGTGGCGATGATGACCGCGTCGATGTCGTCGTCCTCCAGGATCCGGCGATAGTCGGTGTACGTCTTGCCTGGGGAGAAATCGATGTCGTTGCGAACCGTGTCGCGCCGCTTTTCCCAGAGATCACAGATAGCCCGCAGTTCCAGGTTGAGGTCGTCCTTCTGGGCCAGTATCTGACGAATGTGCGAGCGCCCCTGGCTTCCGAGCCCGATGACGCCAAGACCGATGCGGTCGTTCACACTGCCGGACGAAGAGCCTGGCGAGGCCTTCGCCGCGGTGATGCTGCCGGGAATCAAGCCGGCGCCGGCGGCCGCCGCGGTGGCCGCGGCGACGCGTTTAAGAAAGTCCCGCCGGCTGTGCGGCGAATTGGGCGTGGAGTCTGGGTTATTGCTCATGGTTGTCATGTGGTGTTGAGAGAATGGGATCACAGGTGCGAAAAAGTTCTTGCGGGTTTGCCATTGCAGGAGCGGCTTTATTCCGTGACAGGAGGGTGTGCCGTGCCTTTCGCTCTTAGTGGCAGGCTGGGTCGGGGCCGTTCCGTGTCGGTTCGGTTCATACGTCGAACCACTCATCTTTGAAAGTTGTCGTGGATTGATTGAGGACGGCTTCGTGCGCGGTGACAGCCGTAACGACGGCCTCGAAACCGACGTTGAAATCGGCATGCGGTGTACGGTTTTCACGGATACACGCGAAAAAGTCCTTCAGGGAATAATAGATCGAGGGTTCCGGTTCGGGGGCGTCGGTCGCGGGATCGAGCCCTTCCTGGATCAGCTGCGTGGCGTCGGCGACCAGGGAGATTCCGGTTTTCTCGAAGAACTGTTCCTGACGCGCGTAAACTTCCCAGCCCAGGAGGGGGGCGTCGGCTTCGCGGAACATCCACGCCCGGTTTTCCTGGATCATGACGGCGCTGTCCGATCCGCAGATGAGGTCGCCGATACCCTGGTAGGAATTGGCGAGGGTGGCTTCAAACGTGTAGTTGATACCGCCGGGATACTCGAACAAGGCGTGAACCGTGTCGGGAATCCCGCGGCCGTCGTTCCAGTAAAGGATTCCGCCGCGCCCGGCGACCGCCTTTGGCCGCGCGTTCAGGAACCAGGAGGCGATGTCGAGGGAATGGATGCCCTGTTCTCCGATCAGGCCGGCGGAACTGTCCGTTTTGAGACGCCAGTTGATTTCCGCCTCGCGCTCGGAAGTGGGCGCGGCGCGGCGCCAGCTTTCTTTCTTGTTCCAGTGTGAGCGGACGAAGAGGGGCTGCCCGAGGGCGCCGGCCTGAAGAAAATTGCGTACGTGGTGGTGCTGGGGTTCGGCCCGGAATTGCTGGCCGGCCTGGAAGATCTGTTTGTCTTTGACCTCCCGGGCGGCCCGGGCGATGGCGCGGGCGTCGTCGATAGTCGAGGCGAGCGGTGCTTCGCAGTAGACGTGTTTGCCGGCTTCCAACGCCTCGACCGCGATCTCGCGGTGAAGGTGAGAGGGGGTTGCGACGATGACCGCTTTGACCTCGGGATCGTCGAGAATGGCGCGGTAATCCTCGACGGCCTCGGCGTCCCCGGCGAGGCCGGAGGCGCGGCGTCGAAAGGGTTCATAGGTCTCGCAAACCGCGGCGACAGGAGCACCGGGGAGACGGGCCAGGGTGTCCAGGATCTCACGACCCCAGGGGCCCGCGCCGATAACCGCGCAAGGCACCGGTTCCCCGGGATCCTCATCGTCCTTATTCGAGACAGCGGGGGCCCGGATTTCGGCCACCGAGTCCATGCTGCCGAGCAGCATGCCGAGTGTGCCGAGCGAACCGGCCCGGAGAAAGTCCCGGCGGTTAAAGCCGGATGGATTCGATTGGGTCATTGGGAGGCGTTATCTTGGTCCGGAAAAAGGTTTCCCGGTTCCCTGTCGGGACAACGATTGCGGGATAAAAGTTTCACTGATCCGTAGCGCTGTCCAGTCTTCTGATCTTGATATTGCGGAAAGCGACTTCGTTCCCGTGATGCTGAAGGCCGATCGGGCCGCTTCGAACCCGGCCGAAATCGGCGAATTGCGCGAATTTGCTTTCAGCCACCTTTTCCCGGAACTCGTCGCTGTCCAGATCGTAGTCAACGACCTTTTCGTCGTTGACCCAGTGCTCAACCCGGCGGTCCCGGACGATTACCCGGCTGGTATTGAATTCGCCTGCGGGTTCGAGGGGTTTGGGCGATTCGGGGGCGATGAGGTCGTATACCGAACCCGTTGAATGAAGGTGGTCCTCTGCAAGACCGTGCGCCTCGTCATCCAGAATCTGGAACTCGGGGGCCGAGTGCCAGATCGCCGATCCGTCTTCTGAAACCTGGTAGAAAATACCGCTGTTTCCCCGCTCGGCCACCCGCCATTCAAGGTACAGTTCGAAGTTTTGGAAGGATTCAACGGTAACGATGTCGGTCCTGGCAGTTCCGGGGACGGTGGCGAGCACGCCGTCTTCAACCTTCCACCCCTCTTCGGGGAAATGGTCCATTTGGTAGCCGCGCCAGGCGTCGGTGGAGCTTCCGTCAAACAGGGATGTCCAACCGGAATCATCGCCTTCGGCGAAGAGCGTGACCGCTGTTCCGGCGGCCACCAGGGAAAGGAACGGGCGGAGGAAACGATTTTTCATAGGTAAGGTTACAGTTGTACAGTTGATCAGGACCGGTGCGGCAAAGCCCGATTGTTGAAACGAAGAAGCGGGGAATGCAAGGTGAAATCCCGGGCGCCCCCAACTCCCGGTTGCAAACTTCAAGGGGAAGTGTTTGATTGAGCTCCGGTGTCAGACAACGAACACAGTCGAGCGGCGGGAGGGGCGATTCTTCCGCCCGGTGCCGTAAAGGCGCCGGTGGCGGCGGTGATGGTTTTCGATTGCCGTCATCGTGCGGTCCTGGTCGGCCGGCCAGTTGCCGGGCGGGCGGCTCTCTCTCAGTGGGAGGTGCCCTGGAGCGGTCGGGGAGCGGTGCCCGGCTCCGCGGATCCGTGGGTTGCCGGGGCCGGACTGTCCGGCGGGGCGATGTCGCGGCCGGTGCACGTCGGATCGGTTCGGGGGATGGCCTGCGAAGGGGATGGGAACGGGGGCCGCGGGGGAGACGTGGAGCTGTATTTTGCCGAGACGGGGGAGCCGGTCCTGCCGTGCGAAACCCCGGAAGGGAGAGGGCCTGGAGTATTTTCGATCGAAAAACTCCGGCACCGGCTCGGGACGAATCCGTCGGAGTTTTCCCCGCTCCTGCGTTTCCTGGTGCCGCGCCTGGGCCCGTTCCTGATTCGCCTGCCGTACCTGTCGATGCGCGAAAGCGATTACATTTACCGTTTCCGCACGGGAAAACAGCGCAATCCGGGGGTTTACCGGGTCGACGGAACGAGCCGGTCGCTTTACCAGAGCACTCTCTGTGAAGCCATCAAAGCCGTGAAACGGACCAGGGAGCGTTCGCCGGATTCTCCTGCGACGCTCGATTTTGGTCCCGTGCAGTACTTGCTCCCCAGCCATTTCGGGTTCTGTCTCGGGGTGCAGAATGCGATTGAACGCGCTTACGAGTGCCTGGCCGAGAATCCCGGGCGCCCTGTCTATATGCTCAGCGAGCTGATACACAATCCGTTCGTCAATGACGATCTCCTGCGGCGCGGTTTGCGTTACCTGCAGACCGACAAGGGTGAAGCGGTCCGCAATCCGGAAACCGGAAGACCGTTCTGGGAGGAGATCGGCGGGGATGACATTGTGGTGATTCCCGCTTTCGGGGCGACGAACGAGGACAAGACCCGGCTGATCGAGAAGGGGATTGCGATCAATCATTACGACGCCACGTGCATGTTGGTGGAAAAAGTCTGGAAAACCGCTCGCCGATTCGGGGCCGAAGGCTACACCGTGATTATCCACGGCAAAAGCGAGCACGAAGAGACCAAGGCCACTTTCTCCAATGCCGCGGCCGCGGGTCCGTGTCTGGTCATTCGCAACCTCGAGGAGGCCCGGGTGCTCGGAGAAATCATTCGTCTGGAGGGTGCCGACGCGAAACGCGAGCGGTTTCGGTTCTTCGAGGACCGCCACACGCCCGGCTTTTTGCCCGAGCGCGATCTGCGGAAAGTCGCCGTGGTGAATCAGACGACCCTGCTGCGCAATGAAACCCTGGCTATTATCGAATACCTGGAGGAGGTTCTCGCTGAAAAGTACGGCACAGCCTGCGTCGGGGACCACCTTCACAGCGGAAGCAAGGGCGACACGCTTTGCTACGCGACGCAGGTCAATCAGAACGCCCTGGAGCAGACCCTGGGAAGCAGTCCGGATCTCGCCGTGGTGGTCGGCGGCGAGAACAGCTCGAACACGTTTCAGCTCTTCCGCATGTGCGAGCGGGAACTGGGGGCGAACGCCTTTTACATTCAATCGGAGGAGAATATTCGCTCTCGCGACCGCATCCGCCATTACGTGTTTCCCTCGGGCTCCGAGGCCGGGCGTTTTGAGGAGCGGCCGTTTCTTCCTTCGGACCGGCCTCGTCGGATCCTGGTAACCGGCGGGGCTTCCTGTCCCGACGGTCTCATTCAGCAGGTAATTACAAGAATCAACGGGTTTTTCGAGGCGGAGGGTTTGCGTCCGGCCGGTGACGTTTTGGCCGAAATCGGCGGCTAGCAGCCTGTCGGACTTCGCCGACAGGCTGCTGGATTCCCGATCCCCGCAATCCTTAGACGCGATCCCGCACGGGCGATTCCCGCGGCAGGCGAAGGTTTTTCCACAGGTGGCGGGCCTTGGACTCGAGAACCTCGCGGCAGCGTTCGATTTCGGCCCGGCGGGCGGTTCGGTTCGAGTCGGCGAGTTCGGAAAGGTCGTCGATATTATAAAGGAACACGCTGTGCATGTCGGCAATGGCGGCGTCGAAATCGCGCGGGACGGCGAGGTCGATCAGGAAGAGGGGACGCAGGGGACGCCGGCGCATGACTTCCTCGGCTTCCTGGCGCGAAAAAAGCGGATCCGTGGCGGCGGTGGATCCGATGACAATGTCGTAGTCGACCAGTGCCCGGTGAATCTGTTCGAAGGGAAGGGCGCAGCCAACCAGCTTTCTCGCCAGTTCGCCGGCGCGTTCAAAGGTTCGGTTGCTGACGGTGATGCTGCGCGCCCCCCGGCTCTTGAGATTGTTGATCGTGCGTTCGGCGATTTCCCCGGCGCCAAGCACGAGAATGTGACAGCGTTCCAGCTCTCCGAAAATCTTCTGGGCCAGATCGACGGCCACCGAGCCGACGCTGACCTGGCCGCGTCCGATGCCGGTGTGGGTGCGGGTCCACTTGGCGGCTTGAAAACTCTTCTGAAACACACGGTTGAGGACCGGACCGAGCGAGGCTGCTTCCCGCGCCCGCGCGTAGGAGGCTTTGACCTGGCCGAGGATTTCGGTCTCTCCCACTACGAGCGAGTCGATGCCGCTGGAAACCTCGAAGAGGTGGCGGACCACCTCTTCATCTTCCAACCACGAACTGTGCCGGGAAAAGGTCTCCCGGTCAAAACCGTGGAACTCGCAAAAGCAGGATTCCAGCCGGTCGCGGCTTTCCGGCCGGGAGGTTACTGTGTAGATTTCAACCCGGTTGCAGGTGTTCAGGACGGCGAGTTCCTCCACACCCGCGATGGTTTTCAGCCGCTTGTAGAGTTCGTCGGTCCGTTCCGGGGCGATGGCTATTTTCTCCCGGATTTCGATCGGAGCGGTGTGGTGGCTCGCTCCGAGCATGTGGAGCGGTCCGTTCATCGTGCTGTGTCGGCGGATCGGCGAACCGGAACGGCTTCCTGGAAAGGGAAATTCCGCGGTTCAGGAGTCGCTGTTTCCACGGGCGCCGTCGCGGGCTTGCGGCTCGCGTCGACCGGAGGAATCGAGAGCAACGCCACAAGAAAAAGCGCGATGCAGGTCCAGGCCAGCGGAAGCGAGATAAGTTTTTCCCGGATGCGGAGGACCAGCACGGTCGTGTACGCCGTCCAAATGCCGATGGTGATCAACAGTTTGGTCGGGTCGACACGATCCAGGTCCCGCAGCCAGTACTGGCCCCCGATAACGAGCGCACTGCTCAGGACGAGGGTGCCCATCACCAGCAACCGAAAGTTCATGTGCTCCAGTTGGTAAAGCGAGGGGAGGAAGTTGAAAAGCCCCGCCAGCTTTTTGTGTTTCAGGCTGTAGGTTTGCAGCAGGTACATCAGCGAGGTGAGGGCGAGGATGCCGAAAGCGCCGTAGCTGAAGATGGCGAGCGCCGCATGCAACTCGATCCATACGTTCTCGCCGAACAGGCTCTCCCGCCGAACCGCGTCCCAGTCGGCAACCAGCAGCGAAAGGATCCCGAGCGCCGAGGCCAGGCCGGAGGAGAAGAACCCCAGCAGGCTCATCCGGAACGTCGATCCGATAACCAGGTAAATGACAATGAGCGACCAGACCACGAACTGGAGAATCTCGAACGGGTTTCCGAGCGGACATCCCCGCGCCTCCAGTCCGCGCAGGTAGAGGCCGGTCGTTTGCAGAACGAGCCCGAACGCGACCAGGATAAACAGCAGAACGGGGGAGTGCCGCCTGGACTGAAGCAGGCAGAATAACCCGATGCAGAAGGCCAGGGCGTAAAGCAAATTGCCGGCCCAGATCCAGGCCCGGTCGTCCATTTGCAGGAAGAGAGTCATCTCTGGAATTTTGGATTTTGGATCTCGGATTTTGGTTTTTCAAGCGGTTCCGCAGACCCGGAACGTTGATACTCGCGGCGCGGAGAAGAACAGCCTTCTTCTCTTTTTGCGCGAAGCGCGGGACTTCAATCCAAAATTAGCGATCCAAAATCCGAACTATTATATCTTACCTTCCTTACGCTTCTTGATCAATTTGTAGAAATCGACGAAGAGCGGATCCGAGTCGTTGGGCCCCGGAGCGGCCTCCGGGTGGTATTGGACGGTGAACACCGGAAGTTCCCCGTGTTTGAGGCCCTCGACCGTTTGATCGTTCAGATTGATTTCAGTGACCACCCCGCCGCGCTCTTCCAGGCTTTTCGGGTCCGTCGCGAATCCGTGGTTCTGGGAGGTGATGGCGACCCGGCCGGTTTCCAGGTTCTTCACCGGCTGGTTGCCGCCCCGGTGACCGAATTTGAGCTTGAAAGTCTTGGCTCCCAGGGCGTGGGCGATCACGTGATGCCCCATGCAGATCCCGAAAGTCGGGTATTCCTGGAGGAGGCCGGCGATATTACGGTGAACGTAGTCGATTCCGGCGGGATCCCCCGGCCCGTTCGAAAGGAACAGTCCGTCCGGATTCAGCTCACGGATCTGTTCGGGCGAGGTGTCCGCCGGGACGACGTGCACTTCGAAGCCGTGATTGCGCAGCTTTCGAAAAATGGAGTACTTGGCACCCAGGTCGAACGCCGCCACCCGATAAAAGGTCGTTTCGGGCTCGCCCCGGTTGAGGTGGGTCCCTTCCACGGTAAAGGGGGAACTGTCCTTGCCTTCGGGATCCCATTCGTAAGGAGCCCGGCAGGTGACTTCCTTCACGTAGTCGAGCCCAATGAGCCCCGACCAGTCGCGCGCCAGTTTCACAGCCTCCTCGTCGCTGATATCGTGGGTGCTGATGCACGCTTTCAGGGCGCCTTCGACCCGCAGCTTCTTGGTGATCGCCCGGGTGTCAACCTCCTGGAGCCCGGGGATATTGTTGATTTTGAGGTATTCATCGAGGCTCTGGCGGCTGCGCCAATTACTGGTGACCGGACTCAGTTCGCGCACCACAAATCCCGCCGCTTTCGGGCCGTTGCTCTCGTCGTCTTCGGGATTGATCCCGTAGTTGCCGATCTGCGGCGCGGTCATCGTAATAATCTGGCCGAAATAGGAGGGATCCGTGATCACCTCCTGGTAGCCGGTCATGCACGTGTTGAAGACCGCCTCGCCGGTAACGGTGCCTTCGCCTCCGAAAGCCAGGCCGCGGAACACACTTCCGTCCTCGAGCGCCAACACCCCTTTCCTGATCATCGTCATGACTGACATGAAACAGGAATCCTCGCGCCTGTAAATAGCTAGTTTGGAGAATCCGGCGGTTTTGCCGGGATTTAAGCCATCGTTTGACACCCGGCGGAAAGCTGATTAGTTACACGCCAATAATGAGTTCAGCAAACAGCCGACGAAACTGGTATCGAGGGCAGGGATTGTGGCGGCACGTTCCTGCGGAGGACTGGAAAAACTGGGGATGGCAGCTTAAAAACCGGATTACGACCGAAGAGGAGGTTGAGCGGTATTTTACGCTCAGCCCGGAAGAGAAAAAGGGGTGCTATTTCGCCAATAAAAAGCTGGCGCTGGCGATCACGCCTTACTTCTTCAACCTGATCGACTTTGATGACAAGGATTGTCCCATCCGGCGGCAGGTCATTCCACGGATCGAAGAGATGGAGACCTCGCCGGAGGAAATGCTGGATCCCTGCGGCGAGGACGACCACATGCCGGTGCCCGGGCTTGTCCACCGGTACCCGGACCGGGTGCTCTTCCTGGTAACCGATCGCTGCGCCGCGTACTGCCGCTACTGCACGCGCAGCCGCCTGGTGAGCAACAGCCAGGGTTACGATTTTCACCCCGAGTTCGAGCAGGGCATTCGTTACATCGAAAGCCACCCGGAGATCCGCGATGTCCTCCTGAGCGGGGGCGATCCGCTCCTGCTGGCCGACCGGAAGCTCGATTACCTGCTCGGCCGGTTGCGGGCGATCGATCACCTGGAGTTTATCCGCATCGGCTCCCGGATCCCGATCTTTCTGCCGCAGCGGATCACGCCCGAGCTCTGCGATATTTTCCGCAAGCATGAGCCGATCTGGATGAGTATCCACGCGAACCATCCGAAGGAGTGCACCTTCGAAGTTAAGGAAGCCTGCGATCGCCTGTCACGTGCCGGGGTGCCGCTCGGTAACCAGTCCGTGCTGCTCCGCGGCGTCAACGACAACGTCGATACCATGAAGGATCTGGTTCACCGGCTCCTTCAGATGCGCGTGCGGCCGTACTACCTCTACCAGTGCGACCTCATTACCGGCAGCGCCCACTTGCGCGCCGATGTGCTCAAGGGCCTGGAGATCATCGAAAATCTCCGCGGCCATACCTCCGGCTACGCGATTCCGCAGTTCGTGATCGACGCTCCCGGCGGCGGCGGCAAGGTTCCGATCAATCCCGAGTACGTCAAGGAGATCAACGACGGGGAAATCGTCATCCGCAACTACGAGGGCAAAACGTTTAATTATTCGCGGCAGGTGGGCGGAGTCAAACCCGGTGGCACCGAGCAGGTCCCGGAAGAAGCGCCAGTTGGCCGCGTGATGGACTGATCCTTGCAGAGCCCCGGTCCCCGGTGCTTTCATGCTTGCCTGAGCGGGCCCTTTGGCCTTGAACAGGGGCTTTGTATTTCGATTTGCTTCGTCTAACTCCACTGCAGAAGGGCCCTTTTATGCGAGAACTTCAAGTTTCCGGTCGCGTTGGATGGCGGGTTTCCGCCATCCTTCCCGCGTTATTGCTCACACTTTCCCCGGTGGTTGCCGGGGCGGCCGTTTCCACGGCCGATCTTCCGCTGGTTCTTGAACCCGGCCTGCAGCAGCGGGGGGAGCAGCCCGAGACCTGGACCCTCGACCTGGACGCTGTTTCGCCGGACGAGACTCCCGGGCTGGCGGAGGGCTTGAGTGCCCGGCTTTACGGGCCGGGCAACGGGGATCTGCACGAACCCATGGTGATCCGGACCGGGTTTGACCGGGATACCGTTCTGGGCATCCATGTAACGGCCGCCTCGAGAAGCGGGGCCAGGTTCGACATCGAGGTCGACGGCGAGTTCTTTCATCGTCTTTCGTGGCCCTCTGCCGGGAGCACGCACGAGGTGGCTACGATTTATCATTTTCCCGTCCCCGCCGGTCAGCGGGAAGTCCGCCTTTCCATGGTGAATCCGAGCGGGGTCGTAGTCATCGGGGGTTACCATTTTGCCGGGAGTGTCGACGAATTTCCCGAAGAGGTCGACCGCGAGGCACTGGAACAGGATACCCGGCCGGTCGCCGGTGCCAGGGACGACGGTTACCGGGGCATCTGGTTCACCCTGGGGCAGTTTTCCGAATACGGGGATAAATATTCGGGCGGCCTGGGCACTTATACCGCCAAGCATATTCCCCTGGCCGTGTACGCCGAGGAGGTGGACAAGACCTTTTTTGTCTATGGTGGAACGATCCGGGAAGACCGGTATCTGCTGATCATGGCGTCGTACTACGATCACGCGAATCACCGGGTTCCCCGCCCGACCGTGGTGCACGATAAACAGGGCGTGGACGACCCCCACGACAACCCGAGCATCTCGATGGATGAAGACGGGCATATCTGGGTCTTTGTCAGCGGTCGCGGACGGGGGCGGCCCGGTTTCAAATACCGGAGCGCCGAACCCTACAGCGTCGATGAATTCGAATTGATCCGGGAACAGGAAATGACGTACCCCCAGTCCTGGTGGATCGAGGGCGAAGGGTTTATTCACCTGTTCACCAAATACACGCGCGGCCGCGAACTCTACTGGGAAACCAGTCCCGACGGGGTCGAATGGAGCGAGCACCGGAAACTCGCTGGAATGCGCGGCCATTACCAGTCGAGCTATCACCTGGACAACAAGGTCGCGACGTTCTTTAACCGGCATCCGGACGGAAGCGTCGACCGGCGTACCGACTTGTATTACGCCCAGACCGAGGACATGGGAGAAACCTGGACCACCGTCGAAGGCGGGGTTCTCGAGGTTCCCCTGGAGGAAATCGACAATCCGGCCCGGGTGATCGATTACGAATCGCAGGGACGCCTGATGTACGTGGTGGAT
>PWMU01000151.1 GCA_003558065.1 Opitutia bacterium | reverse complement strand
GTTGACTCAAAGGAATATTCGCTCAACGAATACTCGCAGACCCGCGCTTGTTTACCGTTCCGCTTTGTCACCGTGACCATTTTGTGTTCGATCACATGCCCGTCCTTTTCCAGTTCCCGAATGCGTTCGGACAATCGGCCCACGCCCAACTCCATGAAGGCGGTGGCTTGTGTGATGGGACCATGCTCGCGCAACCAATCCAATACAAGCTCTTTCTGTCCTGTCACTGTTGTTCCCTCCGGTTAATGTCGATCCGCCTCCAACCCTTCCGCGACTATCACGCCGTCCTCGTGACTAAAACGCCCTTCTTCCCGTGCCTATACTCTGTTTTAACTGCGAATTTCGAGCCTTGGGTACGCTGGATATAGGCGAGGTTTGCCGAGATATCTTTCCCGCGAACCCCATATATGAACCGCCTCTCCCCAATGTCATACCTCCTGAACCCGTATTTATCTCCCCAAGCTCCGTCCCCTTTCACACCCCGTGGTCTGAACGCGCTCATCTCCCGCCTTAAAAAGGAATGTCATCCTCATCAGGCGGAGGCTCAACGGGCTTTGGTGGTGGTGGCGGTTCCTGCGGCAATGGCTGTTTGTCCTTGCCTTTGAGCTTGTTGAGTTCTTCGGCGTACACCTTCTCATACCACTGATCCGCCAACACCTCAATGCGTATCGCTTCCCGCAACCCGGCCTCAAGCGTATCCACATGCTTGTTCACGAAAAGGAGGGTTGCGGTATTGACCGCCCGCCCTGATTTTATCTGGAGGTTCTTCTCCCCGATCGCGAAGTTGTGCGGCGGTGGTGTGGCTCGGGGCGGGGGTGGTGACTGTGTATTACGCCCGCCATCTTCATCGGAGACATTCGTGAAGAAGTAATTTGCCGCACGATCCCCCTTTCCCTCCGAATACTTGGCAATCACTTTCACGCCCTCTCGCACCAACCCGATCTTGTCTGGGAACCCCACCAACTCGACTGGCCCGCGACCCTCAACATCGACCTGGATCGCTTGGTATTTCTTCCCCTTGGCATAAGACTCGCCATGAACCCTCGTTATCTCGACTGGCCTGTACTCGCTCATCGTGATTCCTCCTGTGTGTTTTACTTGACAGTTATACTAGACCGCGCCATTTCGCGTAGAATCCATTTTCTTTTCTGTCCGCACTCGGATGCGTATTTTGGGAGATCGCCCCGATTTGGCCCGACCGCTCAACGAAAAACCGCCTTTCTGGTCAGGCCCCCTCCCCCGCCAGATACCCTTATCCCCCATAACCAATCCTAGTTCGCAGTTCATGATCAATACCATACCCAGTTTTTAGTCGCATGTTAAGCCCTTTTTTGTGCCGCCAACTCTTTCCCTACCCGTTGAAGGATTTCGAGCCCGGCGTCCCGCATCCTTTGTTCAAATTCCGTGTCGCAGGTCATGCCGCGCAAGTCGGTGATCCTTATAGCCACCCCGCTCTTGGTCATGGTGGAAGCCAGCTTCAACTCCATCCATGCAAATTGCATGGCTTGAATGACCGAAGCGTCCCTGCTGGTAGCCCGTTTCGACAGGTCTTGCACCGCCGCCATCAATGCGTCCTGATATGCCTTGATGACACCCGCCCGGCTGTTATCCCCTATCGTGGGTTGTATGTCCTCAAACATCGTCGTCACCCCCTGTCAATGGGTTGCTCTCAATGAATCCGTCATGCGTTTGGGCGTATTCAATCTGGGCTTGTCGTTCATCGGGGGTGCCGAACCCGGACTGCGCGATTTTCGCCCCTTCCACCACGAAATGTTTCCATTGTACCCCGTCGTCCTCGTTGCGTTCAGGGTTTTTCCGCAATAGATAGACCCTGCGCGCCATCTGCTCTATGCTGCCCGATCCCCGCAAATCGCTCATGCGGGGTGGCCGGTCATGCTTTTCCGGGTCGCGGGAATATTGGGCGAGAAGCATGTGCGCAAACCCAAGCCGTTTCGTCGTTCCGCAGATCCGCCCCATGAAGTCGGTATAGCGTTCCTCGATTCCGCCATACCGCGCCCCGCGACCATCTCCAATGTGATGTAAATGGTCGGTAACAAGGAACTCTATCCCATATCTTGCCTTGAGTAATTGTGCTGACGCCTGCCAATCGTCGATGGTTTGCGGCGCATCAATAATGTAAACTGGAAGTTGACGTAATTTGTCGGCGACCAACCCAAGCCTATCGAGATCGCCCAACCCGCGATGATACCGCCACATGAACCCGGCCCCCGACACGGTAAGCGCATTAAGCACCGCGTCCTCTGCATTATCCTCCATGCTAATCAACCCGCAGGAAATGCCCTGCCCGGCCTTGTGCAATATCTCCTGCTTACCAATCGTGCTCTTCCCCGAACCCCGATACGCTCCGAAAACGGACACCAGCCCTTTGGGATAGGGCACTCCCCACTGGTTCATTTGCGCGATGAAGGACTCATACCCTATGATGTTGTCGCCTTTATGGTGCGCGATCCTATCGGCCTTTTCGAGTACGCCGGGGATGACATCGGCCATGGTATGGACGCGGTGCGCCCCCCCGCCACCGAGAATGTCGAGCGCGTCACCGGCCAATCCGGTGATATCATCATCAGTGACGGCGTTCTTCGAGGCATAACAACTCACCACGTTTTTGAGACGCCGGGTTTTTTCTTCCTGTCTCAAGCGTTGGGCGTGGGGTTTCGCGCCTCTCACATCCACGGGGATGGAATCAAACCATTTGAGTGTTTGCGGTTTGTCTTTGAGCTTGGTAATAACGGCGTAGCGGTCGAGCGCGGCCGAATCGGCCATGATGGCGGCGATAGTCTCCCACACCTCAACCGCGCACAGGTCGGTGAATGTGTTTCGGGACACCCCCTCTGAGATGGCGACATAGAATTCTTCCGGGTCACGGACCACGGCGGCGATCAACAATGACTGGGTATCAGACATATCCGCCCCCGCGCCGCTTACCGGTCTTGATCCGTTCCCATTCTTTGGGGTTCGCCGCCGCCCACTTCGCCGCCTCGGCCTTAAGCTTGCCCCATGCGCGGTCCCGACACCCCGGCGAACAAAAACGCTGCCATGTGGTGCGAGGTGAGTATTCGTCCCCGCACCCACCACAATGTCGCGTATCATCCATTAGCTGTAGCCCCTTCGTTGTTGCTCCCTCCACATGGCCCGCAACCGGGCAACCGGGTCGGTCCCCGAGAACCGAGCCAGCCAATCGTGCAAATCTTCTCCCTCGCCAACCGGGAGTCGCAACCATGTGGGCCGCTCAAGGTGGGCGGCGACACTCAACATGTATTGTTCGCCGGGTTCATCGTTGTCGGGGCACAACACCACGTTCCTATTACGCAAGGGTGACATATCTGTCAGTTTTATGCCATGTGCCCCGTGGGCAGTGGTGGTGGTCAGCAAGCCAATTTCTTTCCCCGCCTCCGCCACCTTCTCGCCTTCGACCACGAACACGGTCCTTTCGAGGGAACCCGCGACCATAGGCAGGTTGTATATCGGGTATCCACCGTCTGGTTTCCCTCTGTACCATCTATTGGTTCGCGGGTCCAGACTCAAGGGCCGATACGTCTTATCCTGCCCATTGTCCCATCGCGTAATCATGGCGCATAATCGAGTGTCCGCCCAACGATACTGGTCTTTTCGGGTGCATTCCCAGCCCGCGCCAAGCGCCCCACGCACTGCCTGCACAGCTTCTTCCAGTGTGGCATAATAGCGGCGCTCATATCTTCGGCGAGGGGGTCTGGCGTTCAGGGATGTCCCGTCCCCCACCTGTCCGCCCACCAACCCGGCGATCATCGCAAGTGCGTCGGCGAACCCCAAAGATTTCATCTCCATTACGAGTTGGTAGAGATCGCCCTTGAATCCGCATTTGAAACATTTGATGGCCGCTCCTCGGCACGACAAGTCTCCGTGCCTGTGTCGGCCCTGCGTTTGGCAGAACGGGCACAACCAGCGGCGACCATCACGGGTGACACCCAACCTGTCGAGTAGTTCAGGGGTGCGTCCGTCAAGCGCGGCATCTATGGCGGCTTTGTCCATGTTGTAATGTCGTTCTTACAGCTTCCGTTCAATCAAATACTGGCATCTGCGAATTGCAATCGTCGCACAACGTCCATGGCGGCGGTCGCCCGTTCAATTATGCCGCCTTTGTCCTCTTCCCACAGCTTCCACGGATAGTAGTCGTTCCTGTAAAACCACGAAATCATTTCATGCCGGAAGGCCAATGACCACCGGTCGCCCTCGGAATAGTCGATGATCTTGCATGACCGATCCTCGCCTTCGCGGTCCGACAGTATCTGTGCCTTCGGTATGTGGTGATCGCCAAGCAGAATGCAGTATCCCCCCTGCTGCAAGCGCCAATTCTGGTATAACGACGATTCGGTCTTGAATCCGGCGAACGCCGATGCGCTGCATGTCTTTATGTCCCATAGCGCCTTAATTTTCCCTACATCGTCATGCCCCACCATATCCGGCGTGCCCACAAACCCGACCTCCGGTCCGCCGATAGTTTCTTCCGGCACAATTTTTGTGACCCCCTTCTTCTCCATGTCCGGGCCAACCGCGTTGATGATGTTCTGCTGCGCCACGTTGAGTTGCACGGGCAACCCGCGATAAAAATCCTCCACCCCTCCATGCACCTCCTTCCCCTCGTTTGCCGAGACCTCCAGGTCGTCTGCGAGTTCGCGCAAGATATCATTCTGCCACTCACGGATTTCCCCAGGATCATACTCGTGTGTGATCGCATCCGACGATCCGGGAAAAGGCCGTAGCACCGCTTTGAAGAGCGACTGCCTTAATTGCCAGTCCTCGAATTTCGCGCCCTTGGACAGGCCGGACACTATCGACGTGACGGATGGGAGCAATAGATACCTGCGAGCATGAGTAATCGTCGGTTTTACCAACTTTGCTCCGTCTGCGCTTGGAACTTGTTTTGCCCACGGGTACGGCGCTACGGGCCAATGCCATTTGTTGGCGCTCATTATCGCCCCCTCCTGTGTTCGTCGTCATGGTGCCGTGCAATCAGTTCGCGCGTCGCGGTCACGCACCAGAGGGCGAGGCCCCCCGCAAGTAGCGCAACCCCTATGGCGGCCACCCACCCCGCCGTCTGCCAAGTTACAACCAACCCGGCGACCATCAATATAGCCCCAAATGTATATCGTTCTTTCAAAACAATGTGCATATATTACTCCTCGGCCCTTGCATGGTCAATGCATATTATCTGTACCCCAAGCGGGGGTATTTGTTAAGCCCGCAACGTCAAATCCATGAGGTCGTCCACATCATAGATGCCGTGGCACAATGCCTTCATGCACACCGCGCATAGCTCCCTTTCGGGTTCGCCGTAGAGGGCTGGTCCCTCGTGGTGGTCGCCACGGAAGTCCGTGTGCACGGTGTAACGGTCAGCGGTCTCAATCCCGCAGTTTTCGCATGTTTTCCAGTGTGTCATGTGTTCTCCTTAACTATCCGCGTCAGCGGACGAGCCGCTGACCTTGTCGTTGGGCGTATGCAATTTGTTTGCCACGTCATTCAACCAGTCCATGTCATGCTCAAGTTCCTGCGTGAATCGCAGCAACGCGTACTTG
>PWMU01000146.1 GCA_003558065.1 Opitutia bacterium | reverse complement strand
GACAGGCAGCACCTCGCCGTGCCGGGTGTGACTTTGCGCGATATGGATGTGCGCACCTATGTTTTGAACCGCTGGCCGAGCGAAGCCTTTTACAGCCAGGGGTCGTCGGTCGGACAGCGGAACGGGACGCCGCTGGAAGGCGCCCTGGTTGCGGCATCACAGACCGTGATGATCTACGAAGGAACCGGTTGGGAAGGCCATGGTTCCTTTTATCATTCCATCAACGGACTGGTCCCTCACAACGGGAGCGGAAACTTTCTTTTTTACGACGGAAGCGTGCGCCGCATAGCGTACCAGGATGTCCCCAGAGCCCGGGGTGGCCCTTCCTCTCAGGACGAGCGGTCCGGGTTATTCTGGGGCACTCAGGTGGCGATCCAGTGAGATCCCGGCGGGAACCATCCATGGTTACAGGAATTCTCGAAATCCGGCGGTTTCAGCAGTCCGATCCGCCGGGTGGAGAGACCGGAAAAGTTTTTTTGAAATGTAATGTATAACCCAAACTGCAACCCGACAAAAACCATAGGAGAAGAATGATGACTACAAAGATACCCTATTCGAAGGTGGGAGCGGCCGCTTTAAGCTGCCTGGTCAATCTGGTCGCGGGCGTAAGCCTGCTCGCACAGGACATTTACTGGACGGAAGACGATTCAATTGCCGCTTCCGGTATCGACGGAACGGGCTTAACCGGGATTTTCGACGACGGAAACATGCACGGCTTTGCTGTCGATGTTGTTGTCACGGACGATTTCATTTATTGGACTGACAACGCCGGTGCGGAGAATTCCGGCGGCGTCTGGCGGGCCGAGCGGGACGGCTCCAATGCGGAACTGCTGGTCGTCAACGAAACGGAGATCACGAACCCGCAGTTCATCGCGATCGACGAGGTGAACGGGAAGATTTATATCTCCGACTGGGTGAGCGGGTTGTGGGTCGCCGAGCTGGCTGACGGAAGCGATCTGACACCGGTCGACCAGCCGTCGGCGAGCAGCACGGGGCTGGCGCTCAGGAGCGAGAACGAGCTGATATCGGTCTCGGCGGCGGCCGAGGACACCAACCTTTACTCGACCGATCTGAATACGGGTGAATCCACGGTTGTGGCGGAGCTCGGCGGCAACCACCAGCACTACGGGTTCGCTTACGACGACGAGGCCGACATTGCGTACATCGCCAACTTCGGCGACGGCGCGCTGGTCTCCTACGACTTTGGCGCTGAGGAAGTGGCGTTGGTTCGGGGTGGGTTGGACGGCTTGCTGGGGGTCGCGCTGAGCCCCTCGCGAACACACCTGGTCCTCGCCCAACGAGGTATCGGCATTGGGGTTCATCAAATCGATAACGGTGCTTTCAGGGCCGTCCTGGCAAGAAGCGAGGTGGATTTCGGCGTGGCGGTGGCCGCGGATCCGGCCGATATTCCGTCTTTGCCTGAAGGCGTTGCTTTTCAGGACACTTTCGATCCCTGGTTCCCCGGCCAGGCACCGGGCATGCCGCCCTGGACCAATGTCAGCCATGGAGAAGGACGGGGGACGATATCCGTCATCGCCGACGAGGAGGACCGGTTCGGACGGGGCACCGACAACCGGATTCTGGAATGGCGAAAGGACCAAACCGAAGACCCGATGGCCCTGCAGGCGCTGGGGGTCATGGACGAGATACCCGAAAACGAGGTTATGACCTTTTCGTTCGATTTCATCGATTCGGGAGCCCCCGGGTCCGACGACTGGGTCAGCCTCTTCCTGTATTCGGGAGAGCGTTCGACGGATAACCGGGCTCAGCGGATTCTGATCGGACGCGGTACGATTGGAGAGGCCGGTTATGCACCCGGTCAGTTGGTGCACGTTGATATCATCGTGAACAATACAACCAGCGACATCACCCACACCGTGGACGGCCAGGAATACACGGTCATATGGCAGTCCTTCCAGACGTGGATCGACGGGCATCTGGCTTCGGAAGCGTTCGGGCGGGATACCAATCAGGCCGGTCCGATCACCAGTCTGGAATTCAACTCGAGCAGCAGCGACACCTTCATCGGCTGGTTCGACAACTTGACGGTCTACGACGAGCCCCGTGTCCGGGACATTGAAATCGAGGTGGATCCGATTCTGTTCCAGGACGATTTTGAGAATCAGGTTGTCGGCGAGGAGCCCGGCGCTCCCTGGACCGACGTCGCCATGGGTGACGATGATGGATCCATTGTCGTGCTTCAAGACGAAGACGAAATATTCGGCAAAGGGCCGGACAATCAGTACCTCGAATATTTGGATCTGGGAATTTCGTCGTCGGGATTGCGCGCGCTCAATACATTCTCCGGTGCCGCGGCCTCCGAGATTGTGACCATCAGCTTCCTCTTTATGGAGCCCGATGATCCCGACCATACCGATAGCCTGCGGTTGGTGCCGATGTCGCAAGGAACCCGGGCCCAGGTTCCCGAACTCGGTAACGGGAACATCCGCGGAGCGACCTACCCGTTGGATGAGGTCCACCAGGTGGATTTCATCTTCAACAACTTCGCGGACGAAGCCGAGACGGTGACTTACGACACGCCCGACGGTGGCGAACGGACGCTGGAAGGCGGGCACTTCGACGTGTGGCGGAACGGCGAGCTCGTTCTGGAATCACACCAGCGCGCCCACGACCAGGCCGGCCCGATCGACGGGTTCTGGTTTCAGGGGGTAAGTACCAATGCTCCCCGGATCTTCTTTGACGACTTCGTCGTTCGGAATTTCCCCTACGTAACGGTGCCAACCGAGGTCGTCGGCTTTGACGATTGGCTTGCGGAGCATTTTACGGAGGAACAGCGGGCCGATGAAGCGATTGGCGGCCCCCTGGGCGACCCGGTGGGTGATGGAATCACCAATCTGATGGTGTATGCCCTCGGCCTCGATCCCTGGGTTTCCAATGCCGGAAACCTTCCCGCAACGAGCGTTCAGGCCTTGGAAGTGGATGACGAGACCAACGAATACCTGACCCTGACGTTCGACCGGCCGGACGACATCGAGGATGTCACCTACCTGGTGACCGGTTCGGGCGATCTGGCCGGGTGGGCGGAGGATCCGGTCCAGGTTTCGGTCACCGCAAACGGCGACGGAACCGTGACCGAGCTGTGGCGCGATGGCGAGCCGATCGAAGCGGCCGACAGGCGTTTCCTGCGGCTGGAGGTGGAAAATCCCTGAGCTTTGGGGAAACAGGTGAGGGAAGGGTATCGAAGCCGGCCGGCTTCGATACCCTTTCAGCTCAATACATCAACGTTTTGAAAATGCGACAGAACAAAGACCATACAGGTGGTGCATTCGAACGGGCTTTTACCCTGATCGAACTGCTGACGGTGATCGCCATCATCGGGATCCTGGCGGCCATCCTTATTCCCGTGGTCGGCTCGGTGCGCGAGAGCGCCCGTGCAGCCTCCTGCACCTCCAACATGCGGGAGATAGGCGCGGGGATCATGTTGTACGCAAATGAGATTGACGGAAAAGTTTTGGCGTCACGGTACGAAGACCGTTTCGACAACCTGCGTCACTACTGGCACCGCGAGCTCTGGCCCTATGTCGGCTACGAGGAGTCGGCCTATTCCCGCAACCAGTTCGACGAGCGCGACCAGAGCGAGGTGAGAACGGTTTTCCACTGCCCGACCACCCTGGTCACGGATAATTCGCAGATTATGACCCCCGGATCAACCGACTTTCACCGGCCCTTTTCCTATACCATGAACATTCAGCCGAATATCGTCTATTACAGCCAGAGCGGCCGGGAGGGGAGAACCACGCCATTACCGTTGGAAGCGCTGGCAAGTCCGTCCCGGACCGTGATGGTCTTTGAGGGGGGCAGTTGGCGGGGGCGCTCCGATTGGTATCACAACCTGTTTGGGTTGATGCCGCACAACCGGAGCACGAATTTCCTGCATTTTGACGGAAGCGTTCAGCGATTGGTTTACGAAGACGTCCCGGAATCGACCGGCTCGCATAGTGATGGGGGTGTTTTCTGGGGCGGTACCGACGCTTTCCGTTGAGCTGCGGGCTTGATTTTTGTGTTTGCGCGCGGTCCAAGGCGGCGTGGGTGATGATGGAGCGGAAACAGCAGCCGCGCCGAAGTCGAAGCCTTACTCGAATGATCTCGATTCGATGGGAAGAACCGGTTCGGGCGGTTTGTGTATTATTGGCAATGTGCCGTTTGGTTCGGCCCGGTTATAGCGAGGATAGTTGCCAGAGCGGCGCACGGTTATAAACAGGAAACCTGAAAGAAAAGGAGTGAGGTCATGAAGGCCAGGTTGATTGTGGAAAAGTGGGTTGGGAGTTGGGCTTTGGCGATGTCGCTGGTTTGGCTGTGTGCGGGTGGTGTCCTCAAGGCTGATACGGGAGCCGAGGAGCTGTACAAACCGTTGGGGTTGCTCCTCACCTGGAAGAACGATCCGACAACCACCATGACCATCGACTGGCACACGCGGGCGGGCCAGGACTATCCGCGTCCGCCGAGCATTCTTTTCAGGCAGGAGGGCTCCGAGGGCGAGTGGAGCAAGGTCCCGGGAACTTTCCATCCCTTCCCATATACCGGCCGGACGGTGAAGCGGGTCGAATTGACCGAGCTCGAGCCCGGCACGACCTACGAGTTTCGGATCGGACCGGAGGATCCGGACAAGTTTCCCGAATCCGTCACTTACAAGTTTCGCACCATGCCCGTTGATCCCTCCGAGCGGACGGTCCGGTTCGTTACCGGAGGCGACACGGGATACCGGGTGCATTTTAGGAATGTCAGCAGAGCGGCGGTCAAACGGGATCCCGATTTTATCGCGCTCGGCGGGGACCTCGCGTATGCGGACGGCGGACACCGTGATCACCGGGAGGACCGGGAGTTGGGTACTACTCAGCAGTGGTGGGAATCCTGGTTTGAGATAGTGACGGAAGAAATGGTCACCGAAGAAGGGCGGGTCGTCCCTGTCCTGGCAGGTATCGGGAATCATGAAGTTTGGCGTGGTTATACGCGCAATCACCCGGAGTACAAGCAGACCGACGCCTGGCGCGAGCGCATGGCCCCGATCTATTACAACGTTTTCGCTTTTCCGGGGCAGCCCGGTTACGCGGCACTCGATTTCGGTGAGTATCTTAGTATGATATTTCTAGATACGGCTCACAGCAATCCGATCGAGGGAAAGCAGACTGATTGGCTGGATCGAACGCTTTCCAATCGCGCCGGTGTCATCCGGCATGTGTTTCCCATTTACCATGTCGCTTCCTACCCCTCGTGGCTGGATTTCGACGGGCGGGAGCAGACTTTGATTCGCGAGCACTGGGGGCCGCTTTTCGACAAGTATGAGCTGGAAATTGTTTTTGAAAACCACGACCACGCCTACAAGCAGACCTATCCTATCCGGGACGGCGAGATTCATCCGGACGGGGTGGTTTATATGGGCGACGGCGCTTTCGGGATGAGCGGTGGCACAGGCGAGCGTCTTCATAAGGCGGAAGAAACCTGGTATCTGAAGCGGGTTGCACCTGATCGCCACTTTCATTTTGTGGAGATCGACGAAAACGGCTTTCAGATCACTTCGATCAACGTCGATGGGGAGATACTTGGGAGGTATCCTGAAACAGAGGGAAATTAATGCTAAGACGGAAAACCAAAATCGAGCCCTTTCTCGCCCGTCATTTCCGGATTTGTGCGTTGGTCTGGGGAATGGCGGGTTGGACGCTGGCCGCCGTCCATGCCGATGCGGCGTGGGAGGATGATTGGGCGCAGGCGGGGGCGGAGATTCCGGAGGAGCCGGGAACGGTTTTCCGGGCCGAAAGTCCCGCGGAGATTCGTTCGATCATGCGCGACGAAGCGGAGCCGGGCGATGTCGTGCTGATGGCGGAGGGCGTATGGCGGGACGAGCAGGTTGTGTTCGAAGGTATCGGCGAGCCCGACCGGCCGATCATGCTGCGCGCGGAAACGCCCGGAGAAGTCGTTTTGACCGGGTCGTCGCGCCTGTTTATCGGCGGCGAGCACCTCGTGGTGGAAGGGCTGCTCTTCAAGGACGGCTACCTCGAGGGCGGGGCGGTCGTGGATTTTCGCACCTCCAATTTCGGAGAGGCGAAACATTGCCGTCTCACCGATTCCGCGATCGTTGACTACAACCCGCCCGACCGGTACACCCGCTACAGTTGGGTGGTGCTCCGGGGGCATTACAATCGTGTCGATCACAACCGGTTCGAGGGACAGAATCACGCCGGGCGTATGATCACCGCTCCGATCGACGAGCAGCCGAATTATCACCGGATCGACAACAATCACTTCGGGCAGCGCACGGCGCGTTCGGACGATCTTCGTGCGTCCGGCGGCGCCATTATCATGATCGGGAACAGTTTTACGTCCATGTACGATTCCCGGTCGCTGGTGGAACACAATCTGTTTCTGGCGTGCAGCGGATTTGGCGAAATCATTTCCAACAAGGCGAATGAAAACACCTTTCGGTACAACACCTTCATCCGCAGCAGGGGAGCGCTGACGTTGCGTCACGGCAACCGGAATCTCGTCGAGGGCAATTATTTCTTCGGAGCGTCCGCTCCGGGCACCGGCGGAGTCCGCGTCATCAACGCCGACCAGACGGTGATCAACAACTATTTTCACGGACTGACGGGCCGCGGCTTCACACCCCCGCTCGGGATCATGAACGCGAACGAGGACCCGGAACTCCACGAGTATTCTCAGGTGACGGATGCCCTGATTGCGTTCAACACGTTTGTCGACTGTGAAAGGCCCGTCATTATCGGTCTGGGGGCCGAACGCGCGGAATTGGTCCTTCCGCCGAAGAATCTGATTCTGGCCAACAACATCTTTACCGCGACCGAGGGACCGATCTTTGAGATGCGTGATTCTCCGGATGGGATGACCCTGGAAGGAAATATCGCCTGGGGGGCGGACGTGGGGATTCCGTCCCAACCCGGTTTAGACGAAACCGATCCGGAGTTGTTCCGGGATCCCTCCGGCCAGTGGCGTCCCTCCGGTGACAGTCCCGCCCTGGAGGGCGCCGAAGGCGATTACCCGGACATACTTGAAGACGTCGACGGGCGCAGCCGCGGAGAGACCAAAGACATCGGCGCGCACGAGTTTTCGGGCGGGGATCCGGCCCGGAGGCCGCTGACCCCTTCCGATGTCGGGCCCGACTGGATACGGACTTCATGGGAGAGGTGGCGGGATGCCGTGTTCACCGCCGACGATCTCGCCTCGGGGAATGCGGAGCGGCTGGCGACGCCCGCCGGCGACGACATGACCAACCTGATGAAATATGCGCTGGATATGACCTCTTCAGGATCCCGCGACCGCGGACATCTGCCCCGCGTCAGAACCGAAGACGGGGAAACCATCCTTCGCTACCTGCGGCGAACCGGCACCGACGACGTCGGGTTCCGGGTCGAGGCGTCGTTCGACCTGGTTGAATGGAGTGATGCCGAACCGGCCGTCGAGAACGTGGAACCGATTCAGGACAGTTCGCGCGAAGAAGTCCGCCTGCATTTTCCGGAGTCGACAGCCCGGTTTTTCCGGCTGGTTGTCACCGATACCGAACTCATGCTGGATCCGGTCCTTTTCGTCGACGATTTTGAAGGACAGGCGCTCGACCAGGCGCCGGGCGCGCCGTGGACCAGCGTGTCCGTCACCGCCAACGGCGTGATCGCGGTGCGCGAGGACGTGGATGAAATCTTCGGCAACGGCCCCGACAACCGGTACCTCGAATACCGGGATGTCGATGAAGGAGCGATGGGTTTGCGGGCGTTCGAGACCTTTTCGGGACCGGCGGCCTCGGAGATCGTGACCATCAGCTTCCGGTTTATGGAGCCCGACGACCCCGCGCACAACGACAGCTTGCGGCTGGTTCCCATGTCGCAGGGCACCCGTGCCCAGGTTCCCGAACTGGGCAACGGCAGTATCAGGGGGGCGACCTACCCGCTGGACGAGGTTCATCAGGTGGACTTTGTTTTCAACAACCATGCCGACGAAACCGAGACGGTGACCTACGACACCCCTGACGGCGGCGAACGGACACTGGAGGGCGGGCACTTCGATGTTTGGCGGAACGGGAACCTCGTTCGCGAATCGCGCCAGCGCGCACACGACCAGGCGGGGCCCATCGACGGGTTCTGGTTTCAGAGTACGAGCGCCGACGGCCCCCTGATTCTGTTCGACGACTTCGTCGTTCGGAATTATCCCCATGTCACGGTGCCGGCGGAATGAAACGCTTCCGGCTCCCGATCGGGACTCCGGGGATTTATCGTTTGCTTTCTTTTCAGACCCGCAGGGCATGTCGCCACGGGCGCAGGCCCGGAAATCCTTACCTCTGGGAAGCTCGGCTGACACGGATCGGGGTGTCGCTTCTTCGTAGTGATGAAGCCACGCCTTCATCGACGGGCAGCTGGCGGAGGTGGAATCTGCATGGGCAGATTCGCTACAGGGAGGATCGGATTGCTGAAGGTGTCATTGACCGCTTCACAGGGCTCGTCTTCAGGAATTGCCGGAGTCCATCTGCAATAGGCTTTAGTCCAATAGCTTCCGTATCCATGGACGGAGTCGACGTAGGTTGCGGATCAAGAGTTCTGAGGCCGGGCCTCGCAGCGGGTAAGAACCCCTCAATCTTTCAACGATTCGAATGAAAATGAAATTGTCCCACAGGTTTGTGGCGTGAATCTGTGATGGTGATACACGCTTTACAGATAGGGTCCTTAAATCAGAAAAATTGCTGTAAATTTATCCTGATGCTTATGTCGCAATTCCGATTTCTCCGTTTTCTCCCGATATTCATCTTCACCGCGGTGGCTTCCGGAATAGGAATGATGGCGGAGGAGGCGCCCAAAGTGGTTCACATCAAGAGCCAGGCGGACTTCGACGAGTACCGCACCGCCACCTTTGCTCCCGGTGACCGGATCCTGTTTGCCCGGGGACGGATTTTCAATGGCGCGTTCACTCCGTCGGGCAGCGGCACGGAAGAGGCGCCCATTATCGTGACCGCCTACGACCCGGAGACGGGAGGCCTATTGGAGGGGAATGTCGACGACAAACCGATCCTGAACGGACACGGAGAAGTCAATGCGACGTTTTTTCTTAAGAACAGCGAGTATTGGGAAATCAACAACCTGGAGCTCACCAACACCGACGGTTCTCTTGACGACCAGGGCGACTTGCGGGGCATTCACGTTGTGGCCGAAGATGCCGGCACGTTGAACCATATAGTGATTCGCCATTGCTACATTCACAACGTGAACGGCGAAATCGGGGGGAAGGAACACGGCGGGATCCATGTGCACGTGCTCGGAAACGAGGAGAAAACCCGGTTCGACGGCGTCCTGATCGAAAACAACGTCATACGCAACGTGGGCGGGGTGGGGATCGGCAACCAGTCGAGCTGGCGCAGTCTTCCCGACGATCATTATCACCCGTGGAGAAACCTGGTCATCCGCGGCAACCGGGTCGAGCGGACCGGCCGGAACGGGATCATCGTTCGGATGGCGGTGGAGCCGGTTGTGGAATACAACGTGCTCGCCTACAACAGCCGCTTCAGCACCGGTCACAGTGTTTTCAATTTCAATACCATCGACTGCCTCGTTCAATTTAACGAAGCTTACGGGAACACGGGCGATCTGGAACGCGACAACGACCGTGGCGGATTCGACGCGGACTGGAACTCGCGCGGCACGGTCATTCAGTACAACTACAGTCACGACAATCACTGGTTCGCCGGGATTATGAAGCGCGGGATCAACGAGGACATCACCATCCGCTACAACATCAGTCAGAACGACCGTATCGGCGTCTATTTTTACGGATTCCCCGGGGACTCGGCGGTGCGCGACGTGCGGGTCTACAACAACACGCATTATTTTCGGGCGGGTTTGAACGCGACTATCTTCGCCAATCCGCGGCCCCACAACCGCACGCCCATTCACACGGCCTTCTGGAACAACCTCTTTTACTTCGAGGATGCCGGGGGATGGGGGATCGAACCGGATCCGGAAACCACCGAATTCTCCCATAATCTGTTTTACAATGTCGAGCCGCGCGGAGCCGATTACCTGGAGACGAACCCGAAACTGGTGGCGCCTGGGACGGGGGGCACCGATATCGATATGAGGGACCCCGACCGGTTGTCCGGTTACCGTCTCCTGCCGGACTCGCCGGCCATCGGGGCCGGCCGCGAGATCCCGGATCACGGAGGGCGGGACTTCTGGGGCAATCCCCTCTACCGGGGCCAACCGGATATCGGCGCGCACGAGTTTCGATAAGCCGGGGCCGCCCGTTCTGTCATGTCGGAGCGTCGGTTATCAGGTTTTCGGAAGGGCCAATGCCCCGCAGTGGAAGCCCTGCGGCGGGGTCCGCGTTTGCGCGGGCCGGTTTGGGCGCGGGCGTCCGCACGTGACCTCGACAGCACGGTGTGCGGCGGTGGAAGGGGAGGTGGCACGGGAGAATCCGATAACCTGGTGACCCACCGGGTACCGGTTCGCGCCGGTAAAGCGTCCACGTTCACGCGAAGCGTGCGTCGGCCCATGTCATGGATGCTGGTCGTGGGGTTCTGGCTGGCGGGCCCTGTTCTCCACGCAACAGCTTCCGAAACCGTGGCGACGGTGAACGGGGAACGGGTACGGGCGGAGGAGTTGCAGCACTGGATGCTGCTCGAACGCGCCGATGTGGCGCGGTATTTCTATCGCGAGCACGGCGTGCGGGACGCTTCGGATCTGTGGCGACGGGAATTTGGCGGGGAGTCGCCCGCGGAGATGCTCAGGCGGCAAGCCTTGGAAAAGCTGGTCCGAATCAAGGTTCAACAGCTTCTGGCCGTGGAAAAAGGAATCCTTGCAAGTACGGATTTCCGTGACATCATGGAAAAGCGAAACGCGGTCAATCGAGCGAGACAGAAGCGCATCGACCGCGGGGGCGTGGTGTACGGTCCGAAACAGTTTTCGCCGCGAACCTATTTCGATCACGTCTTCGACCGTATGGTGGAAGACCTCAAGGCGCATCTGGCGGAAAACGATTTCAAACTGCCGGAAGCCGATATGCGGGAACGTTTCCGGGAACAGGGGCTGGAGGGCGTCCGTTCCTTCGAAAGGATTCGGGGCGCCCTGCAGATGCAATACGTCGACGAAGCCTACGAGCAGTGGGTGAACGAAAGCGTCGAAGCGGCCAAGGTTCGGATCGAACGCGATGCCCTGGAAAAGATTTCCGTTTGGTGACACTTGTTCCCGAGAATTATGAGAACGAGACGACCCCGGCGGAGCCTCCGGCCGAAAGGCAGCATCCGGCCTTCGCCGGATGGCTCCGGGGCGTCCGTGGGCTCAACGTTGCGTGGCTGGCGGGTCGGATCCAGGATGGGGAGGTTAAAGCGAGCGCCGAGGCTAAAAAGGAGTTGGAGGAGGTGGAGTGGACGCGGCAACTGAAGAGGGGGTTGAAACGGCTGGGAAAGGTTGAGTCCGATTGCCGGAGCGACCGGAAAAACGCCGAATGGAAGCTGGCCCTCGGAGCATGGCTGAAAGGACGAACCTGGGTAAGAAATTTGTGGCTATCGCAACGCATGAATCTGGGCCATCCTCACAACGCAAGCAAACAGATGGTCCTCTATAAGCAGAAACGAATAAAAACATGTCCTTATGCGAAACATCTTGAACAGACACCTAAAGAATAGGTCCCTCTTATGACTGTTTACGGTCCGTAAATAATACCGTAGGGTCCGGGCTGGGAGAACTCGGAAACGTTTGTGTTCGCCAGCGATGGCGCGCCATCGCTGGTAACAGTATCCGGTGCGGAAATGGTTCCGCCTTGTTCGACTCGCAGGTCGTGACCACCGGAGCCGGTGACGGTCGCGCCGACGACCGCGACGACCGCGCCTCCGGTTGAGCGCACGCCGTCCGAGCCGCTGTTTGTTATCTCCGCATTGTTGGCGCTGACGTTTCCGCCATCTGACGCGAAAACACCCATTGAGCCCGCACCGTCGATAACGGCATGTTCGGCACTGACGGTACCGGAAGCGAAGACTCGGATCGCGTTGCCGGAGGCCCCAGAAAGGTCCGCTCTTCCCGCTGCGACGATGCTGCCTCTAACTGCCAAAATGGCAACACCGGCTGCCCCTGTGATAGTTGCATCCTGAAGATTCATCCGCGAGGCACGGTCGCACGAAACCGCATTGGCATTCGCATTGGAAATGTCGGCCCCCTGCGCATCGATGACCGACGCACGCCGAGCTGAAACAGCCGAGGCTGGGCCCGATTCTCCCTTTATGCCATTCGAGAGGTCCGCGCCCTGCGCATGCACCGTGCTTCCCCTGGTTACCCAAAGGGTGCGATTATTCGCCCCCGAAAAGTTCGAGCGGTTTGCGCCGACGAAACTGGTTTCGTTAGCATAAAGTCCCCGACTGCCGGCGTTGATAACACCGCAGCCACGCAAGACCTGCCCTCGGGAGTTCCTTCGGGCTGAATAGCCGTCACCGCCTTTGTCATCCATATCAACCAGACAGGCCAACGTCGGCATAACGGCATTTTCGCCGCGGACAAAATCGCCGGAGAAATCCGATGCTACAATCACCGGACGATCCGCCGCCTCGATGTAAAAGTGGGAGTAGTTTCCATCTTTCACGACAACACCGGAGGCGGGTCGGTGCCCGGATTCAATTCGCAGAATTATCCGGACACTCTGGCCGACACGGACCGTTGCCAGCTCATCGATGGCGGTTTGAAGCGTTGCGAAATCGGACGGGATGTCGACGGTGAGATCCGAGCCGAGGGGGCTGTCTCCGATGTCGAGCGGATTCCCGGTCTCTTCGGCCGGATCCGCGGCAGCACACAAGGTGCCGAGGAATAATGTCAGGAACAGAAAGACCCGGGTTCTGATTGAGTTCATGATAAGAATAGGTATCGTTCGTGGCCGTTGATAATATACCCTCGAGTCCCAAACAGTTGTGAAGCAATTCGGGATACGCGACCTGGAAATGGCCCCATGAAAAGGTTATCGTCGAATGGACAAACCCGGAAAACCGAATCAGGAGGCCATAAAAAACGAAGGCCAAGGGTAAGGATAGTTACCCGGAGTCTTACGCCATTCCAAGCATTAAATTTGAATAACAGGAGCTCAGTTTCATTGATGGACTGATGGGACTGATTGGTTCATGGAGTTGCTGTCGTAATTCTGATTCGAAGGAATCGTCTGAAGTTGCTGTCTTCGTCCTCGTCTTTGAACGGGGTCTCAATGGTAATCTGTTCAAAATTTCCGTCGGTGACACGGCGGACTTCCCGGACGGGATCAGCGCTCCAGTCGGCAAGGTTCACGGAAGTTTCAGGAATGCAGGTCAGGTCGTAGGCGTCGATGCGCTCGGGATAGGTGAGTCGCAGGACGTCGCCGTCGATCTCCGGGCGGGGAAGGTCTGAGGGGCCGACCGGTTTGAGGGGAGCGAATCCGAAGGCGTACTTGAGAAGGTTGGCGATTCCGTCGCCGGCGGGGGTGGCCTCGGGACCGCTGATGGCGGGATCGTCAAGCTGTTCGGAGGTGAAGTGGTCGTTACGCCAGAGTTCGAAGGGCGGAATCGCGTCGAAGGTGTGGAAATCGAGGACGGGTTCTTCGCCGCCCGCCAGGCGCCCTCCGATACCGAAGCGGTTTCCGTTGACCCTGGGGTTGGCAACGGTGGTGGTCAGCGTCGCTTCGCCCCCGTCTCCGTCGGATAGAGTGAATTCGAACCGCAGCGAGCCGTCCGGTTCGTAGATGCCGCGGAGCTCGAATGTATAAGTGACCCCGATACCGGCTTCTGTGTCGCTTTCCGAAGGAAACGCGGGCGGGTTTTCGGCGTCGGCCACGTCGGTCGATTCGACGACGCTTCCGTTGAAACCTTCCCTTATCCGGAGTTCCCCGCCGTTGAGATGGACGAACGGGTGCCAGGTGGCCGAGTAAAACCCCTCGTCGCCCTCGATGTCCTCGCCTAGCAGCACGAAACCCATTCTGGGGAAACTGACGCCGTCCGGGAAGTCGAGGCGGGTCAGGGTCAGGGTCGAACGCAGCGCAAAGTTCCGGCCGTTTCCGAGATTGGAAACCGCCGCGACGGCCAACGCGTTTTCCCAGCTTCCGGATTCCCGTGAAAGCCTCAGCGACTGCGGTTCGATCGACCAGTCCCGGCCGCTTCGTTTCAGCGCGCCCCCGGAATCGCGCTCGGGATCGCTGCCGAATGAAAACCCGGGCGGCATCGAGATTCCCGGATACAAGGGCGGGCTGGGAGCGTCCGGGTCGACGTCGGGATTCTCGTGCGCGCCGATGTCGGGGGAGCCGTGGTACAGGGGGTTGCCCCAGAAGTCGAGGCCGCCGTGGTTATCGACCTCGCGTCCGCGTCCGATGGCCGGAGAATCCGCCTGCAGGCGGTAACCCGCGAGGCGATCCGGATCGGTCATGTCGACATCGGCGCCGCCGGTTCCCGGGGAGACCAGGCGCGGGTTGACCGTGATCGCGTTCGTACCGCGCGGCGGCACGTTGAAAAAAAGGTTGCTGTCGAACTCGGTGGTGTCCGGGTCCGGTTCGATTCCCCAGCCCCCCGAATCCTCGAAGTGAAAGATATTGTTCCAGAACGACGTGTGAATGGGCGTACGGTTGTGGGGCGCGGGGTTGGCGAAGATATTGGCGTTCAAACCCTCGCGGAAAAAATGAGTGTTGTTGTAGACGCGGACGTCGCGAACGTCGTCATCGCCGGGAAAGCCGTAAAAGTAAGAGCCCACCCGTTCGTTCTCGCTGATGTTGTAGCGAATGGTGATGTCCTCGTTGATCCCGCGCTTCATTATTCCGGCAAACCAGTGATTGTCGTGGCTGTAGTTGTATTGAATGACGGTCCCGCGCGAATTCCAGTCCGCGTCGAATCCGCCCCGGTCGTTGTCCTGGGTCAGATTGCCGGTATTGCCGTAGGCTTCGTTGTACTGCATCACGGCGCCGGTGGTGTTGAAATTAAAGACGCTGTGCCCGGTGCTGAATCGGCTGGAGTAGGCGAGGGTGTTGTATTCAACAACCGGATTCTCACTGATCCTGAAAATGACCGCGTTGCGCCCGGAGCGTTCGACGCGGTTGTTGCGAATCACAAGGTTTTGCCAGGGCAGGTAGTCGTCGCTGGTGATGCTCCTGAAGCTCGAATTGAGCTGCTGGTTGCCGATGCCCACCCCGCCGACATCCCGGATGACATTGTTTTCGATCAGGAGGTCCCGGTATTTGCGCGGCTCGTTGCCGGCAGCGTGGACATGGATGCCTCCGCGTTCCTTTCCGCCGACGTCGCCGTTGACGCTGTGAATGTAACAGTTTCTGACCGTGATGCCCCGGGCGACGCCCACCGTTTCACCGAATCCGGGAAAAAACCTCCCGTCGATCAGGATATGGATCCCCCGCAGGTCGCCCTGGTCTTCCGGGGATCCGTCGGTATTCGTTATTTCCAGATTATTGATTTCCCAGTATTCTCCGTTTTGCAGGAAAAACGTCGCGTTGACTTCTCCGTGTCCGTTAAGGATCGGCTTGTCGTTGAGAGGTTCGCGGAAAACGGTTCCATCCACCGGGTCGTAAGCGGTGACGAGGATCGGCGCCTCTTCGGTCCCGCGCCCCCTCGGGGCGAATTGCCCGTGAAAGATCGCGCCTTTGGCGAAGAGAATCTTCGATCCCGGAGCAAAATCGGACTGGCGGTACCGGTCGAAATCGGCCTGGGTATCGATGTGGTAGACACCGTCTTCGGTTGCCTGAAGCGGCGGCGCCCAGCTTGAACCTGAACCGGCGAGGAGCGCGAGGACGAACCAGCCCGCGAGAGATCTCCCTAATAAAACGTGCGGGAACTCCGGTTTGCTCCGTACTGAAAAGTCCATGACGATCACTGCCGGTCGGCCCGGGTGCGTTCAAACCGGTCGGTGAGGAAACCGTTGTAAACCGAACCGCGGGAAGCGGCCGGATCCCAGGGAGCATCGTGTTCGGGCAGGTGGGTGCGGAGTGAGGCCGGCGCCGCGAGATCCGGCAAGGCCGGGTAGAGGTCGAGACGAAGCCTGCGCGGCAGCGCCCCGGAATCGAGGAAACCTCCATCGGGAAGCCGTAATTCCAGGTTTCCGCGATGGATGGGTTGGGTTAGTCATCGCGGTTTTCGGCTCGTACGGAGGAACCGACGGCGCGTCAAGGCTGCGGAAACTGAACGGTGTTCCCGTTCTGGTCGAACCCGCTCGTCATGCCGAGGTTGCCGAGGCGAGCCGCATCCGCCGCTTCCACGTGACCGTCGAAGAACGCTACGTTGGCCCGGTTGTTGTGGCGCAAGTGCAATCCGCCGGAGTCGCTGGCGGTGGCCGACCCGTTGGCGCCTTCTATCCGGAAACGCTGGATGTTTCGCTGGGTCTCCAAGCTGTCGGCAAACAGGAGGTAACGCGTGGGATCTTGAATGTTATTGTAGTTCACCACATACAGTGTCGCGCTGACTCCAAAGCCGGCGGAGCGTACCTCAACCTCTTCGTCGAAGGCGTTCATGCCATAGGTGCGCCACTGCCAGGCGCCCACCTGGTAAGGGTCCTCCGGTTCGCCCGGCGCGTTCCAGGGATGGGACGGGCAGTACAGGATCTCCCGGGTATCGATGTAGCCCGCCTGTTCGAGGAGAAGCCCCCAGATGTAGGACCCGGTGTCGCCCCCGCCGCCGCGGGCGCTGGCAAACCGGTACTCGTTGTCCTTCAGCGCCAGATGAAACGTGGTGGCGATCTGCCGGAGATTACTGGAACATTGTGACGCTCTCGCACTCTCCCGTACGGAGCTGACAACCGGAATGAGAATCGCGGCCAGGATCCCGATGATGGCGATCACGGTCAACAGTTCGATGAGTGTGAAAGCAGAAGAGCCTTGCCTGCTTGTTTGAGGTGGTAGTTTTATCATTATCAAGGGTTTGGTTAGACGATTAAGCACTTGATTGTCGGAAGCGTATGAGACCGATTGGTGTCAAAATATACCTCAAGAAATAAGTTCGGCAAATTTTCACTAATTCGCATCGTTGAAGTCGTTGGTCCTCGGGAAATGGAGCGGCGCGCGGTTGGCCGCGTTCAACCGGGCGCCCGGAGGGTCTTTCCCGGATTCCATGAGCCGTCGACAAGGGAAATGATCGGGGAGTCCTGCAAGCCGAACTCGTTGTCGGTGATCAGATCGATCAAAATACGAATTCCCCGTTCCCCCTGGAGTTCCCAGTGTTCGTAGATACCGCTGAACCGGCTTCCGGGGGAATCGATACTCAGGGCGACCAGGCCGATATCCCCGGGGACCGAGTAACCGGCATCCTGGAGCCAGCGAAGTTGTTCGGAAGGCTTGGTGACGAAGATGACGTCCGGCTTTTCCCGCTCGACCCACCGCAGGAACCTTGCCGACCGCCAATCGTTGGTGAGGAACGGCCGCGGGGCGGTTCCGAGGTCGATCTCCCTCGTCGTCGTCATAAACGCGGCAAACCACCGGCGTTCGAGCTGGTGATCGACGCGTTCGTGCAGGGCGAGACCGGGACGCCGGTAGCCGAGCCGGTGACACGCCTTCATGGCGGTGGTCATGGATTTGAAGTGATCGCTGCGCACGCGGTTAATCCGCGGTTCGCGCAGACTGTGCCCGATAGTGACGGCGGCGAGGCGCTCCCAGGGCCAGTCAAGGGTTTTCTCCGGTTGGGGCAGGGGCGAGAGCAGAACGGCGCAGACGTCGCGTTCCCGCAGCATCGCCTCGATCTCGGGGCGCGAGTAACGCTCCGGTGGAATCCAGATTTCATCGAGCAGAAACCCGCGGGATTCCGCTTTTTCCCGGGCGGCGTCGATGGTTTTCCGCAAATTCGGCAACCGGGTTTTCCATCCTTCCGGGGTCGAAAAGAAGGTGACAAAGCCCAGGGGAGCCGGCTTCGGCTGAGGATCGTGCTTTCGCCGGCTCCGCATCAACGCCTGGAGGTGAGGATGGGGGTGGTAACCCATTTCCCGCGCGATCTTCTGCACGTGCCGCAGCGTGTTTCGCGCGACCAGGGGACTGTTGTTCAGGCACAGCGAAACCGTGGACGGGTGGACGCCGGCTTTTCTGGAAACGTCCTTCAGGGTAATAATCTCTTTCGACATAGGAAGACGGGCGTTGCGGAAACTGGCTCAAAGTTGCTTGCGGACGGTCGAACCGGGAATCCAGACGCCATTGACAAGCAGCGTGTTCGGGTGGTTGTCGAGTCCTGCGGCATTCTCCCGGAGAAGGTCGATCAACAGGGTTGTCGCGCGTCTTCCCTGGGTCGGCCAATCCTGGTAAATCCCGGTTTGCGTACTCGAACGGGGGACGCTCAACCCGACCAGCCCCACGTCCCGGGGGATCCGGCAGCCTGCCGACGTCAACCAGGCTTTGGCATCGGAAACATTGATGGTAATGATCGCATCGGGGCGTTGGGCTTCAAACCAGTCCAGAAACGACTCCCGGGTCCAGGATTCCGAAATATGAGGTTCCGGCGGATCGGCGCACGGCGCTTCGTATCGCTTCATCAGGTACGAAGCCAGCCAGCGCTGATCCAGTTTCCTGTTGATTTCGGCTTTCAGGGTGAGACCGACCCGCCTGTAGCCGAGGCGATGGCATTCGTTCACGGCGGTGAGCATCGCCTGAAAGTGATGGTGGCGCACCCGGTGAATGCGGGGTTCGTGCAGGCTAGGGCCCAAGGCGACCACCGTAAAGCGTTCCCATTGCCAGTCAAATGTTTCCTGAGAATGATGCCACGGCCCCAGAAGGACTCCCTTGATGTTCCGGGAATACAGAATGTCGCCCATTCTTCGGGGGCCGAATTTTTCCGGGGATACTTCGAAAAACTCCAGCTTGAATCCCCGCGCCCGGGCCTGGGTGCGAGCCGGTTCCATCTCGTCCTTGAACTCGCCGAGCCATCTTTTCCAGTTTGCGTCGGG
This sequence comes from Opitutia bacterium, assembly GCA_003558065.1. Lineage (GTDB taxonomy): Bacteria > Verrucomicrobiota > Verrucomicrobiia > Opitutales > T3Sed10-336 > PXDC01. Next base: position 1,594 of record PWMU01000146.1, on the reverse strand, counting down.
CGAGGTGAAGATCACCAGGGCGAGCACCTCCGAACTCCCGCTCACCCGTCCGCGCCGCCGGGTGTGCATCAGGGTGCTCAGGTACGGGTGCGGCCGGTAACCCATCTCCCGGGCGAGGGTGAGAATGCGATCTTTCGTCGCCCGGGAGATACGCGAACTGTTTTTCAGGCAAAGAGAGACGGTCGAGTGGTGAACTCCGGCCTTAGCCGCAACATCCTTCATCGTCACCTGGGAAGCCACGAAAAGAGTGATTGCGGCTTTCAGCAGCCGGGTCAAGCCTTGTTTCAACGATTTGAACGAATAGGGACTCGGCGGGGATCCGGAAAAGGTTTTAACTGGGTTTGTGTCTTTCAGTGTGTCTTACTGTGTTTACACAACCCAACCTCAAACCTCACTTCACAACCGGATCGGTTCAACTCGAAGGAAACCCAACTATCATGAAAAAGCCCTATTTTTGCAGAACGGGAACGTTCTTTGCGCTGGCCGGTTTGGCGGCCGGCCTTACTTGTTTCCAGCCGGCCGCTGAAGCGGTGTCGGAGCTGTTCGATGATTTCGAAACTTATCCGCTCGGTAATGTCGCGGACGACGAGGCGTCTCCGTGGGTGCCGCACAATACCGGTTTATTCACCATTGTTGAAGAGGCGAACAACCGGTTTCTCGCGTATGGATGGTCGGACGGTGATCGCGGCGGTTCGCGGCCTCTGCCGGAAAGCATGGAGATCGATCCCGGGGGGCAGGCCACGGTTTTTCTGCAGTTTCGGGGCGGAGCTCTCAGCCAGGACTCCTCTGAGAGCGCGAATTTCGGGCTGAGCCATGACATCGACACGAGCGCACACGGGCCCGAAGAGGATTTTCGCGTCCATACACGAATCATTCCGGGCCCGTCCGAGAGCGAGCATTATTTTCAGGTGCGCGACGGCGGCGAGTGGCAGACCCTGACCACCGTCTCCCGGGGAGTCTGGCACAACCTTTGGTACGTGATCGACCGCGGCGACGGCGATACGTTTCAGTTGTATCTGAATTCGGATGCGGCGGATGCCGCCAGTGGCGACCGGTTGAGCTATGACGCGGACGGCGCCGAAGTGATTGATTTCTCGTTTCGCGACGAGGGATCGAGCGCGGAGGTGCTGGACGGGTTCGCGGCTTATGCCCACGCCGGGTCGAGCCGGAACATGCACCTGGACAATATCTGGATCGACAACACCGGCGAGAATCTGACTTTCCTCGGGGCGGACCTGAACGCCTGGCAGTTCGCGTTCGAGCCCCTGGAGGCGCCGTTCAGCCTCGATTTCGGAACCGGTTCGGGGCAGGAGAACGGGGAAAGCCTCCTGCGCAGCCGCCCGGACGATTTCCAGATCCAATCCAACGCGTTGCGTCTCCTCGCCACGAGCGAGGATTTCGTCTCCTCGGCCGCCCTGGCTTCGGTGCCGGATTACGAAACCCGCAGCGACTTCGTACTGGAGGCGGAAATGCGGTTGAACAAGTTTGGTGATACGGGCAGTAGCCGCGCCGGTCTCGCCGTTCTGGGCGGACCGCACACGCCGATTGAATCCCCTTTTGACGCGGCCAACGACCAGGGCTTTTACGGGCTTGT